>JALYVD010000087.1 GCA_030853405.1 Acidobacteriota bacterium | reverse complement strand
CGCACTGAGTTTGAAATGTCCGAAAACATTCGAGACTTTTCTGTCGCCTACGGCGGCGGCGCGCTAGCGGGCTGCGGCGCGCTACATTTCTACACTCCGACTACCGCCGAAGTGCGCTCTCTAGCGGTGTTACCTGAAATTAAACAAAAAGGAATTGGACGGGCAATTGTGGAAGCTCTGGAGGAAGAAGCGCGCCAGAATGACCTCGATGCGATCTTCGCATTTACTTATGAACCCGGCTTTTTCGCGAGATTAGGATTCTTAGAAGTGGAACGCGGCGAACTGCCTCTCAAAGTCTGGAAAGACTGTCTTCGCTGCCCTAAATTTCAGAGCTGCGACGAGATCGCAGTACTAAAACGTCTAAAGGCACAAAGTCGATCCCTTCTCGACAATGCGCGGCACTTAAGCACGAGAGACTTGGTCATTCTTCCTACTCAGGGAAAAGTTACCAACCTCTAATCGATCATAGCAGCCGCTAGATCTACGCGTTATGACATAAACAAATGGATTCGGTGGAAAAAATTTCATTTCTCTGCATTTTTTACTGGATTTTCCCAAACAAGTACTAGTATACTCAGTACGAAACCAGCATAGTACTGGTTTTTTCTGAGGGAGGAACAAAAATGCGGGCGCTAACGGTTGATATTCAGGCATCTTCGGGCCGTATTCTTTGTTGTACGATTTTCCGGCCCGGCGGGCGGAAATTGCTGGCGAAAGGTCACGTCCTGAGCGACGAGGATGTACGCCTGCTTCAGACTGAAGGCATGAACCAGGTTTGGGTAACCGAACTGGAAGAGGGAGAAATCGGAGAAGACGAAGCTGTTATGGCCGTAGCCGGCGGTATGTGCTGTGGCGCCGTTGAGATTCGTATGGCTGCCGGTGGGCGCGCCAATTTGATAGCGACCGAAGACAGTTGCGTGCTTGTGGACGACGAGTTGCTAAAGCAGATCAACTGCACGGCTAGCGTTGTCATCGCGACGGTTACGAACTACCGCTTTGTACAAGCTGGTGAGCGCGTGGCCACTATAAAGAGCGCGCCCTTTGCCGTATCCCAGGCCCAGTTGGAGGCTATTCTCTCGATCCTCACTGAGCGGGGCCCCATTCTCCAGGCCCGGCCCATCCGCGAGCCCAACGTGGCCGTCCTTTACACCGACCCGGTCCATGGCGATCGTGCGAGAACTTTATTCGAAGGTGTGGTTCGAACCCGCCTCGAACGATTCGGCGCGAACATCCGTTATGCACTTTCTTCGGTTGAAGAAGAGGAGCAGGTAACACGTTCGCTTCAACATCTGCTTCGCACCAAGCCAGGCGCGATTCTGGTCGCCTCCACCACCGCTCCGGCGGGTCCCGACGATGTAGTCGGGCGCGCGTTCGTCCGGCTTGGTGCGCACATCGAACGTTTTCTGGCACCCGTCGAACCGGGCAATTTGATGTTGTTGAGCTACAAAGAGGATGTGCCGATCGTCTCGGCTCCTTGCTGCTTCCGTTCCGCCAAGCCAAACATTTTAGATTTGATCCTGCCGCCAATGCTTGCTAAATACCGAATTTCGGGCTGGGAAATCGCCGCTCTCGGGCATGGCGGTCTGCTTAATTAGCCTGAATCTTCCTTCAGGCGGACCTCGTATAGAGTTTGTGTTTTGTGTGCTCCTCCTTAGGCCGGGCGCTTCTCAGGCGCCTGGGGCGGCCAATCACCTCTCCAGGCTTCTGACAAAGCGTCCGGCCATTTTTTTTACCCATTCGACCTAAGCGTATGGCTTCTCAAGGATACAGAAGGTTATGATGGGTCTTTTACCCATGCCCGGACACTCGGATACCGAAGATTTGGGCGCTCAGGTCATACGCGTCATCGCACAAACCCAGCGCATTCCCGCCGGATCAGTTTCGCTCGACAGTACTTTCGAAGAGCTCAAAATCGACTCGCTCGACGGAATCAATATTATTTTTGCCCTTGAGAACGAATTTGGCATCAACATACCGGACGAAGGCGTGCAAAGCATGCACTCCGTTCGGGAGACGGTGGACGGCGTTCGCAAGCTCTTGTCCGACAAGCCCTTTCCCGAAAAGATCGAAGCGGTTCCGCCAGGTGCGGCATGAACCGTGTCGCGGTGACCGGCGTCGGACTGGTCTGCGCGCTTGGAAATACGGCTCCTGAATGCTGGCAACGCCTCGCCGCCGGAGAGAGTTGCATTCAAGCACTAACCGATCCGGGCGCCCCTCCCTATAAGTTTCAGACCTCTGCCGAGGCCCGCTCTTACAATTCCGCGGATCACTTTAGTGAAAAGGATCTGATAATCCTCGAACGGTTCGCGCAGTTTGCCACCGTTGCTGCTCGCGAGGCAGTTGCGCAAAGCGGCTTGAAGTTTGACGCGGATCTCGCAGACGATTCCGCGATTATCACCGGTACCAGCGTGGGTGGGCAGTTCTCGGAAGAAGAAGGCTATAAACGGCTTTACAAAGAAAGGAATCCGCGAGTAGCCCCGCTCACCATTCCTCGCACAATGGGCAATGCGGGCGCCAGCCGCATTTCGTTCGAGCTTGGGATTCACGGACCGGCCTACACCGTGTCAACGGCCTGCTCCTCGTCAAACCACGCCGTCGGCCAAGCGTTCTGGATGGTTCGTAACGGCCAGGTAAAGGTTGCGATTGCGGGCGGCAGCGAGGCCGTTTTCGCCGAAGGCCTGCTCCGCGCCTGGGAAGCGATGCGCGTCGTTTCGCCCGAAGCCTGCCGCCCCTTCTCCGCCGGCCGCAAGGGTCTCTCTTTGGGCGAGGGCGGCGGAATGCTGGTTTTAGAAAGCTGGGATCACGCGACGGCGCGCGGTGCAAACATTTTGGGTGAGATCGTCGGCTTCGGTATGAGTTCCGACGCTCATCACATTACCCAACCGTGCGCCGATGGACCGGTCAGATCCATGCAGTGGGCGCTCCGGGATGCGGGAATCGAGCCAGAACGGGTTGACTACATCAATGCGCACGGCACCGGAACTCAGGTCAACGATGCGACGGAAGCCGAGGCCATCCGTAACGTCTTTTCAAATTGTCTGGGCGGCCTGCTGGTCAGTTCAACGAAATCAATGCATGGCCACACGCTAGGCGCCGCCGGGGCGATTGAGGCTATTGCAACGCTGCTTGCTCTTCAGCATGGTCTAGTACCACCGACCGTGAATTTCACCGGACCCGATTCAGCCTGCTCCGGATTCGACGTTGTTCCGAATACCCCCCGTTCCGCCAACCTTGAAATCGCTCTTTCGAATACCTTCGCCTTCGGTGGCTTGAACGCGACCCTGGTCCTGAAGCGGGCCTAACGTTGTAGTCCGATTTCTCTGTTCCCGGTTTTGCCCGATTTGACTCTAACAGTTGGAATGCGCCGCACCATCGTTATTCTTTCTGTCGTTGTGGTCCTGATTGTACTCGTACTGGTGCTGGGCGCCAGTCTTCTAAACGTTAGCCGGTTTCGTCCACAAATTGAAGCTGAATTGCAGAAGAAGCTGGGCCGGCCCGTGGCTCTGGGCGAGTTGCATCTTCATTTGCTGCCTTTTTCAATTAGAGTGGACAGCCTTTCGATTGCTGAAGCGCCGGGTTTCCCTTCTTCCCGCCCATTTGCCACCGCTTCGGAGGTGTATGCAAGCGCCAATCTGATGTCCGTTATCAAAGGAAAGCCGCAGATTAAGGATCTTACGCTGAACAACCCGCAAATCGAATTGATCCGCAACGCGCAAGGCGCCTGGAATTTTTCTACTCTGGGCTCGTCGGCTTCGTCGAATCAACAGAGTGGTCTGACATTAAATGAACTCAAAATCACAAACGGCCAGGTTGCGGTCACAGATAACCATTCCAAGTCGCCTCGAACGGTTTACAACCATATCGATCTCACACTGACCGGATTTGCGCCCGGGAAGCAGTTTAACGTGGATGCGGCTGTCCATTTCCCCGGAGCGGGAAAAGAATTGCTGTCATTTCGCGGACAGGCTGGCCCGCTTGCAACCGGCGCTGAAGCGACTCCGGTCAGTGGGCATATCTCGATCCAGCAAATCGCACTGGCGGGTGTAAATAGTGTCGCCCCGGGCACGGTTCCTCCCAACACAGACGCCCAAGCATCTGGCGAAACGGATCTCGCCTGGCAGAATGGAACCATTTCCGGGAAAGGTAATTTGCGGTTGGACAATGCCGTTGTACGGGGGGCCAAGGTCAATTACCCGATCGATGCGCAGTATTCGTTACAGATCAATCAGAAGACAGATCAGATTAATGTATCGTCCGGCACCGTCAAGATGGGGCCGACGGCGGTCTCCCTCACTGGCACAATTGATTCCGCAGTCACGCCATCCAACCTTAATGTAAGGGTACGGACCACTAACGCTTCCATCACCGAACTCTCGCGGCTGGCTGCATTGTTCGGCGCGGCTTTTGATCCAAATGATCAGGTAAAAGGATCGATCAGCGCCGATCTTACCGCCGTAGGGGCGATCAACTCCCCGCAAATTCAGGGCACTCTGTCGGCGAGCACTATTCAGGCGCAGAACATCGTGCTGACCAATGTTCACGCAACCACGAGAATGAAGAACGGTGTGGTGGACCTATCGCCGGTCACAGCAGGCATTTTCGGGGGACAAGAGACGGGTGACATCACGATAGATACCAAAGCGGCGCACCCGCTGTGCTCCGTGAAAACCAAGTTTTCGGGCGTGGATACAAACGCTCTGCTCTCGGCTGTCAGTTCGGTCAAAGATAAGCTCTATGGCAGTCTGGCGGCGGATGCAAATGTGACGTTCGCGATCGACGCGGGCGCGAACGTCGCCCGGACATTGAATGGCGTTCTCAACTTCAATGTGACAAATGGCCAGTTGAAAGGTGTAAACATACTTGGCGAGTTGTCCCGCATTGGCAAGTTTTTGAACGCCGCTCCCGCCCAATCTTCCGGTTCAGATACTCCTTTGCGGAAATTTTCCGGCACGTTGAATTTCGTCAATGGTGTTGCGAATACGAATGATCTTGTCGCAGGGATTCCTGAGGGTTCGCTCGCGGCGAATGGCTCCCTGAATCTGGTCACTGAAGGAATCGACATGCACATGAACGCGGTACTCGCAGATTCGGCCAGCAAGATCGTGGGCGGCACGGGTGTCGGTGGCCTCTTAAACACCGTACTTGCAAACAATAAAGGCGAATTGGTTATTCCGGTATTGGTTACTGGGAGCATGGCGCATCCGACGTTTACGCCCGACGTTCAGGCGCTCGCCAAGATGAAGCTTAGCCATCTGCTGCCGACAAGTGGGGATCCCACAAAGGGGGTAAGTGGAATTCTTGGATCGATACTGGGCGGCGCGACGGGGCAGCAGTCGAATCCCAAAGGGAATCAGCAACAGCAGCAGAATCCGTTGAACTCGCTGTTTAATGCGCTTGGGAAGAAAAAATGACAGTTGATGCGCGTGATGCTAGAATGAGGGCATCATGAGCATCAGAACCACTGTATCTCTTGATGAAGATGTCCTTGAGCGAGTTAAAGAAGTCAGTAAATCGACCGGGGCTTCCTTCAAAGATGCTCTGAATAACCTATTGCGCTCGGCTTTGGCTCAGTCCTCCTCGGAGACTCCGAAACGGAATCTACGGCTTCAGACTTCGAATATGGGCTACTATCCGCATCTTAATTACGACGATATTGAGGGTCTTATCGAGTACGCTGAAGGTCCTTGGCATCGGTGATCTTGCTTGACACGAACATACTGATCTATGCTCATGACGAGAACTCAGCCCATCACATTGCTATCGCGCAATGGATTGAGAACGTTCTCCTAAAGGAAGACGTGATTGGTTTACCTTGGGTGAGCGTGTGGGGCTTTCTGCGGGTTTCAACCAACTCCCGAATCTGGCCGAATCCCAAATCGTCCGCGCAAGCGTTCTCTATTTTGGGGGACTGGTTTTCACAACCGGGCGTTGTGCTTATCAATCCTGGACCGCGTCACGCGGGGGCTTCTCGAACGCCTTATGAACCAGCACCAGGCTTCTGGGCCACTGGTGAGCGATGCTGTTCTAGCCGCACTGGCTATAGAAAACGGCGCAACGCTCGCGTCAACCGACCAGGATTTCAGCCGCTTCTCCGGTTTGCGCTGGGTAAATCCGCTTACCGCGTCCTAACTTATTTCGCCACGAACCGGATCAGAGCACTACCCAGGTGAATCTCATCGCCCGATTGCAGCAACGTCCCACGGTCGCCGCGATGCACGGGTTGACTTAATCCATCCCGAACAATCCAAAGTCCGCAGTCCTTCTCGCATTTGTAAGCACGATCGTTTATCAAGCGGTATTCTCCCGTTCGAGGCGAACGCAGAATATGTGCGTGTTCGCGCGACACTGTCCGGTTCACGGCGCTTTCTTCGATAAAGGCCAAATCGTTGCGCCGCGAAGGACCGGCTCCGCGAAAAACTTCCGTGGTCCGCCCGATATTGATTCTGTTCTTCGCAAGAGGGATCTCCGACCGATTCGCCGTACCATTCAGCACGACCAATTTCGCGGGTTTACGTTGCTTACCAGCGGCATCCGCGCCATTCTGCGCCGTGATCTCGGCTTCAACATAAACCCATTCTTTTCCGGGGAGGGGTAATTCCGGACTCGTCAGCATTTCGACCCGAAGATCGTCCGGGAAGCGGTGACTCGAACGATTGAGCGCACTCTTCAACTCGTCGGCGAAGTAGCGGTTCAAGAAATCGCTTTGAAACAGCGCCGCCTTTTCTTGCGGAACGCCCAGCAGCCGGACGCGAATCAGGCTATACGGGAAGACACTCTTGCCACCGGCGCGATGGCTCTTCGCTTTAGCGGAGTCGAGCACAGCGAGCCGAATCTCCGCCAGTTCCGGAGCGTCTTTGGCGATTTGCATTCCTCCGAAAGGGGCCTCAAAGATCACTTTCCCGAGCTTTTCAATCACGTCGGAAATAGCCATAAGTTCACCTCTTCTCCGGAGAAGGCTCCGAAATCACGCCTAGGTTCTGTGCCGTTTCGATGAGTTGGCGAGCCAGCGGCGCGGCGGATTTAGCGCCATAACCGCCGTGCTCCACAACGACTGCGAACGCGATCCGCTGAGCGGCGTTCTGGTCATAGGGAGCGAATCCGGCAAACCAGGAATGCGGCTCACCTACATCCAATTGCGCGGTTCCGGTTTTGCCCGCCACCGTCGTCTTCACCCCTGCCATGGCGGTCCTTGCCGTACCGCTTGTCACGACCGATCTCATGCCACGCGCCAGAAAATCCGCCGAATCCGGAGTCAGTACCGGAAGCGGCATGGCGGAGCGAGAATTACTGCCGTCGAGTATCCATCGTCCCTCGGGCATCAAGCCTCCGGCTGCAATGGTTGCGGCCACTCGAGCCATTTTAAATGGTGTCGTCACTACCGGCCCTTGTCCATACGAGGCGAACGGCATTGCCTTCTTGATTTCCGAAAGATCGCCAGCTGATATGCCGAGAATACCCGCCGTTTCCTGAAGTGCTTTTGCTCCCACCGTGAACACGCCCAGCTGCGCGAAATAGGCATTGCACGATACCGTAATGGCCCGCGCCATATCTAGCGTGCCGTGAGCATGGTCGCCGATATCGTCGCGTATCGGCCGACGCCAGCCCGGGATAACGGTTCCGGACCGTCCGCCCCCCAGACCTCGGCACGTGTAATGAGTCTCCGTTGCTTTGGGATCAAGCCGCAATGCGGCCATCGCAGTCACCAATTTAAAAGTCGAGCCCGGCGGATACTCGCCGTAGCGCGCGCGATCAAGCAATTCATCGGGAGTCGCCTGGCTGCCCGGTGAAGGAGCGGGCCAGCTTGCTAAAGCCAGCACATCGCCGCTTGCAGGATTCAGGACCACTAGCGCGCCCTTTTTGCCCTTCGGCTCAAGGGCGTTGCGGAGTAGTTCTTCTGCCTTTAGCTGCAGCCGAATGTCAATGGTCGTATGCACATCCCGATTACGCCCCAGAAGCGCCTCAACCAACGGATTATCCCGCTGATGTCTATATCTCACGACCGGCGCAAGGTCGCGATAATCTGCGTACCCCTGTAGCCGCTGCCCCGAATCGCGCTCCACTAGTGAAGAATTCTTTGCTTCAAAATTTTCGCGCGTACGAAGGTCCCCGAGGATGTGCTCTGTTGCGGCTCCAAAAGGATAATGCCGCGCCTCAACTCGCGAACAGGCTTGATCGATAGAAATTCCAAGACGGTCATAGTCCGCCCGATGCTTTTCGAGATTATCCCAACTACTGGTCGCCAGGAGAATGCCGTGCCGATCATAGATATCTCCGCGTGGAATCGAGGCCGCAAGCAGATTCAGGCGTGGATTGTGCTCCGGCCGTTTCACACCATCCTGCGTGATCACGTACGCGTCCTTAATAAGCAGTTCTTTGTCGTGGAGGACCTGAACGCTCAGGTCGCGAGCAATCAATGCGACAACACAAGCCGCAAGGACACACGAAATCGCTCGCACCGGCACTGCAAAAATCTCTACTTGCCTCGGTTCCACATCGGTTCCGGCTCGAACACTCTGGTTAGAGATTCCAAGTAGTATCGCAAAGATCAGAAAATTCGCCAGCATGGCGGTGTTTCCAGAGCTCAGGAAGGGTGAGACAACGCCCGACAAGGGAATTGCGCCGAGCGCGCCACCTGAGATCAGAAGCATCTCCAACGCGATTAATGTGCCGAAGCCGAAGGAGAGAAACATCGCGTACTCGTCCGGCGCCCGCAGTGCGATGCGGAATGCCCGTGAAATTACTAACGCAAACAGCAAAACAATCGCGAGCACGCCGACGAAGCCCCATTCTTCTCCGATTGCCGGAAGAACCAGGTCGGTATGTCCCGCGGGAATCAAGCCAGGATCGCCCCAACCCGGGCCAGAACCCCACGGACCGCCGGTAGCGAACGCCCACAGTCCATGCGCCAACTGATCGCCGCCGCGAATGTTGTTGTCCCATGGCGAAAGCCACATTGACACTCGCTCCACAACAGTGTGAGGAGCGCCTATGTGATACCCGATGGCAACGCCCGAAACGAGCATTACCAGCGCGAGAATCGCCAGTCCGGAACGCCCTCGCGCCAGCGCGAACATAGCGATGAAGACGAATCCCATCACCAGCGCTGGACCCATATCTTTCAGCACGAAGAACATAACAAGCGCGCAGGCAACCCCTAGCATCACCGGCAGAGCATGCCGTGCCCTTGGAAGTTCAAGCCAGCCTAGCCAGGATGGTAGAAGTTTCTTCTGGCGTAAGTCCCGCAACCATTCCCAACGGCGCGCAAAGTACCCCGCCAGAAAAAAGACGATCAGAATTTTAATTACTTCCACCGGTTGAAACGGACCTAGATTTACTTTGGCGTCGCTGCCGGTCGGCCCCGAGCCAAACACTATCAGCGCGATGAATAGCGCGAACGCGGCAAGCAGCGGAGTGTAGATCCGTTTCGAGAAGTTGCGGTATTGAAAAGACTTGAGAAGCGGCAGCAAGAGAATGGCGCACCCGACCGAAACGCCCCAGGCAAACTTTCGAAACTCTAGCGTGTCGCGCAAAGGATCCCGAATGCTGACCATTAGGATCAAACCGATTCCAGTTAAGAGCTGAAGGGCGGGCAAAATCGCCGGGTCGCCGCGAAAACGCCGCAAGCGCCACGCGAAGTGAACCGCCCAGAACGAAATCAGATAGACCGCGATCCAGATAGCGTAGATATGCAAGAACTCGCCCGGCGTCCGCACAATCATGCTTAGCTTGAGCCGGGCTAAAGGCAATCTGGGGTGCAGGTGGGCTAAAGCACCCACGTTGGCCACTGCTCTGTGCTGTTCCAAATAAGACGCAATGTGTTCCGCCGCGCTCTGGCGTTCCGCCGGATCCGTAATGACCTGAAGAAATGGAACCAACTGCTGCGGACTCGATACCTGGTTCAAGTCCACCAGTTCGCCGCGGCTCAGTCTCGCGCTCAGTTCCGGAAAATCCTGTGTCTTTGCAGTGAACACCAGAAGCAAGCCGAGAGCGACAATCACGGACGCGCTCACAAGCCAGATGAACTCACGCCGCCTTTCCTGATTGCGAGGTGCGCCGGCAACCTTCAGCTTCTGTGAGAGGTCTCTTTCCCAAGTCCTGGTTAGTGCCATGGCCGCGCACGCCGAACGTCGCTCTTCGCCATAGCGACCCATTTCTTTTCGGCACTCTTGGGCAACGTGTACTTTGCCCGAACCATCTCCCATTCAGCGCGGAGCAGGTATCCATCAGCCGCCTCCCTTGCCTCCCTTGCACCGGGGCGGTAGCCGAGCCTCTGCGCTTCATGCAACTCAGCGACGGCCGGAGCCACGTTCCGATAAGAATACACGTACAGACGAGCCATCCCGAGATGCGGATCTGGCGAATCAGGCAACAACCGCGAAGCCTCCCTGAATTGGTCAAGGCTTAGCGCTGCCTTCGGTAGCTTGGGATTCTGCAGCAAATTGAGATAACCGTTGCAAAGTGCAAGGCTGCCCTTAGCCTTCGAATCGACCGGCCTGATCTGTAATGCTCGGCGCAGACAGAATTGCGCCTTTTCCCAGTCCGCTCGATTCAGGGACTGCGCTGGGCGGTTACGATAGCCATTGATGATGTTGTCGGCAGCGGCAATCAGGCGGGCGTGAAACGGGGCAGCAAGTGAAGCGGTAGGAGAAAAAGATCCCAGGAATCCACTGCGCTGTGCAATGTCTTGATAAAGATTCCAGTCAGCCGCGATGGCGGAGACACTCCGATGCGTGTAATCGTTTGTATTGCGGAGCGGCGCACTTGCTCGATGGAAATGATAAAGGTAAGCTGCCGGCATCAACACCACCAGCCCCAAGAGAAAACCCGCAACTAGAGCAACCCCGGCCTGCCGCAGTCCGGTGCTGCTCTTCAAAACGACGCGCGCTGGCAATTTTAATACGGTGCGGGTTTTCGCCACGATCCGTGTAGCGGTCGATCCGGCCGGGTATTTAGCGACCGTCGGGCCGGAACCGAATGCGGGCCGCGACTCCGACTCGGCTATCGTTCGACGATCCTCCAGAAAAGTCCGCAGGTCATCTTCGAAGGCATCCGCGGACTGATAACGCGCTTCGAGATTTGCCGCGAGCGATTTTTCAATCACCGCTTTCAACGCGGCCGGACAGCTTTCGGGCAATGCACGAGGAGGGCGACGCGATTGAATTAGATTTTCGAGCTTGCGCGTATTTTGAGCTTGGTACGGCGGCACGCCCGATACCATTTCATACAGCGTGACGCCTAGCGCCCACAGATCCGCATGCGCATCCACGCTACCTTTGCTGAGCCGTTCGGGTGAACAATAGCTCGGACTCCCAAGATTATGCTGGGTCAGATTTCGTGTCAGGCTAATGACTTTGGCGATACCGAAATCCAGCAGCTTCACTTCTCCACTCGCGCCGATCTGAAGGTTCGAAGGCTTGATGTCGCCGTGCACTACGGCTGTTTTCCGCCCATCCACGTCGGAGACAAACGCGTGTAGAGTTTTCAGCTGATTGCTAATCTCCGCTGCATAACCGGCGGCACGCTTAGCATCCAGAACTCGTTCTTCCCGTACGACTTCGGCGAGCGTCTTTCCTTCGAAGTACTCCATAGCGACAAAGAAACAGTTCTGTTCGTCGCCGAAATCGAAGACCTGGAGAATTCGCGCGTCGGTCTCGTGCAGTTGCCGCTGAAGCAGTGCCCCGCGCCGCTCGGCCTCGATCACAACCTGAGTGAATTCATCGCGGGACTGCTCCACCAACTTCAGCACTACGGGAGTGTCCGTTTCGCAGTCACGCGCGAGATAGACGTCCGTCAGACTACGGCTCAGCTTCCGTACGATCTCGTATTTGCCGAACTGCTTAAGATGGCTCATTCCCGCCGCTCCGGCTCAGTTCACCGTAAGTGAAGCCTTCCTACGCCAATCCAGGCTAGAATCCCGAGCACCATTCCCGTAACCAGCCATAGGACAGCGAAGAGAACGCTGCGCCATGAAAATGTCTTTCGGGTTCTGGTCGCGGCATGACGGGGACGGGCGTCC
>JALYVD010000187.1 GCA_030853405.1 Acidobacteriota bacterium | reverse complement strand
CGGAAATCTGTTCATCGGAGAGCGCAAACTTTGGCATCCCCTTATCGATTCTGCCGTTGTGGATCACCGGACCGATTTTGTCGCCGTTCTCATCGTGGAGCACCAGAACCGATCGCAACAGATCCGGACCGCTCTCGCCGCCCTTCGCATTGGCCCCGTGGCAGAACGAACAGTTCGACTGGAAGATGTTCTTGCCGCGCTCCACAGTGGCCGGATCGAAAGTGGGTCCCTGATCGCCGCCTCCGGCAGGCCTCCTTACGGGAACGCGAGTATCTTGCGCCTTGCCCGCGGGCGGCGGTGCATTTTGTGTGCCCCCCTCCGTAACGGGTTTTGTTTGGGCGGCCCCAGCGGCAGGACTGGGGTTTTGAGCCGACGCGGTTAAAGCCGCCAGACAGAGCACACTAGCACCAAAGAATAAGCTCCGAAACATTTACTTTTTGTTCACCTATCCGAAACAGAAGTTTATCGCGAGCGCTTTGACGCCTACTGTTCCTTCACAGTTTGATTCAGGATTGCTTGCACGTCGGCGGGCAATTTATCGGCGCCCGCGAGCATTTCGCTGATGGACCAGATATCGTGATCCGACACGTCGCCACGGTAAGCCGGCATTCCGGTTAGACGAATTCCGTTGGCCACTTTCCAGTAAGTCTCTCCGGCTTGATCGTCCGTGACACCAGTGCCGTGAAACAGTTGTGGAGGCGCGGGATACATTCCCTTCGCGGTGGCGGTTTTCGCATTATTTGGAACGCCGTGGCAGATCGCGCAGTGCTGGCGATAAAGGTGAGCGGCATTCTGCAGATCGTTATCGGTCGCCTGGAAGGGAATAGCGCGCGGGTATTCGGCGTTGATTCGGGCGTGCAGGCCCATCTTCGCCAATTTCTGTTCAAACGGAATCGGCGAGGCCGCAGTGGCAACCGGGGCGTATCCAAATCGAAAATAGAAGTAAATAGAAATTGGGATGAGTAAGATGCCGACCACTACTCCAAGAACAAACTTCATGTGAATCCTCCGACTACTCAACGGTGTTCGTATAAACTTGACGTTGCTTATGCCATCACGTCTTCAACGCTCACTGCTGATTACTTTACTAGGCTCTTGTGCCGCTTTCGCGCAAGGCTACAAGATGACCGGCTCGATTGACGTCGGCGGGAAAGGCGGCTGGGACTATCTCAGCGCGGATTCTCAGAATCGCAAACTTTACGTTTCGCACGGCTCCGAAGTGGATGTAATCGATCTCGACACGCAGAAGCCCGCCGGCAAGATCGAAGGCCTGAATCGTATCCATGGCATTTGGGCCGCCGATGATCTGGGTGTCGGATTTATCACAGACGGCGGAGCAAACGAAGTAGTCGTTTTCAACCTGAAGGACTTGAGCATAAAGAACAGGGTCAAAACCGGTACGAATCCCGACGGAGGCGTTTACGATTCCGCCACCAAGCGCTTTTTCGCATTCAATGGCCGAAGCGGGGATGCAACCGCAGTTGATGCGGAGAGCGGCGCGGTAGCGGGAACAATCAAGCTAGACGGAAAGCCGGAGTTTCCGGTCAGCGACGGTAAAGGGAACATCTACGACAATCTGGAAGATAAGAGCGAGATCGTACGAATCGATGCCAAGACGCTGGCGGTAACGGCCCATTGGCCGCTAGCACCGTGCGAATCGCCTTCGGGATTGGCGATAGACAAGTCCACCCGTAGGCTCTTTGCGGTCTGTGACAACAAGATGATGGCGGTCGTAGACGCCGATTCGGGCAAGGTGATAGCGACGCCCACAGTCGGCGAAGGGCCGGACGCCGCCGCTTTCGATCCTGGCACTAAGTTGGCCTTTTCCTCGAACGGCCAGAGCGGAACTGTAACGGTGGTTCGCGAAAACAGCGAGGACAAATTCAGTGTACTGGAGAACGTAAAAACTGAGCGGGGCGCTCGCACTATTGCCCTGGATGAGAAGACGCACAAGCTTTATCTGCCGACAGCGCAGTTTGGCGCGGCTCCGGCGGCAACCGCAACCAACGCTCACCCGCGGCCGACGATGGTGCCAGACACATTTAAGATCCTGGTCGTCGGCAAATAGGACCGTTCACTCTGCGAAGATGGAAGTAGACGGCTACCCGGGCGCCTTCGGTTTCCTGATGCGCCGTTTGTAAGGGGAACGGAATGTCAAAAAGCTTATTAGAACAACTACGTCAGATGACAATCGTGGTGTCCGACACTGGGGACATTCAGGCCATTCAAAAGGTGAAGCCTCAGGATTCGACGACCAATCCTTCTTTAATTACGGCAGCGGCGCAGATGCCGCAATACCATCAAATTGTGGACGATGTCCTGCTCCAGGCCAAGAAAGAACTCGGCGACGGCGCCAAGGACAGCGATGTCGCCACACTCGCATTCGAGCGTCTTGCCGTGGCCTTCGGTAAGAAAATCCTGGAGATCATTCCAGGCCGCGTTTCTACGGAAGTAGATGCGCGCTTGTCTTACGACAAGGAAGCGACTATGGCCAAGGCCCGCTCTATCATCGAGCAGTACGAAAAAGCCGGCATCTCGAAAGAGCGCGTTCTGATCAAGATCGCCTCCACATGGAACGGCATCAAGGCGGCGGAGGCGCTTGAGAAAGAAGGCATCCACTGCAACCTGACACTGCTATTCGGGATTCATCAGGCAATTGCCTGCGCCGAGGCGGGCGTTACGCTGGTTTCTCCGTTCGTCGGCCGAATTCTCGATTGGTACAAGAAAGAAAAGGGACGCGACTACGTAGGGGCGGAGGATCCGGGCGTTGAGTCGGTAACGACGATTTACAACTATTTCAAGAAGTTCGGATATAAAACTGTGGTCATGGGAGCTAGCTTCCGTAACATCGGCGAAATCAAAGAGCTTGCTGGATGCGATCTGCTGACGATTTCGCCTAACCTGATTGCCGAACTCGATTCTACTCAGGCGGACTTGCCTCGCAAGCTCGATCCGGAGAAGGCAAAGCAGATGACGATCGAAAAAATCGCCATCGACGAAGCGAAATTTGAAGAGATGCACAAAGCCGACAAGATGGCGTCGGATAAGTTGACCGAAGGGATCAAAGGGTTCAGCGACGCGCTGGGCAATCTTGAAAAACTTCTCGCCAAGCGTTTATCCGAACTCGGCGCCGGCCAGAAGGAAGAATTGGCGGTCCGCTAGAGCGCATGCGGGGATTCGCCGGGCTCCGAAGCGACATTCAGCGAATCCCTTTAGCAAGCCGCTTGCTCACGCGCGCGGTTCAGTTGGTTTGTCTTGCGCTTGCGACCTTTTCCGCCGTAGCCCAACAAGCCGCGCCTCCGCCGGAGATCACCTTACAGGACGCAATCGCCCGAGCCCACAAATACGGCGCTCAAATTGAGTCTGCCAACATTGCCGCGGCCCTTGCGCGAGAAGACAAGGTTCAGGCGAGAGCGGCTGCGCTTCCCTCCCTTAGCGCACTTAATCAGTTCCTCTATACGGAAGGCAACGGGACGCCTTCGGGTGTCTTTGTCGCCAACGATGGGGTGCACATCTACAACGAGCAGGCTGTCGTTCACGAAGAGTTGTTCTCGCTTGTAAGGCGCGGTGAAATCCGTGTAGCGGCAGCCGCCGAAGCTGTTGCAAAAGCTAAGTTGGATGTCGCACTGCGTGGATTGAATGTCACGGTCGTGCAGGATTACTACAGCATTGCGTCTGCCGGGAGAAAGGTAGCGAATGCACAAAAGAGCCTTAGCGAAGCCCAAACGTTTTTAGATATCACTCAAAAGCAGGAGCGGGGCGGGGAAGTAGCTCACGCCGATGTCATCAAAGCGCAACTGCAGGTGCAACAGCGTCAGCGCGACGTTCAGGATGCGCTACTCGGAGTCCAGAAGGCGAAGATCGCTCTCTCGGTGCTGATCTTCCCCACTCTCGATTTGAACTATTCGATCGTTGACGACCTCTCTAAGCCAGCCGTGCTACCGCCGCTTCCCGAAGTAACTGCGCAAGCGACAGGTGGCAGTCCCGATTTGCGCGCGGCACAAGCTACTGTGAGCCAGGCGCGTTCCGGCGTCAGCGTGGCGCGTTACGCCTATCTGCCTTCATTGGGCCTCGATTTCTGGTACGGGATCGATGCCAATCAGTTTGCCGCGCGAGCCGACAATCCGGTTTTGGACACGGGCCGCAGCACGCTACCCCATTTTGAAGTTCCTCACCGCCAAAATCTCGGGTACTCCGCCGCGGCGACCCTCAACATTCCCGTGTGGAACTGGGGCGCCACACACAGCAAAGTGAAGCAGGCGGCCTTGAGAGAGCGGCAGGCGGAATTGGACTTAGCGGTAGCTCAGAAACAATTACAGAGCACGATAGCATCTTCTTACCAGGAAGCTGCAACCGCTTTGTCACAGGTCGATTCGCTACGAACTTCATCCGAACTTTCAGCCGAGAGTCTGCGTCTCGCCCTGCTCCGCTACCAGGCGGGCGAAGCGACGGCGCTGGAGGTTGTTGACGCCCAATCGACCGCTAGTCTCTCGCGCGGCGCTTATGAGGACGGGTTGCTGCGGTCTCGTGTGGCTCTCGCGAATCTACAATCCCTTACTGGAACTTTTTAAACCGAATGCCGAAGATACGGGTTTCACTCACGCTCGCTTGCATTGCTATGCTCTGGGGCTGTTCGAGCAAATCGAAAGATGCCGGCAGTGCTGAGGAAGCTCCGGCCACTCCGGTGCAGGTCGCGGCGGCCAAGAGCGGCTCCATCCAGCAGATCGTCGAGGCTGAAGCCGTTCTGTATCCCGTCCGGCAAGCAACCATTACGCCTAAGATCACCGCGCCCGTGCAGCGTTTTCTTGTCCAGCGAGGCGACCACGTGCATCAGGGGCAGCTTCTCGCCGTGCTCGAAGATCGCGATCTCGTCGCCAGTGCTCAGGAGAGCAAGCAACTCTATGAGCAGGCGCAAGCGGGATTTGAGAACACCCGCTCCGCGATCATGCCCGACGACCTCACTAAAGCCGAGACCGACGCAGCATCGGCCCGTGCAGCCGTTGATGCGGCACGCAAGCTCTTTGACAACCGCGTCGCGCTTTTCCACGAAGGCGCCCTGGCACAGAAACTGGTGGACGATGCGAAAGTAGCGCTGGTGCAGGCGCAAAGCATCTTCGAAACAGCGCAGCAGCACTTAAAGTCCTTGCAGTCGGTTGGCCGGACCGCACAGCTTAAGAGCGCGCAAGCGCAGATGAATGCCGCCAAGGCCCACTATCAGAATTCGGAAGCACAGGTGTCGTATGCAGAGGTTCGCAGTCCGTTCTCCGGTGTAATTTCCGATCGGCCGGTGAACATCGGCGAGATGGCAAGCGCGGGTTCGGCGCTGTTTTCAGTGGTGGATATTTCTCGCATCATCGGCCGCGCGAATGTTCCGGTCCATGAAGCTGCCTCAATTCGCGTCGGGAGGCCGGCCACGATCACCGGCCCCGGAGGTGAGTTGACGGGTAAAGTTACGGTGGTCAGTCCGGCGGTTGATCCAAACACCACAACAGTCCAGATCTGGGTGGAGGCAGTGAACAAGGGAGAAATTCTGAAGCCCGGCGTCACCGCTCAATTGTCCATCGATGTCGGCGAGATCGCCGATGCGGTTATCGTTCCGGCGAGCGCGTTATTGTCCTCCGAGGACGGCGGCGACAAAGTGATGATCGCAGGCTCCGACGGGCTGGCGCATGCAAGTGATGTGAAGACCGGGGTGCGCAACGGTGACGAGGTCCAGATTCTCAGCGGGGTCAAGCCCGGCGATCAAGTGATCATTGAGGGCGGCCTCGGTCTGGACGATAAAGCGAAAGTCGCGGTTTCAAAACCGGGCACGGCGGGTGGCGAAAAGGGCGGCGAAAAGGGATGAGCGCCGTTACTCCGGCCGAGCCCAGTGCCGCCGCTTCGCAGGAACCCGAGCACTGGACGGCGCGTTACCTCAAAGCCATCATCTTCATCATTCTCGCGCTCGCCGCGTTCGGCGTTTACCTGGCGATGAGCATCCCGATCGCAGTCTTTCCCGCGACAAATTTCCCCCGCATCATAGTGGGCATTGACAACGGGGTAATGCCGATCGATCAGATGCAGGTCACGATCACGCGCCCGATCGAAGAAGCTGTTAATTCCGTTCCTGGCCTTGACCACGTGAATTCGGTGACAAGCCGCGGCTCGGCTGAGGTGGATCTTTTCTTTACCTGGAGCGTTGATATGTTCCAGACGTTGCAGTACGTGAATGCGGCGGTGGCGCGAGCGCAGGCAACGCTTCCCCCGACCGCAACCGTCGCCGTTAACCGGATGACTTTCGCCGCCTTCCCGATCATGGGCTACAGCCTAACTTCATCCACAGTGCCTCAAACAAGGCTTTGGGAACTCGCGACGTATAGCATGAAGCCGCAGCTTAACCGGCTGCTGGGCGTTTCGACGATCTTGGTTCAGGGTGGCCAGGAACCTGAATTCCAGGTTCAACCCGATCCGCAGAAACTTGTTGAAACTCAACTCACAATTCCGAATCTGCTCGATGCGTTCTCAAAGAGCAACCTGATCGATTCGCCGGGTTACATTCAGCGTAACCATCAACTGGTGCTGGCACTGGTCAGCGGACAAGCGAGGACACCGGTCGAGATCGGCAACATGGTGGCCAAGATCACTCCATCGGGGACCCCCGTCCAGGTTCACGACGTCGCAACCGTGACCCCTTCCGTTAAACCTGTCTTCACTATGGTCACAGCCAACGGAAAGCCGGCTGTTCTTCTGAACGTCTATCGCCAGCCGGACAGCAATACCGTAACGGTAGCCGACGAAGTTCATAAAGAAATCGACCAGTTGCGGCCATCGCTTCCTTCCGGCGTTACTATTGATTCCTTTTACGACCAGTCCGTGCTGGTCAACGATTCGATCACGAGCGTACGTGATGCCATCCTCATCGGCCTCGTGCTGGCGGCGATCATTCTTGTGCTGTTCCTGCGTGATTGGGGAACTTCAATCGTCGCAGGTCTCGTCATTCCGGCAACCATTGCGCTTACGCTCATTGCTCTACGCGCCCTCGGCGAAAGCTTCAATTTGATGACGTTGGGCGGTCTTGCGGCGGCAGTCGGACTTGTCATTGATGACGCAATTGTCGTCGTCGAGAACATCGTGATGCACCGCGACGCGGGACAAAGCCGTTCGGAGGCGATCCGCAGCGCGCTTACCGAAATCCGCTCGCCTCTTCTCGGATCGACCATCACCCCGATTGTTGTCTTCCTTCCGCTCATCTCGATTACCGGCGTGACTGGCACCTTTTTTCGCGCGCTCGCTGTCACAGTCGGCGTTGCTCTGTTCTCCTCTCTCCTTCTTGCGCTTAGTTGGACGCCAGCGCTCAGTTATCTGCTGGTGCGGTCGCACTCTAAAAAGAAGGAAGCCCACTCGGAAGTTGCGACCACAGGGTTCATGGGAAGGGTCACAAAATTCTACGCCCGTACCATCACGGCAGCGCTGGCGCACCCCTTCTTCCTCGCACTCATCGCGCTGTGCCTTGTCGTCGTTTCTTTCTTTTGCTATAGTTCGCTGGGCAGCGATCTTCTTCCTTCCATAGACGAGGGCGGATTTGTTTTCGACTACCTGATGCCGGCGGGCTCTTCGCTCGATGACACGAGTCGCGTTCTTATCGGCGTCGAAAAGATTCTGCACTCCATTCCCGAAGTGGAAACCACCGCCCGGCGCACAGGTTTGCAACTCGGACTCGCGGCCGTAACCGAACCCAACACAG
The DNA here is from genome assembly GCA_030853405.1 of Acidobacteriota bacterium. Lineage (GTDB taxonomy): Bacteria > Acidobacteriota > Terriglobia > Bryobacterales > Bryobacteraceae > Bog-105. Next base: position 5,017 of record JALYVD010000187.1, on the reverse strand, counting down.
GCGACATCTCGGTGAAGCTGAAAGCCAAGCGCAGCCGCACCGGAGAACAGGTGATCGCCGACGTTCGCGAGAAGGTGGGCGAGGCCTATCCCCAGCTTGAGACGGATTTCATTCAGCTATTGCAAGACGAGATCGGTGACTTGACCAGTTCTCCGGACCCGATTGACATAAAGCTGTTCTCGCAAAACATGGTGCTGCTGCAAACCTGGGCTCCTAAGATTGCCGACGCCATCAAGTCGATCAGCGCCGTGAAGGATATAAAGAACGGGATCGATAACACGATAAGTGGACCGGCGACAACCTTCACCGTAAATCAGTCCGCGGCTGCACGCGCCGGATTCACTCCCCAGGAACTCGAACTGGATGCCAGCGCGATTATGGACGGCGAGCCCTCTAATATACCGGTTGTTACTAACGGCCGCAGCTACACGCTGCGCGTGCGGTTCCCTGAGAATACCCGTGCTTCGCTCGATTCCATCCGCAACACGATTCTCCTCAGCGGAACCGGGCATGTCGCCACCTTGGGCTCCGTTTCGACGATCTCGAACGATCCCGGGCAACTTGAGGTGCTTCGCGAAAATCTTCAACGCTATGTCTCGGTGACGGCGCGTCTGGAAGGCATGAGTCTAGGAACGGGCATTCAGGCAGTCCAGAAAAAAGTGGCCGCTCTTCATGTTCCTTCCGCCATTCGAGTTGAATATAGCGGGCTTTATGCAACGCAGCAACAGTCCTTTCACGATCTGGTCTTTGTCTTAGGAGCGGCGATCGTACTCGTGTTCATCGTGCTGCTGATTGAGTTTGGCGGCTTCGCGGCTCCCATCGCGATCCTGTCGTCGGCTATTCTTTCGACATCGGGAGTGTTTCTCGCGCTCTTTATAACCGGCACCACCTTCAACCTGTCGTCCTTCATGGGACTCATCATGGTGGTGGGTATCGTCGCGAAAAACGGCATTCTTCTGCTTGATGCGGATCAACGCTATCGCGCCGAAGGATCGAGCGCCCGCGAGGCGATGATCCAGGCCGGGGAACGCCGCCTGCGTCCGATTCTGATGACCGCTCTAGCCGCTATCGCCGGAATGATTCCTCTGTCACTCGCCCTCGGCGCGGGATCGCAAATGCTTCAGCCCCTTGCTATCGCCGTAATCGGAGGCATTATGGCGTCTATGGTATTGTCCTTGGTTGTTACACCCGCAGTTCACTATTTCTTAACAAAGGATCAGAAAGAATAAATGCGGCTGCCGACACTCACGCTCTTATGTGCGTTGTTTTCCATCCTTGCGCCTTGCGCACAGCCCGATGTGAAAGAGATTATCCGGCGGTCCGTCGAAGCAAATCAGCGCGACTTCAAAGCGGTTGACAGCTACAACAACAAAGAGCGTGACCGCACGCCGGGAGGCGGGTCCAAGACGTATCAGATTACGATGATTGAAGGAACGCCGTACCAGCGCTTGATCGGTGTGAACGGCAAGCCGTTGCCCGCCTCTCAAGAAGCCGCCGAGAAGCAGAAAGAGCAACAGGCACGGCAGCAGCGGCACTCCGAATCGAGCGGCGACCGCCAAAAGCGCATTCAAAAATATGAGCGGGGACGTACCCGCGATAACACCATGATGCAGCAGCTCACGGAGGCTTTCAACTTCACGCTTGTCGGTCAACACAAGGTGCGCGGCTACACGGTTTACGTCTTAAAGGCGACTCCTAAAGCCGGATACAAGCCACCGAATATGGACAGCGAAGTGCTGCCCGGTATGCAAGGCGAGCTCTGGATCGATGAGAAGAGCTTTCAATGGGTGAAGGTAACCGCTCAAGTGATTCGCCCCGTGTCAATCGCGGGTTTTCTGGCGCGTGTCGAACCGGGCACCAGATTCGAGTTGGAAAAGGCGCCGGTCGGCGATGGCAGTATCTGGTTCCCATCGCACTTCGTGGAAAAAGCGAACGCGAAGGTGCTCGGGTTCTTCAACCACAACTCATTTGAAGACGATACGTTCTGGGATTATCAGCCCGTTAAGTAAGAACCTTGAGTTCGGCGGCAATCGCAATGGCCACGCCGGAGTCAGAATCGAATTTTAAGAATGAAGATCGTAATCCGCCGGGCCGTGCACGTGAGTTTTGCGGCTCTCCTGTTGTTAGCATCGTCCCGCCCGATTCCGGCTGAAACACCGCATGATCGAGACGATGAAAGGACGCTCCCGACGGGAAAGCGCATTACTCCGCTCGCAACTCCGGGCGCAACACTCGAATCTCTGAACCCCGGACTCGCGGCCTTTCCCGGCTACGTCGCCGGCCAGGCTATCAGCACTGTAGTCAGTCCCGATAACAACACGCTCCTCGTCCTGACGAGCGGATTCAACCGGGTGAACGGGGATAATGGTAAGCCGATCCCCGATGCGTCTAATGAGTACGTCTTTGTGTATGACATTTCCACTCACACGCCGGAAAAGAAGCAGGTTCTTCAGGTACCCGACACGTTTGCTGGTATTGCGTTCTCGCCCGATGGCAGCCATTTCTTTGTCTCTGGCGGTAAAGACGACAACCTTCACACGTATTCAAAGAGTGATCGCGGCTTGTGGGAAGAAGACGGCCGCCCCATCCAACTGGGCCACTCTTCCGGCCTTGGTCTTGTCCCCGGAAAGGAACCGCTCGCCGCTGGAGGCCTTGCGGTAACACGTGATGGACGGACCGTATTAGTTGCCAACGTTTACAACGATTCCATTTCATTTATCGACCTGCGCTCCCGGCGAGTTTCGCTTGAGCTTGATTTGCGCCCCGGCAAAATCGATCCACAGTCGGCTGGCATCCCTGGCGGCGAGTATCCCTTTTGGATTGCCGTCAGGGGTGACACGACCGCGTACGTTTCAAGCTTGCGTGACCGCGAAATCGTAGAAATTGCGCTGACGCCTCAACCCAGGGTACGGTCGCGGATCAAGATCGACGGTAACCCAAATAAGATGCTCCTGAACAGAGAAGGATCGCGTCTCTTTGTTACCGCCGATAATAGCGACAACGTAACTGTGATCGATACGGCCACAAACACACCCATCGAGACCATTTGGACAACAGGACCCGAAGAGCTGTTGAAAGAGAATGCGAAATATACCGGCAGCGCGCCCAATTCTCTCGCGCTGTCGAATGACGAACATACCCTTTATGTAACCAACGGTGGATCGAATTCCGTGGCGGTAATTCAGCTCGGCGAAAATGGCAAACGGTCGAGCATTCTAGGTCTCATCCCTACCGGATGGTTTCCTTGTGCACTCAGTGTGAGCGGCGACGGCCTGATGCTTTACGTTGTAAATAGCAAAACGGTTGCAGGACCAAATCCCAATCTCCACACGCGCATTAAATCAGACGCGACGGCCAGACCGGGGCCTGCGGTAGTAGCCAATTCCCGCAACGAATACGTCCTTCAACTGGAGAAGGCAGGCCTTCTTTCGATCCCCGTCCCAACCGGGCCGGCGCTGGACCGGCTCACTCAGACCGTTGCCGCCAATAACGGCTTTACGATAAGTCCGAGCGCGTCGGACCGGGATGTGATGAAAGAGCTAAAGCGCCGCATCAAGCACGTCATTTATATCATCAAGGAAAACCGCACTTACGACCAGATTCTAGGCGACCTCGGGCGGGGAAATGGCGATCCTTCCCTTACGGAATTTGGCGAGAGTATCACTCCTAATTTTCACCAGATTGCCCGTCAATTCGTCGATCTTGATAACTTCTATAACTCGGGCGAAGTAAGCGGCGACGGCTGGCCCTGGAGCACATCCGGGCGGGAATCGGATTTCGGAGAAAAAGCCGTAGTCTTGAACTATGCGGGACGGGGAACCAACTATGAATACGAAGGACTCAACCGCGATATCAATGTTGGACTCGCAACGGCCTCGGAGCGAAAAGCAGCCAATCCTAAGACTCCCGACGATCCCGATTTACTTCCAGGTGCAAGCAATGTGGCCGCGCCGGATGGACCGAAAGGCACGCCACGCGAGAAAGGCTACATATGGGATGCCGTGCTGCGCGCCGGCCTTAGCTTCCGTGAATATGGCTGTATGAGCGATACCACGCTCAACGCGCCCCGTGAGCCATATCCGTTCAAGGCGAACATCGTCATGTCGCGGCCGGCTAATCCTGAGTCATACAAGTTTGGCGATCCCTACTTTCGAGGGTTCGATCCAGGCTATCCCGACTTCTACCGGGAGGCGGAGTGGGAGCGCGAGTTCGACCAGTACACCGTACACGACAATCTGCCGGCTTTCGAGATCGTCCAGTTGCAGGAAGACCACATGGGCGAATTTGCGGAGGCGATTTCGAAAGTCAATACGCCGGAAACGCAGCAGGCCGATAACGATTATGCAGTGGGGCGTCTTCTCGACCGGCTCGCACATAGCGCGTATAAGACCGATACTCTCGTCTTTATCGTTGAAGACGATGCACAGGACGGCCCGGATCACGTGGACGCGCATAGATCGACTGCCTACGTCGTGGGTCCTTATGTGAAACAGGGGAAGGTGGTGTCGAACTACTATACGACGGTTAGCGTGATTCGCACGATAGAAGATGTGCTGGGTCTCGATCACCTGAACCTGAACACGGCGACCACGGCGCCGATGGCCGACGTATTCGATTTGCATCAGGACAAGTGGACTTTCGAAGCGCAGCTGTCTTCCGTGCTTGCTAAGACGGACTTACCGCTTTCCGAGACCGCACGCAAATCCGCCGCTAACGCTACACCAGTGAAAATAGCGCACGGCGCGCAGTACTGGGCTATGAAAACCCGCGGCTTCGATTTCAGCGAAGAGGATCGCGTCGATGCCGGGGAATTTAATCGAATCGTCTGGGAAGGGTTAATGAGCGCGCCCTATCCAATCGAGCGCTCGGGCCCAGCCCCTGCAAATCCATTGGCAAAGCGACGTTAGCGCGGTCCATCCGCGGAAACGATTTGTACCTTGATGGGCGGCATTCCAACCACTTCATACGTTCCGGATGCTATGCCGATTCCCGCTTTATCGAACCCGTCCAGAATGTC
>JALYVD010000171.1 GCA_030853405.1 Acidobacteriota bacterium | reverse complement strand
TCAAGGAAGTGGTTACCGTCAACATCCTCGACGATGGCGCCTTCACCACGCTTCATGACAAGCGGGTAGCAGCGCGTGTAGGAGGGTGAGAGGACGGCTTGGTCCCTTTGGATGATTGCGGTTGCCTTTGGACCAGGCAGAGCGGTCACCAATTTGGGAAGGAGCGGAAGAGCAGCGGACTGCGTGCTCATAGAAACACCTCAAGCTTTCGGGTTGCCAGGACTGGATTGCAATAAATAAGAGTGGAGGCGGGCCGCCGGAAAGCGCGGATTAATCGGAGCCGAAGAGGGATGGACGTGTGTTGGCGGGGATCGCCATAGAACTATTTTAGATGAAAATCGTGAGCGAGGGAGATTTTGCCGAAAGTTCTCTAAAGTCCGGGCGGAGGAACGCCGATTAGCTTCTTGAATGAATTGCCCCTATTGTGACAGCGCTCAAATCCGTAGAGTACCCCGAAGAAGATGGAGCGACAAGCTTCTTTCGTGGTTTGGACTGTGGCCGTACCGTTGTGGAGATTGCGGGGGCCGCTGCCGATTGAAACAAAGGCGAAGGCTGGCGGCTGGAGAAGATCTTGATTGCTCTCGACAAAGCGGATAGCGTTGAGCTAACTGAACAGCTCACTGAACTACCTGGCGTGGGCGTAGTTGGCGGCGCTTGGTGCAGAGGGACCGGGCAAAGTTTGTGGCGCGCTGAACGGTTTCGCCGAGACCGAAATGGCGACCTGGTATTTCACGCAAAGCCGGACGGCTTCCAGACGTTCTTCGACCCAGGCAAGGGGTAAAGAGTAGGCTGTGGCAAGCTCTCGGGCGGAGATTCCGTCCAAGTGAAAATCGTAGAGGCTTACGGGGAAAGAGGAGTTTGCTAAGAGCATCAAACCGGGATTCATATTCGGGAAGTCGCGGTTGTGGGAGGGAACTCTCAGGAAAATCTTAGGATTTTTGTTTCCGGCCGATATAATCCAAACAGGCCATCTCAATAAAAAAATGCAGTTCCGTAAGCCGACCGTCATTGCGGCCGGGCTTTTTGCAGCCATGCTGCAACTTCAAAGCCTGTCCGCACAGCAGAACTCCGCCAAACCCGCCCCCTCGAATTCGCCCAAGGCAGCCGGGACCAGTGAGGGCTCGGTGGCTATTCCGGTCACCGAGGCAGCCAAAAAGGATGTGCCCGCTGAAGCGAAAGAGCAGAGAAGCCCGATTCGAGTTCAGGTGAACGAAGTTATCGTGCCTGTGACAGTAACGGACGACAAGGGGCGTTTTGTTTCCGATCTGCAACAGAAGGATTTCCAGGTTCTTGAAGAGAACAAACCGCAGAGTATTCGTTTCTTTACTCGTGAGCGGAGCCAGCCGGTCGTAATCGGCTTTCTGATGGATTTGAGCGCGGCCAGCCGTGTTCACTGGAAGAACTATCAAGCGGCCGGCGAGGAATTGATTCAGAACCTGTTGACGGGCGACGAGAGTCACTCCGGTTATCTGATTACGTACGGCCAGACAGCCGAAGTTGCGGTTGATACGACAAACGATCCCGAACCGCTGGTAGCCAAGTTGCGGAAGCTTCAACCGGGCGGTGGAAGCGCCCTGTTCGACGCCATTTACCTCGCCTGCACCAGCCGCAAACTGGTTAAAGGAGAGCCGATCGAACCGCGGCGGGTGATCGTGATCATCGGAGACGGGCACGATAATGCGAGCAAGCATTCGCTTGCACAGGTGATTGAGTTGGCGCAGCGGAATCTGGTGACGGTCTATTGCATCAGCACGCAGGCGTTCGGGTTTACGAATCCGAGCGACGATAATCTGGTGCGGCTGGCGCAGGAGACCGGCGGGCGCGTAGTGTATCCACTGGGCGACGTCTATAAAGATACGGACGGGTATCTTTCGAAACCTTCCGACGACGGCAATTATGAGCTTACGGTCGGAACAGGCGCTTACAGAAACGTGGTCGATAGCAAGATGTACCGGGCGGTCGCCGATATTGTCGGAGAAGTGACGACGCAGTACATCATCCGGTATGTTTCAGATGTGACGACCGACAAGGCTTTCCGAAACGTGAAAGTTGTGGTGGATCTCGGCGGCGTCCGGGTGCGGGCTCGAAAGGGGTACTACGCGGCTACGCCATAGCAAGCGCGAGGGCGGGACGTTACAAAGCGGGGAAAAGAAGGTAAGCTGTTGACTGGGAATGCCAGCTCCGATGTCAGCACGCGTGGTCAGTTTCAGCAGCTATGCTGAGAAACCGGCGCAGTATTCTCTGCTGATGTGCGATCTGCCCGGGCGAGGCGTTCAGACGATCGGGGTTCTGCTGCTCGATCCAGCCAGCGACACACTGTATCTCAGGCTGAGGCGCGACTGGGAGTCCGTCGCGAGTGACGAGGACGCGGAAGTACTCTCGGCTTTGGAGGACGATCTCTCGGTGGAGTCACGTCAGCGGGGTGGGGCGGCGGTACTAGAGTACTTGGAAGCAGCGGCTTCGCAGTCGGTCCGGATCACGGATCGGGAAGCCGTTACGGTGCGCGATTTCGACCGTACACTGGGTGAGCTTTACCGCCAGCACGTACCTGCCGGGGTTTTGCGGTTCCGGACACATCTGCCGCGCTATTCCCTCGCGGTGGCGGCGGGACCTTTTTTAACCAATCCGGAAGATATTCAGACCGACGATTGGATCGAAACGCCTCCCGATCTGCGTTTAGACGAAGGCATGTTTGTCGCCCACATTCAAGGACACTCGATGGAGCCGCGCATTCCGGACGGAAGTTTCTGTGTTTTCCGGCGCAATGTCGTCGGTTCCCGTAACGGACGGCTGGTTCTGGTTCGAAACTCGGAACTCGCGGACGATAACCAGTACACGGTGAAGCGGTACAAGAGCGAGAAAACTCAAGACGAGGACGGATTTGCCCAAACGCGCATTCGCCTGGAGAGCTTGAATCCCGCTTATCCCTCCTGGGATCTGGATGAGGATTCCGAAAAGTACCAGATAGTCGCCGAATTTGTCCGCGTCCTGGATTAAAAAACACTGGGACAGGCAAAGTCAGTCCCGGTTTTTCTGCTAGCGCTTTTTCCGTTTACCGCGGCCTTCCTCCGAGACGACGGCGAAATTCAATTTTCGTTCGATCACATCGGCGCGGTCCAGGCGAACCCGCACTTGATCGCCGATCGAGTACATTTTCCGGCTGCGCTCTCCGATGACTTTACGTCCGTTCTCGTGATATTGAAAGTGGTCGCCCGGCAATGTCTCTATCGGGACCAGGCCTTCCACAAACAACTCGGTCAGTTCGACAAAGAAACCGAACTTAGCGGTGCTAATGATAAGCGCGTCGAACTCGTCTCCGACACGGTCCTGCATGAACTTGACCTTTTTCCATTCGAGAAGTTCGCGTTCGGCTTCCCCGGCCCTACGTTCGGTAAAGGACGTGTCGTTGCCGAGTTCGTGCAAAAGCGCATCTTCCAATAACGCGTCTTCGCGATCGAGGTAATTGGCGAGTACCCTGTGCACCACCAAATCCGGATAGCGGCGTATGGGAGAAGTGAAATGCGTGTAAGACTGGGCCGCCAATGCGAAATGCCCTTCGTTGACGTTGCTGTAGCGGGCCTGCTTGAGGGAGCGCAACATGAGATAACTGAGGATGCGCTCCTCGGGTTTGCCGGCTATTTTCGCGATCAGCCGCTGGTAATTCCGCGACGAGATATCAACTTCTTGCGTCAGCACGATCTCGCGGCGAGTCTTGCGCCCGTCACGCCCCTTCTGCACGACCGGATATTTCTTCACAGGAATTGCGCCGACGCCGAGCGAGTAGCCGAAATGGGCGGCAATCTCCTCAAAATCGGCCACCCGTTTTCCTTCCGGTTTCTCGTGAATGCGATAGAGGCTGGGTATTTCCGCCTGTTCCAAGTGGCCCGCGACAGCTTCGTTGGCAGCCAGCATGAACTCTTCGATGATTCGGTGCGCGATATTACGCTCCGCGCGCGTGACGCCAACCATGTGGCCCGACGGATCGATTTCGATATTTGTTTCCGGCATGTCGAAATCGATCGAGCCGCGTTTGGCGCGCTTGCGGTTGAGAATCAGAGCCAGTTCGCGCATCAGTTCGAAGCGTTCGAGAAGCTTGTGATAGCGTTCGCGCATAGCGGGATCGCCTTCGAGGATTCGAAAGACGTTGGTGTACGTCATGCGCTCGGCGCTACGAATGACGCCTCGAGTGAACTCCTGGGAAACGACGTCCCCTTGCCGGTCAATTTCCAGGAGTGCCGAAAGCACCAGGCGATCTTCGTGCGGGCGAAGAGAGCAAATGTCCGTCGATAGCTCGATGGGCAGCATGGGGACGGCCCGGTCGGGGAAATAGACGCTGGTCCCGCGCATCAGTGCTTCCTTGTCAATCGCCGTTCCCGGCTTGACATAATGGCTCACATCCGCGATGTGTACCTGAAGAGCGAAGTGCCCGTTGGCAAGGCGTTCCACCCAGACGGCATCGTCGAAGTCGCGCGCCGTCTCGCCGTCTATCGTGACGATGTCGAGAGTTCGGAAATCGCGGCGGCGAGCCATTTCGGTTTCTTCGATCTGGCTAGAGATACTGCGGGCCTCTTCAATGACCTCAGGCGGAAATTCGTGCGGCAGGTGATGCTTGCGGATAATGATTTCGACATCGACGCCGAAGTCGTCGGGAAACCCAAGCACTTCGACGACACGGCCGACGGCTGCATCGCCGTCCTCTGGAAATTCCAGTATCTCCACGTTGACGATCATGCCGTTGAGATCTTCGACGGAACCGATCTGTTTGGGTTCGGCGCCCACACGGTCGATGGAGGCGCGGATGGGCGGAATCTCCATTCCTTCGGGAATTTCGATCCATTGCTGGATGCGGTCGTCGGCCGGGACGACGAAATTGCCCCGTCTGCGAATCCGGAACTCGCCGACGACGGTAACGTGGGCTCGGCGGAGAATACGAATGATCTCGCCCTCTGCCCTGCCCTCCCGCGCGACGCGCGTGATATGAATGAGAGCGCGGTCGCCGTTCATTCCTTTGGCCGCTTCGGGCGGCGGCAGAAAGATGTCGCCCTGCACGCCGGGTGTGCCCCGCTCGGGGATTAAGAATCCAAAACCGTCGCGATGAATAGAAAGTCGTCCGGCGACGTACTCTGAACTGACGCCGACGGCGACGAAGTGGCCCGAACGAAGCTCGACTAAGCTGCCGCGATCACAGAGGCGGTCGAGGGCGCTCTCAAGTTCACTCCGATCCTCACCGGTCAGGCGAAGTTCTTTGACGAGTTGCTTGTAAGTAGCGCGGCCGTGGGGGAGATCGCGGACGTGTTCAAGCAGCCCGGCCTCACTGAAGTGCTTCACGGCATCGGTAGAATGCTTTGGCACTACTCGTGATTATAGGCGGCGGGGAGCGGTGTCAATCGATATAGTGATTCACATGGAACTCAAGGCGGTTCGGCTGGCAATCCCGGAAAACGGCAATATCATTGTGGGGCAGAGTCACTTCATCAAGACGGTCGAAGATATTTACGAAGCGATTGTGAATACCTCGCCGCATATCAAGTTTGGAGTTGCATTCAATGAAGCCTCGGGCGACTGCCTTACGCGTTTCGATGGAAACGACGAGGAACTGAAACAAAACGCAATTCAAAATGCAACGGCGGTAGGGGCCGGGCATGTCTTTGTGGTGGCGATGCGGAACGGGTTTCCGATTAATGTGCTCGGGCGTATCCAGGCGGTTCCTGAAGTCGCGAATATCTACTGCGCTACGGCGAATCCGGTTGAAGTCATTGTCGCCGAGACGGAGCAGGGCCGCGGGATTCTCGGAGTGGTGGATGGAAATTCTCCCCAAGGCCTGGAGGATGAGACCCAGGCAAAGGCACGTATCGAACTGCTGCAGCGGTTTGGATACAAACGATGACATATTTATGTCTGGTGTGATATGCTTTGATGTATGAGGACGACAGTTCGATTAAATGATCAGCTTCTTTCGGATGCGAAGAAGTTGGCGGTCGAAAGCGGCCGATCACTTACTGCGGTGATTGAAGATGCTCTTCGCGAAACTGTCCTACGAAAAAAAACTCCAGGAACACAGCAGGTCAGAATAAAACTTCCCGTTCACCGCGGGAGTGGATTGCGCCCGGGCGTCGATCTTGATAATTCAGCCGCACTCCTGGACGTGATGGAAGAGCGGTAGTGATCCTAGCCGACGTCAATATATTCGTCTATGCGTTTCGGACCGACGCAGTGGATCATGAGAAATACCGGGACTGGCTGGAAGAGCAGGTCAATTCTCCGCAAGCTTTTGGGGTGACGAGCGTTGCCCTTTCAGGTTTTATCAGGATCGTGACTCATCCGCGAGTGTTCAGCGATCCAGCCAGCCTGGACGAAGCGATCAGCTTCACCGACACGCTCCGAGGTCTTCCGAACTGTGTCGATGTCCGCCCCGGGCCCCGGCACTGGGAGATATTTTCCGATCTGTGCAGAAAAGCGAATGCGCGAGGGAATCTGGTTCCCGACGCTTATCTGGCGGCGCTCGCGATTGAATCAGGAAGTGAATGGATCACGGCGGATCGGGACTACGCCCGGTTTCCGGGCCTACGCTGGAGGCATCCGTTCGATGACAAGCGGCGGTTCCACTGAGTCATAGTATCGGGAGTAAGCTCCGTTCCTTCAGTCCTACTTCGGAGACCGCTCCAATCAGCAACTCGATAAATTGATTCGGTTCGCGGTGCTTTGCCAATTCCACTTTCAGGAAATTACTCGTCAGCGCGATACCTCGCTGCTCCAGCGTGACGGCGGAAAGTGTCTTGCCGATCATACGGCGGCGGAATTCCAGATTTTGTCGCTCTGACAAGTGGCGCAAGATACGGGTACGCTCGCGGCGCACGTCCATTGGAACCTGATCCGGCAGTGCCGCAGCTGGGGTGCCCGGGCGCTCCGAATAAGTGAACACGTGCAGGTAGGTGAAGGGCTCCCGCTTAATAAAACTTACGGTCTGCTCGAACTCGACCGGGGTTTCGCCGGGAAATCCGGTCATCACATCAGCCCCAATGGCTGCATCCGGCATTAATCGCGTTGCGATTTCAAGCCGGGTTGCGTAATGGCGCGTCCGGTATTTGCGGTACATGCGCTTCAGCACGGTATCGGACCCGGACTGTAAGGGTAGGTGGACGTGTTTGGCGATGCGGGGCTCAGCGGCCATAAGCTCAAACAGTTCTTCGCTCCAATCCATCGGCTCGACGGAACTGATGCGAATCCGGGTCACTTGGGTCTGGCGTAGAATTTCCCTCAATAGATCAACAAAACGCGTTTTATCCGGCAGATCTCTTCCCCACCGGCCCAAGTTGATCCCGCTTAGGACGACCTCCTGGTAGCGCTCGCTCAAATGCCGTATCTGCTCGAGTACGCTTTCGAGGCTTGCGCTCCGGCTCTTGCCCCGCACGGAGGGGATGATGCAGAAAGAGCAGCGATTGCCGCAACCATCCTGGATTTTAAGATTCGGGCGAGTGCGGTCTTCGCGGACATCGTCAACGGGATTTGCAAGGAATTCTCGCTGAGCGGCGATGTCGGCGACCCAGATCCGGCCGTGATATTCCTCCGACTGGTTGCCAATGATTTCGGCAATGCGCGTCTTGTGGCTGTTTCCGACGACCCAGCGGACGCCCTCGATTTGGGCGAGTTCCTCCGGGGCGCGCTGGGCGTAACAGCCGGTCACCAGAATTTCCGCATTGGGATGGTCACGATGAAGACCACGGACAACGCGCCTGGCATCCACATCGGCCCCATGGGTTACGGTGCAGGTGTTAACCACGACCAGATCGGCGGCGGACGCATGTTGGACGCGCTCGAACCCGCTCGCCTCCAGTGAGGCTTCTATAGCGGAGCCGTCGGCCTGCGAGGCGCGGCACCCGAAACTTTGAACGAAGACTTTTTTCACCTGTATTGCCGCTTCTACCAGTGTAAGTGCCATACTTGGGAAGATCTGCGCGATTGGGCAACTACTGGGCGCTTCGGCGCCGAGAGGAAAGTCCGGTCTTCCCAGGGCAGCATGCCGGCTAACGGCCGGGGGTGTGCGCTCAAAGTGCATGTCACGGAAAGTGCCACAGAAAATGTACCGCTTGCCGGTTGAGGGAAACCTTGGCGGTGAGTAAGGGTGAAAAGGTGCGGTAAGAGCGCACCGCAGGACGAGTAATCGCGCCTGGCAGGGCAAACCCCATGTGAAGCAAGACCAAATAGGGGAGGAGGAGCGGCCCGCTCCGTTACAACTTCCGGGTAGGTCGCTGGAGCCTTTCAGTAATGGGAGGCCTAGAGGAATGGTTGCCGCCTGCTTCGGCAGGCACAGAAACCGGCTTACAGGTCGCGCAGGTCAGCTTAGATCGGCATCCTCCTCGGGAGGCTCGCTCCAATCTTCAACTGATTTGGTGTAGCGCTTCAGAGCGTCGAGGGAACTGCCGCTGCTGAAACCGGCGGTTCGAAGGCGGCGGTACACGCTAGCAACGTTCTTTTGCTGCTTTAGAAACTCTCTCAAATCTGTGTTCCGGTATTTTCTGCTCAGAAAATTTTCAATGAGAGCCGCTTCGGACGTTCCGGCATAGGCGGTGGAAACGGCGTTAGCGGCAACCGGTCCCGCAACCCGCTTGGCCCTTAACTGCCGGAGGACGCGAAAACTGCCTAAGCCCTGGTTCTGGAGACGGGAAGAGGCAAACGCTTCGGAGAATTTCTTGTCGTCAGTCAGGCCGTAGTCGCGCAATTTGAGCATGGTTTGAGTGACATCCGCCGAAGTCTCGGCGCGTCCCATGAGTTTTTGCCGGATTTCGCCCGCCGAGTAGGCGCGCTGCCCGAGCGCCTTCAGCGCATAATCCCATAGCTGATCCGCGTTCAGCTTCTTCGCTTTAGCGCGAAAGGCCATTTGCGAAACCCCGTGTCACGAAACGTTTGCTACTGTAGCACGCTCTACAGAGGTGTAGACTGCGGTGAAACGGCCACGAGGACCTGGCCCTTAGTAAATTCATAAAAGGAGATTTAGTATGGAGGAAAAAAGCGGTTTGGGCTATTTTCTGCTGGGACTTGGAATCGGCGTAGCGGCTGGTGTACTGTGGGCGCCGAGAGCGGGCGAGGAAACCCGTCAGATTCTCGCCGACAAAGCCGGCGATAGCGCCGAGTACCTGAAGAGCCGGACGGAGGAGGGCCGTGAGTACGTTCGTCAGCGCGCCCAGGAAGGTCAGGAATATATCCGGCAACGCACGGACGATATCAAGGGCTCTGCGGCGGACTTGGTGGAAAAGGGGCGCAGCACGGTAGTCCGGCAGCGTGAAAACCTGAATGCAGCGGTTGAGGCGGGTAAGCAGGCTTATCGCGACGCGGTAAGCGATGTGAAGAGCACTGCCGCTGGGGCGACCACGGGCACGACCGGGGAACCTGTCTAGTTTACGTAATACTGGAAGTCCATGGACCAGCAAACGCTTTTGATCCTTCTTACCATCTTCGTCGCTGTTGCAGCGGTTGCACTTCTCATGCAATTGGGGACTCTCCTGGCGCTCTTTCTGACGGTGCGTAAGATGCAAACGCAAATTATGGAAGTCTGGCCCGAAATCCAGGCGATCATCGGTGTCAGCCGCCGTACCGTTGAGAAAGTTGAAGTTCACGTCAACAAGATCGGCGTGACCAGCACGGCCATCCTGGACGTGACTAAACAGCAGGTGATCAAGATTGATGAACTGCTGAATGACGCCACAAGTCGGGCGAAGGTACAGATGGAACGCGCGGAGATGGTTCTCGACGACACGATGGGGCGTGCACAGGAGACGGTTTCGATTGTCCAGCGCACAGTCTTACGCCCGGTGCGTGAGTTGCATGGGGTACTTGCCGGGCTGAGGACAACGCTTCACTACCTTGGCCGGAATGGGCGCCCAACGGTGGACCACGCCACCTCCGATGAAGAGATGTTCATCTAGGATCGGCCTTACTTACGTAATCAAATTGACCCGGCCCGCTTGGTAGCAAGTTGGCCGGGTTTTCACTTTCTAGGGGTTATCAGAGCAGTCGAAGGCCGCTGAAATCGGGCATCAAGAGAAAGGGCGTGCTGACGGACGCAATGGTCTCGCCGATCTGATGAGCCGCGCCGGGCGACCAACCGGAGCGCTCGGCAATTAAGCGCAGGTAGCCGATTTTTGCAGGGTCGATTTGCATAATCTGGCAGCAGGTTGCGTCCACGGTTGGGGCATGGCGCCCGGCCACGATAACGCCGGATTTCTTCTTCGTGCCGAGGATCGGCCCGTTTCCTTCCATACCTTCAATCCCGTCTACGATCGAGAACTGGTTGGGAAAGACGTAGTGCAGATCCGCGATGCACTCATTGATGCCTGACCAGTGAAGGATGTTTTTGGGCCAGCCATACACACCGCCCGGCACCGTCCCGAAAAGATTCTTCATCGAGAGAGTCGCGCCAGTCCAGTGGTGGGTTTTCATCTTAGGCAGCGAAACCAGTAGATCGCATCCGAGAACCGTCTTTGGCAGGTACAGTTCCTTCAACGATGAAAATGGGCGGTTCAGAACGACACGCTCAACATCGTCCAGATTGAGATCCGTGAAGTGCCGTTCAAATTTTGGGATGACTGCAAAGTGCCCGGCCGCCGCGGCGAGGTCGAGAGTCATGCGCCTGTGGCCGGGACCCTCCGCGATTCGAATGTCGCTAGCGCCCAGTGAACGGAAGGCTTCCTCTACGGCGGCTATGAATATCGGATGAGTGTTTATGGGAGCGTGCGGGTTGAATTCGACGAGGTTTGGCTTTAGGACAATTCGTTTCCCGGCGATGGCGACGCAGTGTTCAACCAAAAGGTTTCGGATGATGCCCGTCAGATCCGTTGAGTAGGAAGCCGCGTGGGCGATGGAGACCCGGTGCGGCGGCGCACTCTGCCGGATTTGGACGGAGCGGCGGCAACTTAGCCCGAAAGCAAGCGAGCCGAGAAAGAAATAGCGCCGATTAATTCCCTGCATGATTTAAGCCGCTATGACACGTAGTCTGTTGGCGGGGTTGGCCGCCGTAAGCGCAAGCAAGCGGAGCGCGAGATCGCGTGTTGTACGCCACGGCAAGTCTAAACCGGGAGTTGCCGGTTTCTGGCCATGCCTCAGCGAGGCGAGGTGCAACCAGGATTGAGCTTCTGATGAACCCGGCGATTGCTGCATGTTTTGAGCGGCTTCAAGACTCCGGGTGAGTTCCGCCGAAGGAAAACCTTGTAGCGCTACTAGCGCCATTCCGGTCGTTTCCGGATACGATTCCGCGCGTTCACTTCGAAATTGAGTGCCACCGTGATTCCAACCCGCGTCGAAACATCGCCGCGAGAGGAGGTATTGCTGAGCCCGGGCCACCTCTTTTTGAAGGATCGGGCGGTTCCCGAGCCGCACCGCCGCCGACAAAGCCAGAATCGCCATGCAGGTGGGTGCGACCCATGCAGCGGTTCCTGGAAACCAAGGCGACCCTCCCGCCGTGGCCTCCACAGCGGGAAGACTGCCCAACCAAAATTCCAATTTTCCGATGGGCCCAAGATCGGGTTTTATCTGGCTTACGATCCAGTGCAGCGCGCCGTGGTAAGGAGCCGAGCTGTGGAACGCGGTAGAAAGAGCCAGGGAAGCAAAGCTTGTTACGGAGGTGCTAATTCCGACGGTAGGGTTAGGCGGCCAACCACCGTCTATCCGTTGATGGCGCAGCAGCCATCTACAGCCGCGTTCATGTGCGGTTCCGGAAGCGTCCGAGGCCTCCAGAGCGAGTAGGGCGAGTGCGGTCGGTTCCGTCCAAGAAGTGGCGTTTTGATATCCCCAACCGCCGTCGCCGTTCTGCCTGCTCAACAACTCACGCTGAAGTTCATCCGCTTCAGCCATATTGCAGTTCCGCCTAGGAAACGACTTTGCGAGATCGGCGACGCTTCAAATAGAGGACGAGCAACGCTCCCGCAGCGATCCAAAGAACCGATTGAACTAATGTACTATCCATGTATTTCTCCTTTTTCCGAAGGCAAGTGCTTCATTGAGGAAGTGCGATTTCGAGTGACTTGTTCGCAACGTTCCGTATAAAACTTATCGGCGGCCGGAAGACTTTCTTGAGGGATACTTAGTGGCCCATGCTGTTCATCATGGGAATCAAATTCGTAAAAACCTGGAGCATTCCCGGGCCGGCCGTCACAATTAAGAGCGAGGGCAGACAGAAAAAGAAGATAGGAAAGACCAGCTTAACGCCGACTTTACCAGCCCGTTCCTCGGCGTCCTGTCTTCGCCGGATGCGAAGAAAGTCGGATTGCGTTCTGAGGGCTTCCCCGACACCGGTACCAAAGCGATCGGTCTGAATCAGGATGGCGACGAGTTTCTTCATCTCATCTTCACCAGTGCGGCGGGCCAGATTCCGCAGGGCGTCAGCCCGGCTTTTGCCGGCCATGATCTCCATATTGACCAACGACAATTCTTCGCTGATGGGAGGATGAACGTACTTCAGATCGCGGCTGACATTCAGGATCGCCTGGTCGAGCCCGCAACCGGCCTCGCTACAGACCACCATCAGGTCGAGAACATCGGGGAGCGACAGCCTGATATCTTCTCTTCTTCTTTTAACAATTCTGGCGAGCACAAATCCCGGCAACACCCATCCGGCCCCAGCGCTTCCAATCGGCAGAATCATACGGAGAACCGGGTTACTCAAGTGACTGCGGAAGGCGGAGAAAACGAGGAGCAGGACCATTCCCATGCAGATCTTCGTTCCGTAATAGACGGCCACGGCAGAGCTGCCACGGAACCCCGCTGAGATCAGATCTTCCTTCGCTAGCGCGGCATCCTGGGCCGAAATCGGCAAAAAGCCGCCGATTGAGAGCAGCAGTCCGGATAGAGAAAGCTGCGGCGCTTGCTTACGTTCGAAGATCTGGACGGGTATGACGTCGGACGTGCTGGTTGTCAGTTGGTCCAGCAGCCTAGAGGGCCTGACGTAGTGGTGATAGCCGAACAGCGAAACGGCAGATGTTAAGGCCAGAAACAGTAGCAGTGCAATGAGAAGTCCCATGGATCAAATCTTTATAATCAAACCTTTATGTTCGTGATCTTCTTGATCACGAAATAACCAAGTACTTGTCCGCCGATGGCCCCGTAGATCATGTCCCGGCCAATAGGGCTTTTTGTAAGACTCATGATGTACCCCGGATTCGTCACCATCATGAATCCGGTAACCGCCAGAGGCATCAAAAGCAGCACCAGTCCGGTGATTCTTCCGTGGGCGCTGACCGCCCTGACTTGCCCTTTCAGGCGGAACCTCTCTCGGATGATGTAGGAGAGTTTCGTCAGAATCTCGCCCAGGTTGCCGCCTGTTTCCTGCTGGAGCACAACGGAGGATACAAAGAACTGCACGTCAACCAACGGAATGAGAGCGATTAACTTGCCGAGTGCAATTTCCATCGACGAGCCCAACGCGAGGTCGTTCGAAACTCTCCGGAACGCCCGCCCCAGCGGATCGGGCGAATCGGAGGCAAGCATATCGAGAGCGATGGAAAAGCCGTGTCCCGCCCGCATGGATCGTGAAAGAAAGTCCAGAGCTTCGGGAAACTGCTCTTCAAACGCCCGGAAGGTTTTACTTCTTTTCCGAAGAATAAGGAGGAAAGGTAGACATCCGCCGACAATCGCCAGGATGATTCCGATGACGGACGGAGACAAGACAAGGTGAATCTTCAGGCCGACGAACAATCCGATGAGGGCCGCGAGTACCGACATCGTGAACAGCTTGCTCACGCTCCATTCGCTTCCGGCTTGCTCAAGAGTGGCCTTGAGTTTCGCCGTGACCTCAAATCTGCGCAGGAATCGAGAAAATAAGTTCTCGATCTCGGCGGGCCGCATGAGTTTTGTTTCGCGTTGCTCCGCGGGTGTCGCTTCGGCATTCCGCAGCATGGAGCGGATCTGATGCTTCTGTTTCCGCTTGAAATAATGTAGGCAAAGCCCCACGCATCCGACCACGACGAGAAAAGTAATGGTAAAAATGACGAGGAGTATGCCCATGATTATCGAACCTCTACAGCGGTTTGGAAGAGGTGCGCCGGCAACTCAAAACCAGCGGTCTTCAGCTTTTCACTAAATTTTGGACGCACACCGGTAGGACGGAACTTACCGAGCACCCGGCCGTCCGGCGACATTCCGCTGCGCTCGAATACGAAGATGTCCTGAGTGGTCACCAGATCACCCTCCATTCCAACGCACTCAGTGATGTACGTCACCTTGCGCGAGCCGTCCGCGAGGCGCGAACACTGGATAAAGAGGTCCACGGCGGAGGCGACCTGCTGACGGATGGACTTGATGCTCAGATTGGAACTGGCCATCCCGATCATTACCTCCAGGCGGCTGACGGCATCTCTCGGGGTATTGGCGTGGATGGTTGTGAGCGATCCATCATGGCCGGTGTTCATGGCCTGCAGCATGTCCAGCGCTTCTTCGCCTCGCACTTCGCCGACGATGATCCGGTCGGGGCGCATACGGAGAGCGTTGATCAGCAGATGCCGTTGCAGAACCGCGCCTTTGCCTTCGATATTCGCGGGCCTGGTTTCGAGCCTGGCTACGTGGGTCTGGCGTAGCTGTAGTTCGGCCGCATCCTCAATGGTGACGATTCGTTCATTCGAAGGAATGAAGCCGGACAGCATGTTGAGGAAGGTCGTTTTGCCGGCGCCAGTTCCACCGGAAATGATGACGTTTAAGCGCGCCTTGACGCAGCCTTTCAACAGGTCCAGCATTCCCTCGGTAAGCGAGAGATTTCGAAGCAGGTCGGCCGGCTGCATGGGGCTCCCGCCAAAGCGGCGAATTGAAAGAAGCGGCCCATCGACGGCGAGAGGCGGAATAACAGCGTTTACACGGGAACCGTCCGGCAATCGCGCATCGACCATTGGCGACGACTCGTCGATTCGGCGGCCGACCCGCGACACGACGCGCTCGATGATCCGCATTAGATGCGCGTCGTCTTTGAATTCGATATTGGTCCGTTCGAGTTTGCCTTTTCGCTCGACGTAAATCAGCCGGGGCGTAGTGACCAGGATGTCCGATACGGTCGTATCGCGGAGGAGCGGTTCCAGAGGTCCAAGCCCGAAGACTTCGTCCAGAACCTCTTCAATAAGGCGGTCCTTTTCGGTCAGGCTGAGCGGCGTTTTCTCTTCGTTGACCAGCTTGGAGATAGATGGCCGGACTTCCTGGCGCACACGCTCTCCAGGCATGTTGTAGACCGCTTCCAGATTGATGCGGTCTAAGAGTTTGCGGTGGATTGCAAACTTCAGCTCCTGATACTGGGCCGTAGAGGCTTCACCCGAACCCACGGGCAACCTGGAGTTCTCGGGAGGACGACTTTCTGTTTTCAACGCTTCGGCAATACTCATAAACGATTCCTATTCAATGGCCGGGGCTACTGCTTCTTATCCAAACAGAGCAAATTTTTTCTTGGTCTTTACCGGTGGAAGACCAGCGATTTTTGAAGCCAACATGGCGAAATGCTGGGCCAGACGATTGTTGGAATCGAGCAGATTTCCGCTGGAGTAGGACTGATAGAGCCCCATGTAATCGTTCGGGAGTGTTGCATAGAGAGAGCGCCCGAGAATCTTTTCCAGTTCCTGCGTGCTGATGTCCATCATTTTCGGCGTGCGGTTCAGAACCAGTTGAAGTTTTTCGCCTTGCTCAAACAGTCCGTGCACAATCGATTTCAAGCCGTGCAAGGCCACGACCTCGAGAGTCGAAACCAAAAATAGTTGATCTATTTCGTCCAAGACCGCCGTCGCCATCGAGTTCAGGCTGCGGCCGAGGTCCAGAACCACCCAATCGTGCTGCGTTCTCATGAACTGCAGAAGTTGGCGCAACTCGGCCTCATCTGGATGCTCCCAGCGCGAGTAGGAGGCCGGAGCCGGTACTACCGCCAAATTAGGCTTGTGCTCTACGACCAGCGCCTTCCACAGACTTTCGTCAAGGCGAGTAAGATTCTTCACGGCATCGAGAATCGAGTAGGAACTGGGCGTCTTCATGAGAAAACCAACCAGGCCCGACGTAAGGTCGAGGTCGGCCAGAAGAACGTTTGTCCGGGTCAGTTGCTGCAGTTCGCAGGCCACGTGGCAAGCGAGCGTGGTTGCGCCGCAGCCGCCCTTAGCGGAAAGAAATCCAATGACTTTGCCACGGGAAACGGAAATAGTCTCGTTCTCGTGCGAGCTTAGAATCCGTTCGATGGCCGGTGCGAGCGTATCTTCGAACGGCGGGTGCAAAAACTCATTCGCTCCCGCACGCATGGCGCTCAGAATGGTCTGCGAATCAGCTCGCGTATGCAGCGCAACGACCTTGATACGCGGGGCATAATTACGAAGCTGACGAATACCGAGAGTCAGTTCTCCGGGAACGGCGGCCACGTCCAGGAGGAGAACTTCCGGCTTCGATTTGGCCACTCGCTCCAGCAGGGTGTTCCAGTCGGAGTCATGCTGCTCAAAGTGGATATGACTCGCCGACTGTTTCAAAACCTCGACCGCCTCGCGGCGGAGGTCCTGGTCTTTCAGATAAAGCAACAATTTAGCAAAACTCATTCGATTCTCACTACTTCTGGATTGGCGTTGGCGCCGATTGACTTGGCTCGGTTGGGGAGGCTCCCGGCGCCGAGGTGGAACCTGGCAGTACGACGTAGGCCTTAGAAGGCGTCTTGTCTTGATCCGAGGCCTCGCTCATTGCTTTCATCTGCTCTACTGGCAAAGAATCGGGGGTAGACATAACGGCTGCCGCAGCCGTTGGATCAAGTGGATTTTTCCAGTTCGAGGGCAACTGTCCGGGCAGGAATGGCATCGGCCTGTCCAGGTCGGGACTCTTGGCGCCGGCCGGTATGGGCTGCACCAACTCGGGTGTAACAACAACGATTAGCTCGCTATTGTTTTTTGACACCGCCCGCGATTCGAAGAATTTGCCCAGAATCGGAATACTCGATATGCCGGGCATTCTATTGAACGTTTCCGTCAGTTGATTGTCGAGCAAGCCCGCTATGGCGAAGCTCTGGCCGTTCTGCAGTTCCACTTCGGTTTCGACACGCCTGGTTGAGAGTCCCGGGATCGTGAATCCGCTTACCGTAAGTCCATTTGCATAGTCCAAGGAGCTAACTTCCGGATTCACAACCAAATGAATCGACCCTCTGGGAGTCAGCGTCGGGAGGAACTTTAGCCGGATGCCAAACTCCCTAAACTGAATCGTGACCTGTCCCACTCCGCTTCCGCCTCCTTGAAGTGTCGGGAAGGGGAATTCTCCGCCGGCCAAGAAGCTTGCCGGATGACCGCTTAACGCGAGGACGTTGGGTTCAGCGAGAATCTGGAGCACGTTTTTCGCCTCCAGATCTTGCAAGACCGCCCCGAGATCGATATCGGGCCGGAAATAAAACAGGTTCAAGAGGTTCGTGAGCGTTGCGGTTCCGCCGGGACCCACTTGAGAGAGGGCCGGCGGCGCTCCAAACTGGCCAGTAGTCGATGAGACGACCCCTTTCGCGACTCCGCCCAATGCAAATAAGTTGATGCCTAGTTGAGTTGAGAGCGTGCGGTCAAGACTGGCAAAGCGCACCTTGAGGAGAATCTGCGGCTCTGCGGGCGGTACAAGCACTCGGAGCAAATTGACAACCTTACCGGCTGCCGAGGCAATGTTGTTGGCGCGTTCGGCGGCAATTTCGTTCTGAACTGTTCCGCGTAAAAACGCGTTCTTACCCTGCAGGGTCAGCGAAACATCCGGCCCGACTTCTTTCGCCAGTTGTTCCCTGATGGCCGTAATGGCCGTTTCGTCCGCACTGACATGAACGTCGAAAGTGCTGCGCGCACCTTTGAGATCCCAAATGATCAAGCTTGTATCGCCAGCGGATTTGCCGTTCAAAAGCAGTTCCGTGGAACTGACGGCGACAGCTTCGGCGATATCGGCGCTGGTGATCGAGACGCGCCTAAACCCGGGCTTGAAGTCGATCACGGTGGACCGGTTCACTTTGAGATTTACCTCTTTAGGAGTTCCCTCTCCACTCTGAACGCCAGGCTGCGGCGCGCTTTTTACGTCATTGATCGGCTGCTTTGTCCAGGGCTGGACCGGCTCCTGCGCCGAGAGCACCACCGATAGGGCCAAGAACGCTATAAACTTTTTCACGGTTATTTCTTCTCCCGCGGCATGTCGATTACCTGCTGCGCTCTGGTTGTTCCGCTAAAGACCTCAATCGTAGGAGGCGGTGGCGCAGCGGCTATGACCGCTGCGGGCGCCATTTGCCGTGGAGCTGCCGGTGGCCCCATTTCTTTCTGCCCAAACAGGCTGGCCAAAGATGTTCCGTGCGTGGTCTCTTCGTGTGTATCAAGCGGATTCCGCAGTACAAGTTGCACCTTGGTTTCAGTGCTGGCGAGATTCAGGACTTCAGCCTGATCCGGCGTTACGAGGAGGTTGACCTCTTCCACGGGATCGGGCTTGCCTTCCAGATTCTTCTCCAGATGCTGCCCTGTCGATAACACTTCGATGTTTTGCAAAACTGTCCGGCAGCGGGTTCCGTTCTGGTTGCCTTCCCCTGGGACGTTGCCCGCGATAAGCACGTCCACGTGCATGCCTGGAAGTACAAACCCGGCGAGGCCAACTACATCATTGACCCGAAGGGCTACAGCCCGCTTGCCGACGGGAATAGTCGAAGCTAAACCCGCACCAGCCCCTTTTGGCGCGAGCCTTTGTTCAGGGAATGGTTCTTTTTCGAAAATCGGAGAAGTCACGCCCCGCCCCACAACATCCGCGCGGAGCTTTATGGCATCCTTCGGTACTGCGCCGGGCCAGGCAATCTCCTGGACATCCGCATCCCGGATCAAAGCACCCACTTGCAGGTCCCGGCCGGCGACAAGCAACGTATTTGCCGGGGTGGATGCGCGCGCGAACGATGGAGCTTGCACGTGCGAAAGAATAAGCCGGTAAACAATGAAGCTCGTCACGCTGGCAACTGCCAGCGCGAACGCAAAAACACCTATTAGTCGTCGATTCATCAGAAAACTCGCATTAAATTAATTGGGCAAACCGCGCGAGACTGCGCGGTTGTTGGAATGAATCAGCTGTTGGCAGAACTTGCAGTCTGTTCACGGCTGGATAGCGCCACGAGAGGCCGCAGGGTCTTTTTTGAGGCCGCGCGCCCTCTTCTGGCGTTGCTGGATCACCCTTTTTAGGAGGCAGCGGTATTGGCGGAAGACAGGTTAGTACTGATGCTGGTGAATATACCTTTTATGCTGGTGCTGATACCGCTAAGAAGTGAAACTCCAGCCAGCGCGACGAAGGCAAGGAGCAGAGCATATTCGACCATATCCTGGCCGTCCTCTTCCTGCCAGAATGTCTTTAACATTGATGAAATCATAGAATCTCCTTTCGTGAGTTTTAAAAACTTGCAAGCCCCCTTTTGGACTTCAAGCTCGCTTCCTCCGTTGAGTTCAACGGCTGAAAATTGTTTGTACCCGTCAGCGGCGTATCTTGCCGCCGCATCAGGCTCTTTGGCGCGAATACCATTACAGATCCGTCATCCAGAAGCGTCCGCCAGCGGGGAGACATCTTCAGGACAGTCGAAAGGGGTGTACCGGGCGCCACAATGACCATATCGACCGAAAATCGATTTAGATTAATTTCCCAGTCCCAACGGCCGTTTAAGGTGTGGAGACAACTGTTGACGAAGTCTCCGCCATAAAGATCGCTCCTGCCATCAACGAAAACCTTGACGTCCGGATAGAGCTGATAGATGAGGTACCCGCTCCATTGATCGTTGGTAAATATCCTGCGTGCATTTTGCGCTTGTATCACGGGAATAGCCGAGGCCGGAAATCTTTTGGTATTGAACTGTGCCTCGAAGCCGGGCCGGGCCGACGCCATCGACAGAAAAATAAACAGAATTCCAAAAAGAGAAGTGACGTGCAAGCGGTTAATTCTCTCCAGTGGCCGGAATTCCAACGCGATTTCAGCGAGACCGCCTGCCGCGCGCTGCAGCCACGGCCGCAGCCGCAGTGAGCGCAACCCATCAGCCGACATTTGGGCAACCATTTTGGCAATCCAGGGGCTCGCCAGAAGCAAATACATTGGGACGTTTCTCCTCGAGAACAAGGCCAGGTGAGCCCAAAGCAAGAGAGTCAACGCCCCCGTCCACTTCTGGCGCTGGATACACCAGAGAGCCGAGGCCGCGCCGGTCAAAAGCATTATTTCGAAGAACGCCGCCAGCCCGTAGTGGAAACTGATCGACTGGAATTCCTGTATTGCGTCGAGTTGGCTGGAGTCTCGCAGGTACAGGAAGAGGTGCTCGTGGAGACGCCAAGTGTAGGGATTCGCGAAGGTGACCATTCCACACAGGAGCGCACAAAGAAGATACGGCCGCGACTCCCAGTAGGCCCCCTTCCAGGCAATACCCGGCTGGAGAACGGCGCTAATCCAGGGGGCGATCCCGGAAATCATTATCATGACGATGCCGAGAAAGAAGGAGCCGTGGAGATTAGTCCACAGGAGCATCAGAAGAGGTAGCCAGTACAGCGCCTTCGTCTTGCCCTGCTCGGCAGAGAGTAATAGATGAGCAAAGGCAAGAAAGAACACCCATGAGAGGAGATGGGGCCGCGCTAGCCAGTGAATTGTCGAGCCGAAAATAGAAATTCCCGTGAATAGTAGCGCCAAAATGTCGTTGTCGCAGAATCGCCGTATCAGCCGGAAGAGCAGCGCCGAGACGAAGCAGAGAATCAGTACGTTAGCGAGCACCACTCCTGGCAGTCCCCACATGCTGTGGATTGCGCCAAAAAGGAGGTCCCATCCCCATTCCCAGGCGAACCAGGGTTGATTTGCTTTGGTGAACGAAAAGAAATCCGTAGTTGGAACGGCTTTGTGCTGGAGAATCCACTCTCCTACGCGAAGATGCCAGCCGGTGTCCGAATCATTTAGAAGAGTCTTGGCTCCCGGTAGGATGGCAAAGAGAATGAAGGCCGGAAGCAAGAAAGCGAAATCCGTGAGGCTAGGCAGAAATCGGACAGCCCAGCGTTTGCCGCCGGTGATCGGAATTTCCCAAGACTGCGCTGCGGTGGCCATGATTTAAACTGCCGTTAGTTGCTCCGCAACAAGAGAAACAGTATGGAACCAGCCGCGATGATGGCGCCGTGGGGCATTCTCAAAGCCCGCGAGTCGCGGATATCGAGCTTCTCGTCCGCAGCCGAAGGCATTCTCCGGTGGAACAGTTCACGCAGAATCGTGCCGAGATTTAATACGGTTTGTTGGAATTTTCGCCTGACTGCTATCAGAACGAGCGCCGCTATACCGCCAAGAATTGCCGTAACGATAAAGATGCCGAGCCAATTTGCCGGACCGGTGATGGAGCCGACCGCCGCCATCAACTTGACGTCTCCCGCGCCCATGCCCCGAACGAGATAGAGGGGTATATAAACAGCCAGTGCGCAAGCGAGCCCTACAAGTGACTTCGCGACCCCATCCTGCCCGGGCATGGCGTTAAAGCCGAGGCCCAGAATCAGGCCGCTCAGATTAAGCCAATTGGGAATGCGCCGGACGCGGAGATCGTAAATCCCGGCTGCGACTACCACCAACAGGAGTACGACCGTGATTGGAATTGACATATAACGGAAAGCCGAAGGGCCTACGCTTATGCAATTCAGTGGTACTAGGCAGCCTGAAATCTCAGGCGATCGCCGATGTGGGTGTTGCTCCTGGGAATCGCCCCGGCCTCCAGTTCCAAAACGGAATGGGCCTTCAGAGAGATTGATACGCGCCACGGCCTTACCCCGGAGGCAAGTTTGCAGACTCGAAGTTCGCGATCGAGGAATATGACGTCAATCGGCATCTTCATGCCGACAGTGTGAATAGCTTCGCATGGCGCAATCCAAAGCCCGGCACCGTTCTGAAGGCCGTTTACTCCCAGCAGTCCCTTTTTTCGCGCAGCGCTGGTACCTGCGACTACGACGTGACCGGCGACTTCAGTGCCGGCATTCAGATTCAATACGCTGTAGTGCTTTTGTTCGCTATCGATGCCGTTCGCCATAGGAGGTCCGCGCCAAAGAGGTGGTGCGGACTGGAGCGGCAATGTCTCAGCTTTGAGTTGCTTCTGGCGGAAGGAACGGAATGGTGAAGCAGAAAGTAGAGCCGCGGCCGACTTCGGAATCCACCCAGATCTTGCCTCCGAGGCGATCCACCAGCCGCTGGCAAATCGCCAGCCCGATTCCCGACCCCGGCAGTTCATTGCCGTGCAAACGCTGTAACATCTCGAAGACTTTTTTCGTGTGCTCAGGCGCGATTCCCTGCCCGTTATCGCGCACGCAAACGCGCGAGTGATTCGCCTCTTTTACGATGGAGACATGGACACGCGGTGTTTCTTCCCGCCGGTACTTCATTGCGTTGCCAATCAGGTTTTGGAGCACCTGGAAGATGGCGGAGCTATCGACGAAAAGAGCCGGCAAAGGGCGATCCCAGGTCACCGTAGTCCCCGCTTCCTTGATCGCGATGCGCATTCCGCGCATTAGAGCGTTCAACAGCTCTTCCCCATCCACGAGTTCGAAATTAATCGGTTCGGTGCTGGCGCGCGAATACAACAAGAGATCCAGGATAAGCGTGTGCATGCGCTTCGAGGCTTCCTGCGCGTAGCCGATCATTTCTCTCTCGTCGGCATGGAGCCTGTCGCCCAGGCGGCGGTCCAGTAATTGAAGATACGTGGTGATGGTGCGAACCGGCGCCTGAAGGTCGTGGGATGCCGCGTAGGCAAACCGCTGAAGATCTTCCTTCGACCGTTCGAGGGCGTTAGTGACCCGCTCTAGCTCCGCGTTCCTCAGGCATTCCTGACCGCCGTGCCGACTGGTGGTTGACACAGTGTCCGCACGCGCGCGTATCACTGGAGTGGGGTGCGGAGTGGGGTGCTCCGGCGCGGGGCGCTCCACTGTGGGAACGCCGCCGGTTGTTCCGGACTCGACAAGTTGAACGAGTTCGCCTATCGCCATGGAAATGCGGCTTGCTTGCGCCTCGCCCACCTCACCGAGTTGTAAGACCCGGTTCTCGACGCTGCGTAGTTGTTCGGCGATCTCGCGGCGGAGGTCGTTTATCCGTGTTTCCCCGGCACGGCGGCTCATGCCCTGAAATGCCTCACAAATATAAAAAACCGCAACTCCATTGTTCAGGTGGTAGACATGGATCGCCGCCGAAACATTTCGTCCAGATTACTGTAGGACCGCATCTGGCTGGCCGCCGGGACGTTATGCGGGTCTGGTCATTGCTTCCGGATCTACCCACTTGTCGAACTCCTCGCCCGTCAGGAACCCAAGCTTAAGAGCAGCCTCGCGCAAACTCGAACGATCCACATGCGCCGTATGCGCGATCTTGGCCGCCTTGTCATACCCCACGTGCGGGTTTAAGGCGGTCACCAGCATGAGGGAATTCCGCACATCGTGGGCGACCTGCTCACGGTCCACGTCGATTCCCACCGCGCAATGCTCCGTGAAGCTGTGGCACGCGTCGGCCAGTAGGCGTACGGAATGCAGGAAATTGTAAATAATCAGGGGCTTAAACACGTTCAGCTCGAAATTACCCTGGGAACCTGCGAAGCCGATTGCCGCGTCGTTACCCATCACCTGAACCGCCACCATCGTGATTGCTTCGCACTGAGTAGGATTCACTTTGCCCGGCATGATTGACGAGCCGGGCTCATTCTCCGGAATCGTCAACTCACCCAAGCCACAGCGAGGCCCTGAGGCGAGCCATCGTACATCATTCGCAATCTTCATTAGCGAAGCCGCGAGCGTTTTTAAAGCGCCGCTCGCCCATACCAGTTCGTCATGCGCGGAGAGGGAGGCGAATTTATTGGGATGCGACCGGAACGGCAGGTCTGTCAATTCAGCAATCTTCGCGGCAGCGCGTTCGGCAAACTCCGGATGGGCATTCAATCCCGTTCCGACGGCCGTACCGCCGATCGCCAGATCGTACAAACCATCGAGCGCGTCCCTTAACCTCTCGATATCGCGATCAAGCAAGGAGACCCAACCCGACATCTCCTGCCCCACCGTGATCGGCGTCGCATCCTGTAGGTGGGTCCGGCCAATCTTCACAATATCGGCGAACTTTTTAGCTTTTTGATCCAGCACATCGCGCAACTCCCGTACTGCGGGAAGCAGCTTGCGTTCGACGCGTTCCGCCGCGGCAATGTGCATGGCGGTCGGAAATGTATCGTTCGAAGACTGCGACATGTTGACGTGATCGTTCGGATGGATCGGCTTCTTGCTGCCCATCGTGCCGCCCGCCGTTTCGATGGCCCGGTTCGCGATCACCTCGTTGGCATTCATATTGGTCTGCGTGCCGCTTCCGGTTTGCCAAATCCGCAGCGGGAAATGGTCGTTCAACTTTCCCGCTATGACCTCTGCAGCAGCCTGGGCGATCAGGGCGGTTTTCTGTTCGTCCAATTTGCCCAAATCGTGGTTCACTAGCGCCGCAGCTTTTTTCAGCACACCGAACGCTCGAATCAGTTCGGGAGGCATTCGGTCCTCCCCAATATCGAAATGAATGAGAGACCGCTGTGTCTGCGCACCCCAGTATTTATCCGAGGGGACCTCGATGGCGCCCATGCTGTCTGTTTCCGTACGCTCGGTCGAAGGAGGCATTATCTTTATTGTCTAACTGCCGAGGGCTTGCAATAACGAGAACCATACCCAGAATTCCCAGGACTTGTAGAGAACGGGTTGCAGGCGATGTTATCAGGTGACGAGCCGCTGCGCCTCGGGATTACCCGGGCCGAAATGTTTCAGCATAACCAGCGGCTCCGTGGCGCTCTCATTCGTTATTTTGATACCGTTCTTCGCCGCATCCACACTGACGAAGAATTCATCGCTGGTCAATTCTCCGAAGCGGGTCAATGAGGGCGTTTCTACGCGATGCACACCCAGGAGGCCGTAGCCCTGGGTCAGAATCATGCCGTAAGCGGCTGCATCTTTGATGACAACGGACCGGCCCGGAAGCACCGTCAATTCCTTAGCAGAGTAGTGCCGGGTACTGTAAGTAACCCAGTTTTCGCGGTATCCGGCGTCGGTCATTTCTCGCCCGTCCCTTACGGGTAACGGCTTCGTGAGATTGTGACTTACAAACTCGGGATCTACGTTCGCTTCCCAATCGAGCATGTCCACGATGAAGTCGAGATCGTGCGCCTTCTCTTCAGGAACGTCCTTCACCAACAATTCCCAAGGCACATATCTGCCTTCGACCATCGACTGAAACATCCCGAATACATCGCTGTTTACCTGCGGCTCATAGGTGACGAGCGATCCCGGAGCGTGCAGAATGCCCGCATTCACCTGCCAGCCTGTGCCGGGCTGCAATTTGTAAGCTTTTGAGAAATTTAAAATGCCGTTGTCGCCCGTTTGCCACTTCTTTAGACAATCCAGGACATCCCCTCGCGTGGTTCCGGGTTCCAGGCCCATAAACGTGTAAGGGAAGTTGTTGAACTTGAAATTGTACTGAGGTGGAAAGTAATACGCTTCTGGTTTGCCGAGCCGGCCCACCAGCATTGCATGTTCCTCACGCTGGTGCATGTGGTGGGGAATTGGCCCGAGATTGTCAAAGAACTTACATAGCAAATTCCAGCCGCCCTCACGTTCCATAACATCGGCGCCCAGGAACTTATCACCCAGGCTCTCGATGGCTTCTTTGAACAAAATCTTTTCGCCCTTGACAGCCAGATAGCTGAGGCCTTCGTCCTCGGGCGTACCGGGTCCATTTGCAGCATTGGTGGTCGAGGAGAACCACCGCTCATCAATGCCGCCGCGATGAGCGCCTAAGGCATACAAATCGCGTGGGTCCAGCTTCAACCGGCCTCCCGGCATCAGAAAGGATCGCGGTACCCAGCAGGGCGCGAATCGAACAATACCTTCGCCCGCGTTTAGAGCATCCTGGACAACCGTTTGTTTTGACATGCAAATCCCCTGTGAACTACCTACTACTTTGTTGGCGCGCACTCTACCCATCGACCGCTATGAGCGGATTCCAAAACGGCGGCTACAACGTGTTCCGTCTTCAGAGCATCCTGAAAAGTCGGATGCGTCACCGCGCCCTTTGATAGGCCCTGCAACAGATCGGCGACTTGAAGAATGAACGTGTGTTCGTAGCCGATCTGCAGACCCGGCACCCACCACTGCTTCATATAGGGATGTTCGGCTTCGCTTACGTTGATAGAACGCCAGCCGCGCAGCAATGGGTTATCGCCGTGATCGAAATACTGCAAGCGGTGCAGATCCTGCAGATCCCAAGCAATCGAGGCGTCGGCTCCGTTGAGTTCAAACGTGTAGAGAGCTTTATGGCCGCGCGCATATCTGGTTGCCTCGAATGTCGCGAGCGAGCCATTTTCGAATCGCGCGAGAAAGGCGCTGGCGTCGTCGATTCGAACCTCTTGCGCTTCACCGGTCAGGGCGTTCGTACGCTCTTTGATGAAGGTTTCCGTCATGGCGGACACGGTTTTGATAGGACCATTCAGCCAAATGGCGGTGTCAATACAGTGCGCCAGCAAATCTCCCGTAACGCCACTCCCGGCTACATCCGCGTTCAGACGCCATAGGGCCGCGCCGCCAAGAGGCACCTTTGCTGAGATAGTCCAATCCTGCAAAAACTTCGCGCGATAGTGAAAGACACGGCCCAGTTTGCCTTCGTCGATGATCTGTTTTGCGAGCGAGACGGCTGGAACGCGGCGATAGTTATACCAGACCATGTTGGTAACACGAGTACGCTCCACGGCTCCCACCATTCGCTCGGCTTCTTGAAGCGTTCTCCCTAAGGGCTTCTCGCAGAGCACTATCTTGCCTGCCTCGGCAGCGGCAACGGCGATGCTTTCATGCGTGTCGTTTGGACTTGCGATGTCGATTATGTCTATGTCTTGGCGATCAATCAGAGATCGCCAGTCCGTCTCAACGGACTGATAGCCCCATTGATCGGCGAAACGCTCCGCTTTCTCGCGGTCTCGTCCGCAAACGGCTTGTAGAACTGGCCGGTAATCGACGTCGAAGAATTGGTTCACCTGCCGGTAAGCGTTCGAATGCGTCCGGCCCATGAAACCGTAGCCGACGAGTCCAATTCTCAGGGGTTTCTTGTTCATGTTTTACTCGGACCATCCATGCGCGTTACGAACGGAAATCATGGTGGCGAGAATTTCATTCCATGTTCCGGAGGCTGACATGACTTTGTTAGGAAACATGCATCCGTCCCAGCAGATGTGTCTGGTGGCCTCTGTAAGCTGTCCGGTATCGTCGCGCAACCACAAGCCAGAATCGCGAACGATGTTTAGTCGCCCGTTCGGATCGGAAGGTAAGCAGTGGTGACCGGTCTTATCGTGAGATCCCAATCCTTTTACCGTTCCGTCGTTCTGCGCTACGTGGAAATCAATGGTCCACGGACGAAGGGCGGAAGCAACAGTCTCCAACGACTTATAAACCTTCGCGTCGTCGGCCCAGTCGAAATCCGGCGGAAGTAGCCGGTCTTCGGGGGCGTTGTACCCGAGCGTGTACAGAAGCGTGTGAGCCATATCCGCCTGAAAGCCCAATGTTTGCGGTCGGCCAACGCTTTCAAGCAAATCAACCATGTGACGCCAGCTGTGCATGCCCGCCCAACAGATCTCACCTTCCGCCGCCAGGCGTTCTCCATGCGCCTCCGCTATATCGCAAGCGGTACGAAAAGTTTCGGCGATCCGATTAGTGCTCTCCTTGCGCGCGCGCGCCCAATCGGCTGGACTTGCGGCGGAATCTATTCGGATCACTCCATAAGTTCTGATTCCAATTCGCCGTAGTGTTTCACCAATGGTGCACGCCTTTTCTATCTGTTGAAGAAACCGCTTCCGCTCCTCTTCGGTTCCCATGGCCGAACCACCGCCAGTCGGCTCCCATACCGGCGCAACGAGCGAACCGACGACCAAGTCCCGCCTGGCGATATTGTCGGCTAAGTGCGCCAGATCCTCTTTCGTCGAATCGATGCTGACGTGAGGCTCCGACAGGAATAGATCGACACCGTCAAAGCGCACGCCGTTGTAGCGAGCCGCGGCGGTGACGTCCAGCATCGTATCCAAATCGATGACGGGTTCCGATCCCTGTCCCTTACCGACGAGACCCGGCCACATGGCATTGTGGACCTTCGGAAACTGGTTTTGTAGTGTCATTGCTTATCGAGCCCAAAACAATAGAGTGTGCTGTCGTACGTCGCAATGTAAACGCGCCCGTTGGCGACGGAAAGCCCACTGAAGTGATTGAATGACGTGATCTGATCGCCGCTTGAGTAGAGTTCTTTACCTGTCTCCGCATCGAGCGCGTACAGAACGGCATGGGTAGAATTCTTAACGCGCTCCGGGCTGTAATCGTACAACCCGCGTTCCGGATAGGCCTGCTCCGTATTCTCGCCATTGCCGTATGCGAAAACGACGCCATTCGCCACGACGGGCGGCTCCGCCCGATTCATATCGCGAGACATCCAGGCCGGTGCAAGCTCAAACGAACCGGATTTCGATTCAACTTTAAGAGCGACAATTGCGCCGTGGGTTACCGGTCCGTAGGAGACAGGCGGGTTGAAATTTTTGGATACAGGTCCCCAGAAAGGCGTTAGTACCCAGCGCGTGTTTGTTGAATCCTGCCAAGTCGCCATCGATCCCCATATTCCGGCAGAAGCAAAGTTGACTTCGTCGTTACACAGGAACGGAGTCTCGGCGAGAGGCGTTTGGTGGTCGTCGCCGCCAGCCCCTTTCGTGTCCAGCAGATAAACCTTACATGCTTTACTGCCGGTAGCCAGAAGCTCCTGATCCCCGTAGTTGAAAATTGCCGGAGTCACTTGCATGTCAAGGTCCCGTTTCCGCATCCAGAACCAGTTACGCGGTTCAAACCAGTCTTGCAACTGTAACTGATCGCTTTCCACTTTGACGGCGATGAGACCGTTCCCAAAGGTGCGGTTTTCCGGATCGTAAACGCCATCGCCAGTGGGCGCCCAAACCGTTCCCGTGGAATCGATTGCCGCGCCTTCCCTGCCCCACAACCCACCACTCCGAGGATTAAATGTCATCACCTTCTTACTGAGGTCTTCCGTATCGATGGCCCACACCTGGTTTGGGCTGCCGTTGCAACTCTGAGAAGTGGTGGTGAATATTACGCCGTTCCACATATTAAGCGCGTACGCTTTTGCATTGGCGAAACCGAATTTAACAGGAGCGTGTGTCTCCTCCCCATCGGCGACATTGATCGAGTGAAGTTCACCGTCGCCCGCGAGCGCATACAGAATCCGTTTGCCATTATTGCCGGGCGGCGTGATGATGGGCGTCGCCGTTTGCCCACCCGGACAGAGAGGATCTCCGGGCGGCAATCCCCTTCCTTCTTTTATGGGCGGATACTCAAAATGCTTGTGCCATAAAAGGGTGCCGGTCTCGACGTCAATCGCGTAAAGGTTGTCAGATATTCCGGCTTCAATCGCGATCTGTTTAGCACCCTGGGCAGTTTGGATTCCGTTCACGATCAACGGCGGAAACAGCGAATGCATTTCTCTCGGTTGGTTGTCCAGCTTCAGCTTCCACAGGATCTTCAGATCTTTGACATTTTCTTTTGTAAGGATGTGTTCGTCTTTTTGCCAGTTCGTGCGCTTTGGACCTCCGCCATCCGTTGGCCACTCCGCGGATTGGCCGAACGTGCAGAGCACTCCGATCACAAAGCAAGCTAGTATGCGCATCGATTATCTTTGTTCCGTCAACTGCAATTGCCCTTGCGGTAATCCGAAACAGTAAACGGAATTGTCGTTGGTTGTGAAGTACACTCGACCGTTGGCAACCGCTAATCCACCCGAATCGGAGGCGCTCGATACGGCATTGCCGCTCGAGTACAACTCTTTCCCAGTGACTGCATCGAGGGCGTACAGTATCGCGGGTTTTGCCAGTTGTTGGAGTTCAGCGAGAGTGTAAGGCCTGCCATTCTTATTCGCAAGGCGTGGCGATTCGCCCGTCGAGAGAACAAACAACATCCCGTTCGCAATGACAACGGGAGCGGGCGAAAATATCTCCTGCGAGACCCAGACTTGCTGCAACTCGGGTTGGCCGTTCTGGGCGGTAAGCTTCAGAGCGATAATGCCGCCGGTCTTCGACCCGACTGATGAATCCGTGCGTCCTGGGACTGGTGCGTAGAACCATCTCGTGTCGCTATCAACATCCAGCCAACTTGAAAATGTTCCCCTGAAGCCGTCTCCGTCGTAGTTCTTGTTAGTTTGCGCCAGGACGGCGCTCGCGAACAGAGGAGTGTGGTGATCCACGCCGCCCAACGATGTGGAATCGAGCAGATACAAGCGCCCATTCCTAGAGCCGGTCAGCACAATTTCTTTGCCCATCCATGAGGAGACGATAGGAGTTATGCCCGGCGCTTCGCTACTTTTCCGGTCAATCGGCTTGCCGCCAGGCGTGAAATAATCCTTCACCTTCAGTTCCTTCGGCGTTAGCGCAATGGTCGTCTCATGGTAATGGCCGACTGTGTCGCCTGGCGCATAGAGGACTTGCACGTAAATCGTTCCGTCCTTGCCGATCGCGGCGCCGCCCGTGCCGGAGAAGCCGCCGCCTTGCGGAACAAATGACGTAACTGTCTTTTCAGGGCTCAATAGATCGATGGCAAACAATGCGTTCTGGTAGCCATTGCAGTTGTCCCCGGTGGTTGCGTACACGACATTGTCTCGAAAACTGAGGCTGGTGACTTTCGAGTTCGGCGGTACGAACCTTATGGACGGAATCAGGTCCTCGCCGGTAGAACTGTTTAGCACGTGCAAGTTGCCATCCCTGCTTACCGTGTACAAGGCCGCCAGACGGGTCAAAGTGTCGGGGCGCATTGGGTAAACACTTTCCCAAAGGGGCGGGAGGTATGGCGAGGGACGAATGCGCGGGGCTCCCGGTACGGCGGGGATTCGGCGCGCGACTGCAGCAAAGTTGATGAATGACGAACTACTGCCGGCCATCGACACCGGCGTCATTAGGCCGCCGGGACACCCAAGTTCTGCCGTGCCGCTTCGCGGTTTATCGGCCCGATCAGGGAGCCGTGATTCCCATATGAGTTTATTGAGATCGGCATCCACGGAAAATATCTTGTCCGAGCTCGCGCCGAATATCAACATCTCCTTGAAGCCGAGATAGGTAATGAGATTGCCGTCGATAATCGGAGAGGTGAGAGAGTTCAGCCCTATGGAAGCATTGTCGGCCCGGTATTTGTAGAGCACCTTCAAACCGCCGACGTTGGCCTTGGTGACGAGGTCCTCGCCTTTTGCCCAGCCGTTGTGTTGAGGATTCCCGCCCTGCATGGGCCAGTCGGCGCCACAAACAACCAGGCTGCCCGCGACGATCGTCAGGGCTAGGAAACAGAAATTCCGCAAACTTCGACCGAGTATATCAGCGGGCATCTAAAACACGATCCGGGATTTCTTCTGCTCTATTTTTTTAAAGTCCAGCCCGGGAACTCTTCGGAGGTCGTCAATGGACTTGAAATCGCCGTTCTGCGATCGATACTGAATCACCGCTTTGGCCTGGGACCTCCTCAACAAGAGTGCCGTTTCCAAATCGACAGCCGTGGCCTTGTTTATATTAATCGGGGCGGGAATCTCGGGGCCGAAGTTCTTTGATAGATAGCCAAGAATGCCTTCGTACTCTTCGTCCGAGCCTTGAGCGCCCAATTTGACCATTTTGGCTATTGTTTCCTCCCATGCCGTACCGGTCTGATGAAGTGACGCGGCCCGCTCGGGCGAGTGACATTTCCCGCACACCCGAATGGTGGCGGCTCGTCCAGACCCGGGGGGCAACACGTCTCCCGTTCCCAAGCTTGCGAGCATCATGATTACGGCGCCGGCCCGTAGAAGATGTTTGGATCTTGGCATATCGATGTCTTGCTGAAAGTGTCTAGCTAGAAAGTCTTCAGGCGTATGTTCCGCGTTTCCATTTTCATCGCAGCCCCTGGAAGGCGGTGCAGTTGGATTCCGATTTCACCCTGCATTTTGCGGTTGGCGGAATCGTCGTCAACCAGGATGCTCATCACGTGCCCGTTTAGCAGTTGGATCAGCGTATTGCCGCGCGCGATGATGTGAATCTCGTTCCAATCATTTTCCTTTATAAAGCTTTTCAACTCCGCACCGTCGCCAACGGATCCAATCGAGCCTACTTTCTTTCCATCGGGCACGTACGAAATTTGCCCGCGAAGCGCGAGAAATCCGCGTAGCCGTTCCTCATAGACTTGGCCTGTGTACTGCTGCTTCAGGTCGATATCGAATTGGTAGCCCTTCATGACCCACTTACCAATGTCAGGAAGCTCAACGCTTCTATATTGAATTCCGCTGTTACCGTCCTTGACGCCAGTTAACCGGTATTCGGCCTTGAATTCGAAGTCAGCGGGCTGTCCGCCTTTCCAGATGCAGAATGTGTTCTGCTTCGGTTGATGCTGCAGCGTGCTTTCACCAACAATGGCGCCGTCCGAAACGTGCCAGAAGTCGGTGTCGCAATCCCATCCCTTAAGCGAAGTCCCGTCGAAGATAGGTTTAAAACCAGACTCTTCCAGTGCCGGAACTGGCGGTGCGGCGGCGAACGACAGAGCGGCCGACAACGCGCCAAACAAAAGCGCGCAAACTACCGGACGCATTCCAGTTCGATTCAGTAACTGCATCTTTCCATCCATTCTCTTTGCCGTTATATCGCGTTGCTAACTTGCGGGGCCACGGAAGCTTTCAGAAACTGAATTCCCTTCCAGGCAATTTCTTCCGGTGTAGCGGCCAGGTCGCGCCAGATAGAAGCGGCGGCAGCCAGATCGCCCAAAGCAAACCCAAAGCTCTCGATCGTCAACCAGCCATTGTAATTCAGATATTTCAATGCCGAAGCCACCCCGGCCCAATCGACGTGTCCGCTGCCAGGCGTGCCGCGATCGTTTTCACAGGTATGGACGTGCTTTAGATGAGAACCGGTGGTTCGCAGCGCCTCGCCGATATTCTTTTCCTCAATGTTGGCGTGAAAGGTGTCCCAGAGGATGCCTACGTTCGGGTG
Organism: Acidobacteriota bacterium; assembly: GCA_030853405.1. Taxonomy (GTDB): domain Bacteria; phylum Acidobacteriota; class Terriglobia; order Bryobacterales; family Bryobacteraceae; genus Bog-105. Next base: position 638 of record JALYVD010000171.1, on the reverse strand, counting down.
GCCGACTTCGGCGCAGAGTCTGACCGCATCTTCGGTAGTGTTAAGAAAATAGGTTTCGAAGCGATTGAGTGGTTCGATGCCGAGTTGTACGTCGTATTCGTGAAGAACCGGCCCCAGTTGCTGGTACGCATCGACGGCTCTTTTCCATTCCTCGGCAGTGCGCCTTCGTCCAGACAAGTAGCCCACAGGCGAGTAGAGTGGCCCGGCGATGATGTGCGCTCCGGCCTCCGCCGCTGCCTTTATGCAATCGGCCAAATGCGTAATTGTGCCGTTCCGCACAGCGGAATCGCCGGAGAGGAGGCTTAACCCTCTGGGAAGAACGGAGCAAACGGTGCACTGCAATTGATTTTCAACGAGAGCCTTCCGAATTGCACCAGCTTCGAATTCCGCTGCCCGGAATAGAGAGACTTCCACTCCATCGAAGCCATGAGCGCGGACTTCATCGAGAAGATGGAAATCCTTCGATCCGAAGCTTTCAGTCCAAAGAAACGTGTTGATCCCGAATTGCACAATTGCTCCTGAGATTGGAAGTATGCGTCCAGGACATCATATCGATTGCGGCTTCCGCTCAAGCAAGGCTCGGCGCCTCACGAGGAAATGATAGATTGACTGGAAAGAAATGCGACAGATCTTAATCG
>JALYVD010000073.1 GCA_030853405.1 Acidobacteriota bacterium | reverse complement strand
CTGCTTGCAGGCGACCTCACATGCTTTGCAACCAATGCAGAGGGTGGTATCCGTGAAAAACCCTTTTTGAGCCATCCCTACACGTTCCCTTCTTTGGTCTCTTCCGCTTTGAAGCCGTGTTTGCTTTCTGGCTTATGTCTGGCCTGCGGCAGGTCGCGTTTTTTGGCATCGGGAGCCACGCGATTACCGAACCAGCCGCTAGTGATGTGCCGCCGCCCTCTGCTATGACGGCCGGCTTCGATCATACCGGTGAAGGCTTTCGATTCCTGGATGGAGACGTTCGGGTCGGCGACAAAGCCGATCAGATCATTCGCGGCATCACCCCGGACGAGACCTTTGCTCGACCAGTGATAGGGCAAGCCGATCTGATGAACGATGTGTCCTTTGATCTTTAGAGGACGTATGCGCTGCGTGACAAGAACGCGTGTTTCGATTTCGCCGCGTGCGGTCCGGATGGTTGCCCAGCCACCATTCTTCAGACCACGCTCGGCGGCGAGTTCGGGCGATACCTCGCAGAACATTTCCGGCTGCAACTCCGACAGCCACGTGAGCCAGCGGCTCATGCCGCCCGCAGTGTGATGTTCGGTCAAGCGATAAGTGGTGATGACATACGGGAACTTCGGATCGTTGTAGGGCCGATGGTAAGGATTGTCATCACGAAGCCATTCCATGCGCTCCGGATTGCACTGCTGTCCATATAAAGGATTCTTGACGATGGATTCCTGCGGCTCATAGTGAGTTGGCAACGGACCATCTTGCAGTCCCGCCGGGACGTAGATCCACCCCTTTCCGTCCGACTGCATGACAAACGGATCGATGCCGGAAATGGTGTCCTTGCCGCGAGCGTCTTTCGAAGGACGGTAAGAGGGCGGACGCTCCACAATGAAATCGGGAGTGTCGAATCCAACCCATTCCTTCTTCTCTTCATCCCACCAGACAAGTTTTTTGCGTTCCGACCAGGGCTTGCCTTCCAGATCGGCCGACGCGCGATTGTAGAGGGTCCTACGGTTGTGCGGCCACGCCCAGGCCCATTCCGGAGCGACATGATTTTGCTCCCAATACGGCTTACGGCGCGCGGTCATGTTGATGCCGTCCCGGTAAGCGCCGGAGTAAATCCAGCAACCGCACGCGGTGGATCCATCCTCCTTTAAGGAGGTGAACCCTTCGACGGGCTTGTGGTCCGCCACGGTGTATCCATTGATCTCGTGAAGCACGGCCTCGGCGCTCGGCTCGTTTAGCGGACCATGCGTGGGATAGTCCCAGGTAACATCGCGGATGGGCCAGTTCCGCTTCTGATCGAATTCGTTGGCGTAAAGTTTCTTCAGCCGTTTTCCGAGTTTGAAGACAAAGTCGAGTTCGCTGCGTGAGTCGCCTTTCGGCTCAACGGCCTTGTGGTGCCATTGCAAAAGACGCTGCGTGTTGGTGAAGCTGCCGTCCTTTTCCGTGTGCGCCGCCGCCGGAAAGAAAAATACTTCGGTGCCGATCTCTTCGGGCTTGACCTCGCCACGTGCGATCTCGGGCGCTTCCCGCCAAAAGTCCGCAGTCTCGGTCAACTGGAAGTCTCGAACAACCAGCCAATCGAGGGCTCGCAATCCTTTCCTCTGGAAGGGGCCGTTCATCGAACCGACGACGGGGTTTTCACCCATCACGAAATAGCCTTTGACCGCGCCATCAGCCATGTCGGCGACCGTGTTCATGTGCGAATGATCACCGGTGAGCATGGGCAGGTAGTCGTAGCACCAGTCGTTTTCTTTGGTCGCCGCTTTGCCATACCAGGCTTTCAGGAAGGAGACGGCATACTTCGGATACTCGCCCCACCACCCGGAGAGAGAGGTGTTCAATTGGACCCAAGTTTTGAAATTCTTGTCGTGTTTCGCCTTCGGCATCGGCAGATAGCCGGGCAGAAGATTGTACAGGGTAGGAATGTCTGTTGAACCCTGAATGGAGGCGTGTCCCCGCAAAGCGATGATGCCGCCGCCGGGACGTCCCATGTTGCCAAGCAGCAATTGAATGATGGCCGCCGAGCGGATGTACTGCACGCCCACTGTGTGCTGCGTCCAGCCGACCGCGTAAACGAATGCGCCTGTACGCTCGCGCCCGGAATTGCGGCAAAGCGCTTCGGCAACTTTCAAAAACAGATGCGGGGGAATCCCGCAAATTTCTTCCACCATCTCTGGTGTGTAGCGGGAGAAGTGCTTTTTTAGGATCTGAAAAACGCAGCGTGGGTGCTGCAAAGTGGGGTCGGTTTTCTCGGCCTGGATGGGCTGGCGCTGAATCGCTTCGCCCTTTTTTCCGCTCTCCGATTCGCGTGCGCCTCCGGCCGGCTCCGGATCGACACCCTCGTACATCCAAGTCCGCGATTCGTACTTGCCTTTTTTCTTATCCCATCCGCTGAACAGGCCATCCAGGTCTTCGGTGTCGGTGAAATCCTTCCCAATAATGGCGGCGGCGTTGGTGTAGTTTACGACGTATTCCTCAAAGTAGCGTTTGTTCTCGAGTATGTAGTGGATGATTGCGCCAAGAAACGCAATATCGGAGCCTGGCCGGATCGGTACGTGGATATCGGCGACTGCACTCGTTCGAGTGAAGCGTGGGTCCACATGGATGAGTGTCGCCCCGCGCTCACGCGCCTTCATCACCCATCGGAAAGCGACTGGATGACACTCCGCCATATTGGAGCCTTCGATGACGATGACATCCGAGTTCATCAAATCCGCCGGATAGTCGGTCGCACCGCCTCGGCCAAATGAGGTCCCCAAACTGGGGACCGTGGAGGAGTGTCAAATACGAGCTTGGTTCTCTATCTGGACAATCCCGAGGCTGTTGAATAACTTCTTGATGAGATAGTTCTCTTCGTTATCGAGAGTAGCGCCGCCCAGGTGAGCGATGCCCATGGTGCGGCGAAGCGGATGACCATCCTTGTCTTTCTCTTCCCAGTTCTCGTCGCGGGTCTTCTTTACACGTGCGGCGACCATGTCCATTGCTTTTTCGAGCGGAATTTTCTCCCAGGTTGTGCCGTAGGGCTTCCGATACAAAACGTCCGAAACGCGGTGCGATCCGGTTACCAACTGAAACGTCGCCGCGCCTTTCGGGCAAAGGCATCCGTTCGAGATCGGCGAGGCGGGGTCGCCTTCGATATCGATGATTCTTTCGTTCTTGACATACACGAGTTGCGCGCAGCCGACAGCACAATATGGGCAGACCGAGCCTACTACCTTGTCCGCGGATGTCGTTCTTGCTGAAAGCGATTCAGTACGGTTTGAAGCAGCCGATTCACCGAGTCCGAACAGATCTTTGTTTTTGATCTGCCGTGCAACAGGCCAGTTCAGGGGGGAGAAGTCGCCGGGATTTGACATTGCCGCTTTGTAGACGAGATTTCTCAAAAAGAGATTCGCCGGAAAAAATTCTAGTGTGCGCCAGCGCTAGGGAGTGCGTTGCAGGATTTGAACTGATAGTCCGAGTATTCAATGACGATGTCCGCTTCCCCCGCCAACTTAACGTCAGTCACCGACCGGTTGTAAGACGGCATCCAAAAGCCCTGGTATTTCGCAAAATCCTGTTCGACTTCCGGACGGCTTAACCAAAATGAGATGCCTTTGGAAAGTCGGCCGCGGATACGAACGACAGCATATTCCGTGGCGTCGATCCAAACTTCACCATCGACCAGAAGCTTGCTTGATCTTCGTGGAACGATTTTAAAGTGGTATGTAGAGCGGCCCCGCAGAATCTCCCGTCCCTGGAAGGTGAACCGGTAATTGGCCTCGTCGATAATGCCATTTTCTCCACGTTCGCCCTTCACTTTCGGTTCCGCGCCGACCACTTCGAGCATTGCGCGCCGAATGAAGCCGCTCGCGTGCTCTGAGGAAATCACCTTGAGCGTCTTGCCGGAAACTTTGTCGTAAGTCAACAGCACTGTCACTTCAGCATCGTGCGCCAGATGTTTATTGTGAAGCGTGTACTGCCGCTGAACTGAATAGCCGCACAACTCGGCGCTTTGCCGGTCGGTTTCCTGTTGAAGCCGCTGGATGATTGTCTGAGGGTTTGCTTCGCCGCCTTGCGCGGGCAACGAAATAGCCAAAAGAGTTACGGCGGTGGATGCGATAAAAATGGGGAGAGCCAACATGACAAGGGCGTTGAGCGCTAAGACGAGAATCGCATGTTGCGCAAACTAGTTAAGGTTTTCGATTCGCCGGAGCGGGCTGGATGATGAAATTAGCGACGTCTTTGGCGGCCTTGGTTTCGACCTCAGGCTTCTGAAGGAACCCTAGATCGCGGAACCAATCGATAAACCGGTATTGCCAGGTGCCGTACGGCGTGTTGTTGCGATCGGTCAACCCGCCCGTCATGTGGCTGCCATCGGGCAGCGGGTCGCCGGGATGCCGCCCGTTGCCGTAGATATGCATTTCGATGTTCGGTACGCCCATTGCCAGCATCGCGCTGAAGTATTCGATGGCCCAGACGGCATGGACCCGGTCGCCCGATCCGCCGCATACGATAAATGCCGGTGGAACGTTGCGCGGAATAGGTGAGGGAGTGCGGTTTTTGGCGAAGGGCGACGGACCGGGATAGATAATGCCCGCGAAGTCCGGCCGCGAGCTGATTCCCGCTAACGCATCGCTCGGGTCGCTGTTCTTTTTATCGAAATCGTCAAATTGAACCGCCGCCGCAGCAGCAAGTTCGGCGCCCGCAGAAAATCCCATGATGCCGATCTTGTGCGGATCGATATTCCACTCTTTGGCATAGGCGCGCACCAAGCGGATCGATTGCAGGGCGTCGTTCACTTCGTCCGTCTGCGGGTTGTAACCGTCACGGCGCAAACGGCTCCGCAGAATGATGGTATTGACGCCGTAGTTGTAGAAGAAGGGAACGAAATCAGCGGCCTCACTGCCCACGTTCAGAGTGCGGTGGCCCCCTCCCGCTACCAGGATCACGGCAGCGCCGGTGTTGAGGCTGCGATCGACCGTGTGTACTTCGATAGAGGGATTATGAATATTGACAATGCTGTTGATGCGCCCCGGTACCGACTGGCTCATGTTGTATTCTTCAGGTTCCCGAACACGCTTTTGATTCAGAAAAGGTGAGCCGGGCGGATAAAGAGGGACCACCACGCCGCCTTGCAGGATGGGCAGCGGAGCATACGGGGCGTCGGTCGCCGGGCCCGGTTTCGGAACGGCGAGAGGGGCGGGAAGTGGAGGCAGGGCGGCGCGGGTGTTTTGCGCGTTCACCACGGCTATCGCCAGCGCCAACAGGAGCAGCGGGCAGAAAGCTGAACCGATTCTATTTCCGGCTTTGTTTCCGGCCTTAATTCCAATGATCACGGCTTTATCATACATTCGACGGTTTGCCTGCCGGTGTCGGATCTAAAATGAACGCATGGATCTTGTGGTGAATGGTTCACGTCTGCGGGTCGATACGGATCCGGAGCGGCCGCTCCTTTGGGTGCTCCGGAATGAGTTGGACCTTACGGGCGCAAAGTACGGTTGCGGAGAAGGGCAGTGCGGCGCTTGCACGGTTCTGATCGGCGGAGTGGCTCACCGGTCGTGTGTCACACCGGTCGGCACAGTGGCGGGCCAGGAGATTACAACCATTGAAGGCCTCGCCGATGGAGAGAGGCTGCATCCTCTACAGCAATCCTTTATAGAGTGCGATGCCATGCAGTGTGGGTACTGCACGCCGGGTATGATCCTGCAATCCGTGGCTTTGTTGCGGAGACATCCGATGCCTTCGGAGTCGGAAATCAAGCAGCAGATGGAGGGAAACATCTGCCGCTGCGGAGCTTACAACCGGATAGTGGTGGCAGTGCAACAAGCGGCGCATTCGATCGCCGCGGAGGCCAAGAATGAGCACCATGCTTGAAACCGACCGGCGCGGCTTTTTACAATTGTTAGGCGGAGGGTTCCTGGTTCTCTTTTCGCTTGACGAGACCGTCGCGGCGCAGGAATCGGGCCGTGCTGGACGGCACGGCGACCACCAACTTCCGGAAGATGTCGCGGCTTGGTTGCACATCGCGACGGATGGTACGATCACCGCGTTCACGGGCAAAGTAGAATTCGGGCAGAACATCCGCACTTCATTAACTCAAGCCGTCGCCGATGAACTGCGGTGCGATCCCGGAACAGTCCGGCTCGTGATGGGGGATACGTCCTTAACGCCTTGGGACGCTGGAACTTTCGGCAGCCGGACGACACCGACCATGGCGCCGGAGCTTCGAAAGATGGCTTCGAGCGCCCGGGAATCTCTGGTTGACGAAGCTTCAAAAGGCTGGAGTGTCGATCGTACGCGGCTTCAGGTAAGCGGCGGTTGCGTAACCGACAAAGCTTCCGGGAAGAAATCGGGATTTGGCGAACTCGCCGCCAAAATAGATTGGGTAACCGTGATCGGCAAAACCGATTACGTAACTCCGGCTGCCCGCTGGCAAGTGGCGGGAACCAGTTTGCCGAAGGTTAACGCGAGGGAGATCGTCAGCGGAAAACATAAATATACGTCCGATCACAAACTGCCTGGAATGCTCTACGGGCGGGTGCTGCGGCCACCCAGTTTCGGCGCAAAGCTGATTTCGGCGGATACCAGCGCGGCTGCCGGCATTGCGGGCGTAAAGGTGGCGCGCGATGGCGATTTCATCGCCGTGGCTGCGACCGATGAACAAAAAGCCCAGAAGGCGCTGCTAAGTATAGAGGCGAAGTGGGAGCAGCAGAAACAACTCTCGGCGAATGAACTGATCTCTTATATCAGGGAGAACGCGAACGGCGAGGCGCCCCGGGTTGCTACGGCGGAAGAAGCCCATGCGGTGCAGAGCAATTACACGGTTGCTTACATCGCCCACGTTCCGCTGGAGCCGCGCGCTACCGTTGCTGAGTTTCAGAACGATAAGCTGACGGTCTGGACCGGCACTCAACGTCCATTTGGCGTGCGTGGAGAACTGGCGAGTGCACTGCAAATGCCAGAACAACAGATACGGGTGCTGGTACCGGATGCGGGCTCGGGTTACGGGGGCAAGCACAGCGGCGAATGCGCGGTTGAAGCGGCCCGGATTGCGAAGATTGTTGGAAAACCCGTAAAGCTCATCTGGACCCGTGAAGAAGAGTTCACCTGGGCCTACTTCCGCCCTGCCGGAATTATCGATGTTCGCGGCGCCGTTCGTCACGACGGAACTCTGCAGAGTTGGGATTTTCACAACTATATGTCTGGTCCTTCAGGCCGGGAGACGCCGTATGAGGTTCCGAATAAAAACGAGCAATTCCATCCGGTGAAATCTATACTGCGGGACGGGTCGTATCGGGGCTTGGCTTCAACGGCGAACCACTTTGCGCGCGAGTCTCACATGGATGAGCTGGCGGCTGCGGTAGGGATGGATCCGCTCGCATTTCGCTTGAAAAATCTGAAGAACGAGCGGTTAGTGGCAGTTTTGAAGGCGGCCACGGACCTTTTTCAGTGGTCGGATCAGAAAGCGCCAGCTAACCGTGGCTTTGGGCTCTCCTGCGGCACTGAAAAAGGCGGCTACGTTGCGTGTTGCGTCGAGGTTTCCGTGGGTTCCGGCAAGCAGTTGCGCGTGGAACGTGTCGTGCAAGCTTGGGAATGCGGCGCGATTGTGAATCCCGAGCATTTGAAAAACCAAGTGGAAGGGGCAATCGTGATGGGGCTTGGCGGAGCGCTTTTCGAAGCCATCGATTTCGCGAACGGACGCATTCTGAATCCGCGCCTCTCGCAGTATCGAGTACCCCGGTTCAGCGATGCGCCGAAGATTGAATTGGTCCTCATTGATCGGAAAGACATTCCTTCGGCCGGGGCGGGTGAGATACCGATTGTGGGAATCGCGCCGGCGATAGCCAATGCGATCTTTAGTGCGACGAAAGTGCGTATCCGTTCGATGCCCATCCTGCCTTCGTTCCGGGAATCTTAAACCGGCATTATTGAGATGAACCGCAAAGAGAAGGCAGTCAAGCCCTCTCTTTGCGTAGTGCAGCGGGAGCGGATTTACTTCTTGTTTGCCGAGCCGGGCTTCGCCATGCCGGCGTGTGCGGAAGCAACAAGAGGATCGGGCAGAGCATAGCCCGCAGCCGCCTGCAGTTTATTTTTGAACGCTCCCGCGACGACGTGATCCTTACCCGCCATCAGGGCTTCATAACCTTCCTTGGCAACTTCAGCGGCGTCATCCTTTTCACTTACGCCTAATTTGGTGTCATCCGCACCGGCGCGGTGGAAGAAGTTAGTTTCCGTTGCGCCCGGCATCAACGCGGTTACGGAGACGCCAGTGTCCTTCAGTTCCTCTCGAAGACCTTGCGAAAGGGAACGGACAAAAGCTTTGGTGGCTCCGTACACAGTTTCATATGGAGTCGGCATGGTGGCGGCGATCGAAGCTGTAAACAGAATGCGGCCGCTGCCCCGAGCCACCATTTGCTTGACGATGTACTTGGCGAGATGGAGAGTGGAGACGACGTTCAGCTCCACCATGTTTATCTCCTTCGCGAGATCCGTTTCGACGAACCGGCCGCTTACTCCAACGCCTGCATTGATAGCTATCGCATCGACAGGGCGGCCGCTGGACTGAATTGCCTCCTGAAGCTTATGCACGCCTTCGTGACTGGCAAGATCTACTTGCACGACTTCGACTTTTGCGCCCAATGCTTCGAATTCGCGAGCGGCGGTGTTTATCCCCTCGCCTTCAGAGGCCACCAGGAGATCGAAACCATTTTGTGCAAACTGCTTGGCCAGTTCGTAACCGATACCGGTAGAAGCGCCCGTTACCACGGCAAACTGTTTCGTAGAAGATGTAGCCATTTGTTTTCCTCGCGAGTTAGACGCCACGGCCCAGGAACTGAGTGGTTAGGAGTTTTTCGGGGTTACCGGAACGTCGCTCGTGACAAACTGAAGTGGATACCACTTCCCATGCTGGCAACCAATCTGACAGAGGCGTTGAACGCACTGGTACCCGATCGGGCGCTCTCGACTCCCGCCGAACTGCAGCACCTGTACGTTGCGCGCCCTAGCAGCCCGCTGAAACGGCTGGAAATGCTCCTGCGCTCTTCGCAGGACCCGCAAAAAATTCTCTTTACGGGGCACCGTGGAAGCGGAAAGACCACTGAACTTGCAAAATTGAGCCACAATCTTGGAGATCAGTTCTTCATCTTCAGATACTCCGTTATCGACCGCTTGAACATTTACGACATCACGTACGTAGACGTGCTGCTGGCGCTCGGTTTGGAGATGTTCGACATAGCTGCGCGCCGCAAATTGCGATTGAGCGATGCCCTGTATGCGCAAATGCTGGCGTTCACAAAAGAAGTGAGCACGACCGCCACCACGGCGTCTCCTTTCAGCGGCGAAGTGGGCGGCGAAATCAACTTCGCCATCGCGAAACTAAACGCCAGGTTGAAGATCGAAGACCAGACGCGGAAGGAAGTTCGTGAAAAGGTCAGCCCGCGATTATCCACTTTGCTCGAAACGGTCGATCAGGTCGCCAGATCCATCGAGGTGGAAACAGGCAAGCGCATATTGGCTATTGTCGAGGATCTGGACAAACTCGATCCGGCAACCGCAAAGCAACTGTTCTACGATCACGGTTCTTCGCTCGGTGCACCCAGGCTCTCGATCATCTACACGTTTCCGATCGCGTTGCGCCACGACAATAACTTCGTACAGGTCCGGATGAGCTTTCCCACAACCTATGTTCTGCCGATCTTTAAGACCCGTACCAGGAGTGGCGAAATAAACGAGGAAGCCATTCCGCGGTGCGAAGAAATCCTGACGCGCCGTACCGAACGAAAGCTCTTTGAACCGTTGGCAATCCGTACCCTCGCAGAGGCTTGCGGAGGCGTGCCGCGCCTTCTGATAGCGTATGCCCGGCAGGCTTGTTTAGAAGCAATGGTGGACGATAAGCCGATCATTGACGTCAGCGCCGTAGAGACCGCGTTGCGGAGTGCGCGACGAGATTACGAAGTGCTATTGAGTAGAAATCAGATTACGACACTCAAGAAAGTCCACAGGACCAAGCGAGTAGACAACGATGAAGAATATCGTGAACTACTGCACAATCTGAGTTGCCTGGAGTACTGGAACGATGACGTGTGGTACGATGTTCATCCGGTTGTACTGCCGCTGCTTGGGGCTGATGGCCGCAGAAGTGGAAGCTAATTTCGAACGCGAGCTTAAGACGCTTCGCTTGCTCATTGAACAGACCCGCGAGGGCGTACTTGCCTTCAACTTGTATTCCGATGTAGCTACGCGCAACGATGCTACGGCATGGTTGCAGAAACAAAGCGCGGTACCGGTCGAAATCGTCCCGCTCTCAAAAGGGTTCACCGATCTGGCGGAAATCATCCGATCCGCTCCTCCCATTCCCCGCCGCTGTTTCGTTTTCTTCGATATTGAAGCTGGCTTTCCGAGTATGTTGGGCTACGTCAATTTTCACCGTGAGGTGTTGTTGCAGCTCGGCCATGCTCTCGTATTCTGGATTCGCGAAGAGGGTCTGCGCCGAATGGCTGAAGGCGCGCCGGATTTCTGGGCGTGGAGCTCGCGCGTGTTCGATTTCCGGATTGGTCAGGATGTAGAACTCGGGCAGAGCGGCGGGCACGATGCCGCGGTGGGCCATTACTCACCAGCACAGCTTGCGAAGCAGGTGCAGGCTTTGGGAGAATCCGGGGGGTCGGACTTCGTTTCGCAACTCGCATTAGGACGACGTCAGCTTGCACTTGGGCGATTTGAGGAATCGGAGAATGCTTTCCAGCAAGCGATTGCAGAGGCGGAGCGCCAAGGCGATCAACGGGGTCTGGCAGAAGCGCTGTTGCTTATCGGTAACAGCAAGCTTGCACAGGGACTTCTCGACGAAGCTGGCCCACTCTATCGACGCAGCTTTGAAATCGCGACGCAACTCGGATCAAAAGAGCAGATTGTGAGGGCACTGGGGCAACTCAGCTTACTTGCACAAAAAAACGAAGACCCGGATTCAGCTTATAGACTCGCGCTCATGATGACACACATTGCCGAAACCGTGGACGACCCAACTTCTCTCGCGAGCGCCTACGACCGATTAGGAAATGTTCTCTTCTCGAGAAAGGACCTTCGCGGAGCGGAGCAGGCCCTCCTCACAGCCGCGAAACACGAAGAGCAACTGAACCATCGTTCCGACTTGGCGTTCACCCTTGCAAGGCTTGGCCGCGTTTATGAGGAAATGGGCGACGTATCGCAAGCGGAAAGTGTCCTTAGGCGGGCCGCGTTGCTGTTCCGTGAATTCGGGTCGGAATCAGAAGAGGTGCAAGCGGCAGCCGTTCTGCAACGGATCGGGGCGCAGTATCCTTAGAAACATATCGCGGGTGTCCATAACAGGCTGCCACGATTCAGTTTCCCTGATCGCCTCCACTAGAGGATCGGTGTACTTGCCAAATCGGGTATGGTAGACCAGCCAGACGATTGATAGCGAACGCCTGGACGGCTAGCAGCACGACTGCGACTTCGATAATCGGTAGATATTCAGGCCTTGCAAGGATGCCCAGAGATACGATCATGGTCGTCGCTCCCGCGGGCGGATGGTTGACATGCAGCAGTACCATGACGGCTCCGGTCAACGAGAGAGCAAGGGCCGACGCCAGAATGCGGGGCCAGTAGACTTCCCCGGCGAAGCCCTGAGGGAACGCGTGCATGCCCGTGACGCTATAAGCGAAAAATCCGCAGAGCAGCCCGATGGCATGACCATACACGGCGTTCCGCGGAGTTGAGGACTCGCCGAGCGGTGTAAAGAAGAACAGATAAGCCGTCGGACCAAGTGAGGGAAAGACAAACGGGCTGTGCGTGACCAAGGCGAGCGCCGTCAGCAGCGCAATCGTTATAAAACTGTTCAGAAAAACATACACCGCCCAGACGATCTTTGGCGGGAGGTGTGCCAACAGCCAGTTGAGCCGGAGCCGGTCGATCAACGAGACCACATGCTCCGCATGCCGATGATGAGGTGACGGCGTAGCGGGCCGTTGTGGTGCGTTCATGACGGCGGGCTAGATATTCGGAAGCAGATCGAAGTACTCGTCGTCCTCATTGATCCCGCCTTCTCCCTCGCCGATGAGCTTCTCGGATTCGACGAACTCGATCCGCTCGATCCACTTCACCATCTTGTATCCAAGCTGATTTTCGACTCGAAGGCGGAGAGGCGCTCCGTAAACCAGCGAAAGCGGCTCACCGTTCATGGAGAGCGCCAGCATGCACTCGGGTTTCAATGCATTGTAGATCGTCTGCGTATCGTAGTAGAGATCCCCATAAAGAGAGCCGCCGAAGGAGTAGAACGCGACCGTCTTGGCCGAAGGAAGCGGTCTGACATGCTCGATGAGCTTGCGCATGGAGACTCCGCGCCATTGAGCGATCCCGGACCATCCCTGGATGCAGTGATGCATGGTGATATTCTCTTCTTCGCCAAGCCCGCGGAGATCGTCGAGAGAAAGCTCGACCGGATTCTCAACAAGCCCACTTACCTTGAGCCTGAAGTCCTTGAAATTACCGGTGGCAAGCTGCTTCCAGTCTTCACGAACCGGCATCTTGCCGTTCGGCCAAAAGCGGGGCGAGATGTCTTTCGCTGTGTAGGTTTCCTTAGGAATCAGCCGGTCGAGGGTGACCAGCATGACGGGCTGAGTGACGATTTTGCGGACATGCTGAAGCGCTCGCGGGAAGAACCACGAGATATAGTGCGCGACGATCCAGGACACAACGACAATGGCGATCCCGATCAGGCCGAGGATCATGCCGCCCGGCCGGGTATCGTCCGTGCCCAGAACGATGTGATTCATGTTCCGCTCAAAGCCCGTTAACGCGACGAGAGTTACGTGAACCACGATGAAGGCAACAAACCCGAGGAGATTCAGGAAATGAAGAGACCGCGCCGACTGCCTGCCGCCGAAGATCCTTGCATAGGCCGGGAAGCGATTCACTAATGCCGGCGACATCGCCATCCCAGTCAAAATTGCGAGCGGAGCCATGAAGAAAATGGTCGCGAAATAAGCGAGCTGTTGAAGTGCGTTGTATCCATAAAAGCCGTTTGGCTCAGGAGGAAGATGGAAATTAGCGTAAAGAACGAACGTGTTCCATGCCTGCGCGAAGACATCGAACGAAGAAGGGACCAGCCGCTGCCATTGTGTGCTCGTCAGAAGTCCAATGACGAAGAAAACGCCCGTGAGTACGAATCCATATACCGTGATGAAATGCCAGGACCGTGCGACTCCAACAGTGTGGCGGTAGCCAGGCGTCGAAATCATGGGCGAGATGTAGCGGGCGTCGTCCTTCGCGGTCCAAAGGCGGTTTTTGGGAACTTCAAGCGGAGTGAAGCGCATCCACTCCGTTCCCGGGGTGCAGTGGTCGTTCCAATAAAGCCGGGGGTGGTCCATGAGGATCGACAGCCCACTCCGGATCAGCATAAAAAGGAAGAACAGGTTTGAGAAATGGCTCCATCGTATCCAGAAAGGAAAGCCATGCGGCCCACTCGGAGTGCCTTCAGCCGACGCTGTTGAGGGGCCGATATAGGGGAGCCCAAGAAGAGCGTGCTGCAACCATGCCAACACCAGTGGCCCGAAAACCAGAATCAGAAGCACAATCAAAGTGCGTCGGTTGATCCAGATGCGGAAACGGCGGTCCTCGGGAAAGTGGATGGCTCGATGCGCGGCGTCAAAGGGTATCGTCGGTCAACCTCGCGAAGAGAGAGGGGCGAAGGCGTCCCACTCGAAGATGTAGTCTCAGTCCATGTTATATAAGAACGGGATCGAATGTCTTACCGAGCTATCATGACGAAATAGGAGACTCGCATTTTGATGTCGCCTCGCCTCCGTGAATCCCAGCCGCCGCGAACTGATTGGACTACTTGCCGCTCCTCTGTTTTTGCGGGGGCAAGGTTCGGCTTCGCGTAACATCCAAGCGGCGCCCCGGTCGAAGCCGTCGGGAATTCCTTTCCACGCCCATTTCACCGACATCGGACGACAGGCGGGGTTACGTTATCCAACCATCTACGGCCCGCCGGATCATAAAGACTACATCATCGAAACCGTCGGCTGTGGCTGCGCGTTCTTCGACTACGATAACGATGGTTGGATGGACGTTCTGGTGCTCAGCGGCTTGCGGGTTACTGGGGCTAACGAAAATGTCAGCAGCAGGCTTTACAAGAACAACCGCGACGGCACTTTTACAGACGTAACCGAGAAGGCCGGTCTATTGCGCAAGCTTTGGGCGTCCGCCGTTACGGTAGGCGACTATAACAACGACGGATTCGAGGATCTGTTCATCACCGCTTATGGGCAGAACGTCCTTTATCGAAACAACGGCAACGGCACTTTCACCGACGTTACGAAAGAAGCCGGGCTACTCGATGCTCAAACGCGGTGGGGCGCTGGATGTTCCTTCGTAGACTACGACCGCGACGGCCACCTGGACCTCTTTGTTTCGAATTACCTCGATTTCGATTTG
>JALYVD010000081.1 GCA_030853405.1 Acidobacteriota bacterium | reverse complement strand
TTGCGAGCTTCGAGAAGGTGCTCCCAGGCTAAGTTGTCCTCTTCCGCTCCAATCCAGACATCAAAACTCGCATCGATCCAAGAACCTGGGAAGACGTGGGTCAGTTCCCGTTTAGGAAGTGTCTGGATGCCTTCGCTCATGGTTAAAGCGGAAATCAGAGGGTCTTTCGCGAGTCTCGAATACAGTTCCCGAAGGAATGGGCGACCGTTTCGAACGTAAGATTCCCAGGCATTTTCGCCGTCTAGGATTATTGGTACGAGCGCGTCCCGGCCACTCTTCAAGACGGACTCACAACTCCGATGGACTTCCTTAACAAAGTGACTGGCAGCTTCCGCTGGTTCCATATGCGAATAGACCAGCGCAATCAGATCGCTCAATCTGCGATCGCGGAACACCACGTCAATCGAGTTTTGGGCTTGAGTCCAACGGTACGGCTGATAGCCCGCTCCCACAGGAAGTTCAACATCGAGCGTTCGCGCCAGGACTTGATTGTCTGAAGCGGTCCAGCTGAATCCAGCTTGAGAAGCCACTGCCAGAGTGGCATCGGAGACAGCGCCTTCCGACGGCCAGAGTCCGCTGGGCGTTACACCGAACCTGGACGCCATGTAGGTACGCGCGCGCTGGAGTTGTTCCTGAGCGTCTTGCGGATAGGCAAACTGCGCTGGCAGAGAAACATAGGGGTGCGCGGCGTGGGCGATGTTCGAATCGCAGATAAGCGGAAGAATCGGGTGATAGTAAGCCGACGTCGATAGCTCGATTTGGCCGCGCTGCGCGAAATCGCGATACACATCGAGCACTTTGCCGAGCGCCTCACCTTCTTTCCTGGCGATCAGCGCCTGATCTTCCCGGCTGTAATTTCGCGACTTGTCTACCAGCGCTTTCACCTCACGGTCGTGTTCCAGGTAGTATTCGTCAAACCATGCAAGCTGGGACAAGACCTGCAAATCGCGAAACATCTGGGTATCGAAGCTGGGCAGCGCACGCTGAACGTTGTGATCGTTCCGCTGCAGAATGTGGAATAACTCCGCGTAGCGGGGAAAGCGGCGAATCACCCGCTCTTCGTTGGCCTGAAAAGAATACTTCAGCAGCATTTCTATTTCCGAGACGGTCAAGTCCTCAGCCGGTTTCGAGGCTAGTTTCTGAAACGGATCGGATGCTTTGCCCGAAGCGTATTCCTCGATTTGCACTAAAAGCGACGGCACCAGGTTAAACGTCTGGTGAATTTCCGGAAAATCTTCAAGAATTTTCACCATGCCGTAATAATCTTTCAAGGCATGGAGGCGAGTCCACGGCAGGCGGTATTCACCGCTAACCAGGTCCTTATACAAAGGTTGATGCATGTGCCATAGGAAACAGAGTTTAATCTCGGGCATCGGCTTTATTCCATCATAATTGCGGCAATTAATTTCCGCGCAGTTCTTCTACATTTGTTATCGCTTTGTAACTGGCCGATGTTCAACAATAAGGGTTTGCCTCCTTGTGCCTATGACACAGTCCTCTTCTCGCCGAAGATCGCCGTTCGCTCTCATCGGAGCGCGTATGCTCGCGTTCCTGGCTGTCCTCGGTCCCGGATTTATCACGGCCAACGTCGATAACGATCCAGGGGGAATTCTTACTTATTCGCAGGCCGGCGCTACTTTCGGCTACCAACTACTGTGGACGCTGATTCCTATCACGGTCGCCTTGATCGTGGTGCAGGAGATGGCGGCGCGTATGGGTGCGATTACCGGCAAAGGTCTTTCCGATCTGATTCGGGAAGAGTTTGGTTTGCGCGCGACGTTTTTTACGATGATTGTTTTGGGACTGGCCGATTTCTTCAACATCGTAGCCGAGTTCTCCGGTCTCGCCTCGGGGATGGGCATCTTCGGGGTTAGTAAATACATTGTGGTGCCGCTCGGGGCTGCGCTCGTCTGGACAATTGTCGTCCGGGGCACCTACAAACCTGTGGAAAAGATCATGTTGATTGCGTCACTGGTCTACTTCTCCTATCCGATTTCCGCCTTTCTTGCGAAGCCGGACTGGAATCTTGCCCTCAAACAAACTTTCATTCCCACGCTCCGCACCGATCCGGCTTACCTGGTGATTGTGATCGGTCTGATAGGAACCACCATCACTCCCTGGATGCAGTTCTATCTTCAGGCAGCGGTGGTCGAAAAAGGAGTGGATGCACGTCATTATGGGCTTTGCCGCTTGGATGTAATTATTGGCTGCATTGTGACTGACGTGGTGGCCTTCTTCATCACGGTCGCCTGCGGGGCGACGATATTCCACTCCAATCACCCCGAGATCACCGATGTCGCCCAAGCCGCTATCGCGCTGAAGCCTTTTGCCGGACCATTTGCCTCCATGCTGTTTGCCGTTGGCATCATCAATGCGTCCTTGATGTCGGCGGCCATTCTGCCGCTCGCGACTTCTTACAACATCTGCGAAGGTCTTGGTTTCGAATCTGGAATCAACAAGCGATTCTCCGAAGCGCCGGTCTTCTACTGGCTTTACACGTTGCTGGTGGGAGGCGGCGCGGCGGTGGTACTTATTCCGAATTTGCCGCTACTCAAAGTTTTGATCTGGTCCCAGGTGTTCAACGGCGTTTTACTGCCATTCGTGATCATCTACATGCTGCTGCTGATCAACCGGCCTCGCCTGATGGGTGACTTCAAGAACAAACGGTGGCAGAACGCGGTTGCCTGGACCACGGCCGTGACGATGATCGTAATTTCGACCATCATGATCTACACGACGCTCAGGCAACCCACTACGTAAAGACAGAGTGGCCGGCCATGGCGAGCCCGGTTCCCACAAGCGCGCCCACCAGTACATCGCTTAGAAAATGCATTCCGAGAAGAATGCGGGACGTGGCAATAGCCAACGCGCAAAACAAAAGCAAGCCGAGCAGCACGGGATAGAACTCGCCAAACGCGATCGCAACCGCGAAGGCCGTAATCGTGTGACCCGACGGAAAGGAGAACTGGTCTGGCGGCAGTAGATGCGCCCAAACGTGGGGTTGATATTCGCAGGGGCGCTTGCGGCCGGACAGATTCTTGGTCAAAACAAAGATGCCGACACCCGTGACGGCCGCCGAGCCCGCTGCTGCCGCCGCAGTGAAGCGATTGTCCCCGCCAAACAAGAGAACCAATATGCCAGTCAGATACCAGAGCCAGCCGTCTCCCGCGCGCGTCGCTGCGATGGCGGATAAACGAACCCACCTGGGAGCAGGCCACTTATTCACCTTGCGCATCAGTTTGTGATCGCCGGTGGCTATAAACTGAAGCATCGTGCTGTGCGGGGCCGTCATACCGTGGCCCTCCTTAGTAGTCTACGGGATGCGAAAGAGCTTTTACGCATCTCCTAGCTCCTTTCTAGTGACTGCCGGTTACAAGGGCGTGACTAAAGCACGAATGTTTCTTGACTTTCAAAACGCAGACGACGAGATCGTCCGCGCCACTCGCAGGAGGCTGAAAAACTCTGGGACAGGCAACGTTTTCCGCTCGCAAGAAGCCTATCTTGTTGATTGCGGGCTGACGGTGCGAGGGAAAACGAACCCTGTCCCGGTTTTTCAGCATCTAGGCTCGCGCGTCGAGGATGCCCTGATTGTGCGTGCAGACGGGGCATGAGCAGGGGCCGTGTTCCTGCGGGCGAGGCAAGTTGCCAACGCCCGTCGGTCCGATGTGTCCGTCGTCTCTGAGTTTCTCGCGATCGACTACGTTGAGCCATGTATCGATGGTCATGCGCTGGATGCCGCAGCCGCCGCGCTCACGGTGTATGTCGTTTCGCGGGCCCGCCCAATTGTATTCCGGCGGCACTCCGTCGGGGAAGTTGATGCGACGGTAGACGAACTCAGGCGGAGGCAGCATGCGTTGT
Organism: Acidobacteriota bacterium; assembly: GCA_030853405.1. Classification (GTDB taxonomy): domain Bacteria; phylum Acidobacteriota; class Terriglobia; order Bryobacterales; family Bryobacteraceae; genus Bog-105. The sequence goes on along the minus strand of JALYVD010000081.1, from coordinate 1,734 downwards.
CCGCATTTGATGAGTTCGTTGTTCGACGGATAGAGCTTGGTCACCGCTTGTCCGTCCCGGATGCGGACTTCTATCCACTGCTCGATACGGACGATCTTCTTGCGCTTCTTGGGATGGTTCTGGCCCTGGAAAAGCAATTGCGCTTGAGTCTTCGGCGGCTCGGGTGGGGTGACTTTACTTGTTTTGCCCGATTTTGTGGTTATCGCAGCAGGGTTGAACTCGGAAGTCCGCTCGATGGACGCAACTTTTCCATAAAAGCGCTCATTGGGGTTGGAGGGTTGGCTCATGAGGGTGGCGTGTTCTCGCTTTCGGGGACGTATTCAGTTGTCAAGGGGAGAACTTTTTTGTAGTCGAGACCGTTTTTGTAGAGCGTGGCGGCGACGAGGCAGGCGGCTTTATTCTCGAAGATAACCAGACGCTGGGCGGCTTGTGCCTCACGGACGCGGCGACGGCCGAACTGCTCGATATTGCGGAGGGATCGCTGGAAAGAACGCTCGAAAGTCGTTTTGTAGCGCAGTTTGTGTTGCAGATCCTTATGCAGCAGCTCGATTTTGGTTTGATTGGGTTCGGAGGCGGCTTCGGCTTTGAAAAGCGCGATTTGAGCGTCAATGACGGCGGCGACGGAGAAGCGTACCAGCCGGTCGTCGTTCACTATGAATTCGAGCAGACGCTCGGTAGCGGGGCTCGCGGAATCGTATTCGGCGGCCCAGATGTCCCAGACGGCGTCGTAGTCTTCCTGCGCTTCACCGGGAAGGAATTTATCCGGATTGCTTCGCAAACTGTGTTTAGTGGAATTTTTGCTGGAGTTCGCTTTTCCAGCAATTGTGTTGGGGCCGCTTTTTCGCGGTGGGATCTTGTGCATTTGTTCGCGAGTATGAGATGCGGCGGTTTGCGGGAGACGGCGGGAGAGGTCGCAAGAGTTTGAATTTGGGGGGGATAGGGGTTTTTTGAAATTTGTGACCAACATGGACGGAATCTAAGAAGGAGATGAGAAGGGAGATTTTGCCAAACGAATTGGCTTGGGTTCGTTTTTGCAAATCTGTGGGGTGGGTGGGTTTTGAGGTGACGGATTGCTCCGGCTTGGGGCGGGTTAGGTTATCGGAAGCCGGAGGCGAGGGGTTATCGCGGACGGGGCCGAGGCGGCCACCATCCGCGTTAGGCTGTGTGAGGCTCGGAGCAGGAATACTGTTGGGTTCTGGGTGTCGGAGAATGCTACGTAACGCCCTCGATGCGGGTTTCCGTGTGAGGCGGTTTCGGAGACAGTCGGCGGCCACAAGATGATTTGTCGGTCCTATCCGGTCCAACTACCGGTCTGCCACTAGGCAGACAAGTGCATTCGGGAATTGAAGCGCGTTTCGGTCCTACTCCTGCCGGGTACGCGGCGCGGCTGTCACTTCAGCGGTTTGCGCGTTTTCAAGTAAGCCGCTCACGCGGCGGACGCTGCGCGTGTTGACCCATGCGAGTCAGTTCATCTCAGGGGCTCTCTTCCTGCGTACGAGTTGAGAATGTAATATGAGGGCTATGCCAGGTGCTGCAGAGTTCCATCCAAAGATCGGCAACCTCTAAGGCAGGTACGAAAGTGCCAAAATGGCATTGAAAAACATAGTTGAGACCGCGCCGCCGCAAACGTGAACGGCTCACCTGAAAACGTCCTTATCGAAACCGTCGCAGCCCGAAGTGTATCCGCTCGTTCAGCAAAGTCTTGCTGCGACGCTTCCGATCAAAGCTAGCGTT
>JALYVD010000142.1 GCA_030853405.1 Acidobacteriota bacterium | reverse complement strand
CGCGTACCAGCGAAGTCTTCCCGTGGTCGATGTGTCCGGCCGTCCCGACGACCAGCCCACGGGGACCGTTCATACTATCTGACATGCAGCGAGGTTCTTCTTTATCGTCGCACCCGGGAAACAGATGAGCATCAATCGATTGGATGAGGTGAGGCGGCGTCATGCCAGGGCTGAAGAAGGCGGCGGCCCGGAGCGTAAGGAAAAGCAGCACCGCGAGGGTAAGCTATCGGCGCGTGAACGAGTAGAGTTCCTGCTGGACGAAGGAACGTTTGAAGAACTGGATAAACTTGTTCGGCATCGTTGCCACAACTTCGGTATGCAATCGAGCGTTGTCGATGGTGATGGTTTTGTAACCGGGCATGGTTTGATTCACGGGCGGCAGACGTTTGTATTTGCACAGGATTTCACGGTTTTCGGTGGGTCTCTTTCAGAAGCGAACGCGCAGAAGATTGTGAAGCTGATGGATCTTGCGATGAAGACGGGCGCGCCCATTATTGGCCTGAACGATTCGGGCGGCGCGCGCATTCAAGAAGGTGTTATTTCGCTTGCGGGATATGCGGATATTTTCCTGCGAAATACTCTTGCGAGCGGTGTGGTGCCACAGATTTCCGCGGTGATGGGGCCATGCGCGGGTGGCGCGGTTTATTCGCCCGCTCTTACCGATTTCGTTTTCATGGTGGACGGAACCAGCCATATGTTTGTGACTGGGCCCGATGTCATCAAGACGGTGACGCATGAGGATGTGACGAAGGAAGACCTGGGCGGGGCCATGACGCACAACGCGAAGAGCGGGGTGGCGCACTTTGTGTCCGCGAGCGATGAGGACTGTCTGAGCAGCATTCGTGAGTTGATGCGCTTTCTGCCGCAGAACAATTTAGATGGCGTCCCGCGCAGAGTTAGCGGTGATCCGGAAGATCGTGCGGATCGGGAATTGGACACGCTGGTACCGGCTGAATCCAATAAGCCCTATGACATCAAGGATGTGATTCGACGCGTGGTGGACGACGGTGATTTCTTCGAAGTGGCCGAGCACTTCGCGCGCAATATCGTGATCGGCTTCGGGAGAATGGCGGGCGAGACTGTGGGGATTGTGGCGAATCAACCGGCTTACCTGGCGGGATGCCTCGATATCAACTCGTCTACCAAGGCCGCGCGTTTCGTTCGCTTTTGCGATGCGTTTCAGATTCCGATTCTGACGTTTGAAGACGTTCCGGGATTCTTGCCGGGTACGGAACAGGAGTTTGGCGGGATTATCCGGCACGGCGCCAAGTTGCTGTACGCCTATGCGGAAGCTACGGTGCCAAAGATCACCGTGATTACGCGGAAGGCTTACGGCGGGGCGTATTGCGTGATGGGTTCAAAGCATCTGCGCACCGATATCAACCTAGCGTGGCCTACGGCGGAGATCGCGGTGATGGGACCGGAGGGCGCGGTTAATATTTTGTACCGGCGCGAGTTGTTGAAGGCCGAAGAGCCGGATGCCGTCCGGGCAGCGAAGATCGAGGAGTATCGTGAGCGTTTCGCGAATCCGTTTGTTGCGGCAGAGCGCGGTTACGTGGATGACGTCATCGAGCCGCACGAAACGCGGGCGAAGGTGATTCGGGCGTTGCGGATGCTGGCGAATAAGACGGATACAATGCCGCGCAAGAAGCACGGGAATATTCCGTTATAAGAGATTGTCGCGTTAGCGTCGGATTTTTATTTCGCCGTAAACTCTTGGGACGGTTTGCAGTCTTTACTGGCAAGCATAGCCGCAGATTCGGCAACTTCCGCCAGTTCATCTATACGCTGCCCGATTGCCATCATCAAGAATCCTACGACGTAGAAACACACAAGGGCGAAGATGCACATATACAACTGTAAAATCGAAATGGGCGCATGTCGCTCCTGAAGTTCTAGCCTGAGTTTCCAAATTGTGACTGCTCCACCGGCGATCAATGGAATGGCCCCGATTTTGTCGAGAGATCCCACAAACAGGGAAACTCTAGCCCGAAGGTGATCTGCGCCGGTTCGAAGCCTCTTTGCCACGAATTTGACAACTTCGGGTGAATAAGAGCTGAGCAACAAAGAGAGAGAATAGTCCTTTTGAGCCTGTATCGCCTGCCCTTCCAGAAACGACGCAATCGGCTGCTTCAAAATATAGATGGTTGGCCGAAGTGCCTGATAAACAGTAACCGTTTCATAGAGAAGTACGGCGGTGATCGAGCCTAAGGCAAAGCTTAATACGGTAACTCGAAACCATGCAGAGTTTATCTCGGCCAGCTTGCCAATCAGCAAGATTACTCCAGATACAAGGAGCGAGTAAACGGCGGCTTGCAAGCTGTACTTCTGAAACCGAGAGAACCGGAGAAGTTCACTGTATTCAATCCTGTCGCACTCGCTCAATTTAGCGAATAACGTTGCAACTTCGCCATCAGTGATCTTCAAACCAGCCATGTCAATCACGCGTCTCTAATTACACCAAGAACTTGCTCTGGCATCCCGAGTTACTCGCCTGAGTCCGTGCCGACCTTCAGCACGGCCAGGAACGCTTCCTGTGGAATTTCGACACGGCCTACACGCTTCATGCGACGCTTGCCCTCTTTTTGCTTTTCGAGCAGTTTGCGTTTACGGCTGATGTCGCCGCCGTAGCACTTGGCGAGGACGTTCTTGCGCATGGCGGCGATTGTTTCGCGGGCGATGATCTTGTTTCCGATGGCGGCTTGCAGAGCGACTTCGAACATCTGGCGCGGTATCAGTTTGCGCAAGCGCTCGATGAGAAGTTTGCCCCGGTCGTAAGCGAAATCACGGTGGACGATCATCGAAAGCGCATCGACTGGCTCACCTGCGACCAGCACGTCCAGTTTCACCATCGGCGAAATGCGATGGCCGGACAAATGGTAATCGAGCGAGGCGTACCCGCGTGAGGCCGACTTCAAACGGTCGTAGAAATCCAGAACGATTTCATTGAGCGGCAGCTCATAGAGCAGGAGCACGCGGCCACTGCCGATATACTCAAATTTCTTTTGAACTCCGCGCTTTTCTTCGACTAGCTTCAGAATTTCCCCGATGTATTCTTCGCGCGTGATGACGGTCGCATCGATGATCGGCTCTTCCGTTTGTTTAATCGACGATGGGTCGGGAAACTTTTGCGGATTATTGACTTCGATCACATCGTCGCCCGTCGTAGTTACGCGGTAGCGGACGCCAGGAGCGGTCGTAATCAGGTCGATGTTGAATTCGCGCTCTAAGCGTTCCTGGACGATTTCGAGATGCAGCAGTCCAAGGAAGCCGCAACGGAAGCCGAAGCCTAGCGCGACGGAATTTTCCGGCTCAAAACTGAATGAGCTGTCATTCAACTGCAGTTTTTCAAGCGCGTCCCGCAGTAGACCGTGTTCATGCGACTCGACTGGGTACAATCCCGCGAAAACCAGCGGTTTGATTTCCTGGAAGCCTGGAAGCGGCTCGAGTTCGGGACTTCCCTCCTCCATGATCGTATCGCCGACCTTAGCATCCGAGACGGTCTTAATGTTCGCGAACATGAACCCGGCTTCGCCGGCGGTCAAGGCGTCGCAGGGCACGGGCTTCGGAGATTGAAAGCCGACGCCGTCCACTTCGAAGATCTTTCCGTTCGACCACAGACGGATCTTTTGGCCCTTGCGCAATGTGCCGTCTACGACGCGCGTAAGGATGATCACGCCGCGATAGGGATCGAACCAGGAATCGAAGATGAGCGCGCGCAGTGGCGCGTTGGGGTCGCCCTTGGGCGGAGGGACGCGACGGACCACCGCTTCGAGCGTCTCCTTGATGCCAACTCCATTTTTGGCGCTGGCCATCACGGCGTCGGACGCATCGAGGCCGATGACTTGCTCAATCTGCTCGCGAACGCGTTCGGGCTCGGCGGAGGGCAGGTCGATTTTGTTGATTACCGGCACGATTTCGAGATCGTGACTGAGCGCGAGGTACGTGTTGGCGAGAGTCTGCGCTTCAACTCCTTGCGACGCATCAACTACAAGAAGCGTGCCCTCACAGGCCTGTAAGCTGCGCGAGACTTCGTAAGTGAAATCGACGTGACCCGGCGTATCGATCAAATTTAACTGATAAGTATTTCCGTCATCGGCTTTGTAATTCAGGCGAACGGCGTGGGCTTTAATGGTAATTCCACGTTCGCGTTCAAGGTCCATTGTGTCGAGGACCTGTGCCATCATTTCGCGCTGAGAAACTGCGCCGGTGTATTCGAGTAATCTGTCCGCGAGAGTGGATTTCCCGTGGTCGATGTGCGCAATGATAGAGAAATTGCGGATAAAACGGGGATCCATGGATGCGGTAGACTGAGGGGTAAAACCGATTATCCCATAGCGCGTAAACGCATTACCTCTGCGCACAACCTTTTGAATGTCTTATAAAACTTTTCAGGGATCTCTCGACGCTACAAATCTGCGTATCGGCGTGCTGGTTAGCCGCTTTAATGAATTCATCACGGAGCAGTTGGCGAAGGGCGCTTTGGAAGTTCTGGAACAGTATGGCTGCGTGCACGACAACATCTATCTCGTGAAGGTTCCGGGCGCTTGGGAACTGCCGATAGCGGCTAAAAACATGGCTCCTCACTGTGACGCGATCGTGGCGTTGGGTGCGGTGATCCGGGGCGATACGCCGCATTTCGAGTATGTTGCGGGAGCCGCGGCGAAAGGCTTGCGGGAAGTGAGTCTTGAGACGGGTACCCCGATCTCGTTTGGCGTGTTGACTACCGACGATATGCAGCAAGCTATGGACAGGGCGGGCGGAAAAAGCGGTAATAAGGGCGCGGAAGCCGCAGAAGTGGCGATCGAAATGGCGAATCTGGTGAAGCAGTTTCGGGAAAGCCGCTAAACGATGGCCGCCCGTCACCGATCAAGAAAGCGCGCCTTGCAGGTCCTCTTCGAATGGGACATGCGCGGCGAGTCCGTTGACGGCGCGATTTCTCACTATTACGACACTCTTCATTCGGAAGAAAGCGATAACGAGACCAGGCCGAAGCCGGATCCATTTATGGAAGAGCTTGCCCGGGGCACTGTATCCAACGCCAAAAAAATAGACGAGCAGATAGAAGCCAAGGCGCAAAACTGGCGGCTTGAAAGAATGCCGGTGGTGGATAGGAATATCCTGCGGCTTGCGATCTATGAGATGACGCTGCAGGTGATTCCCGCGCCCGTCGTTATCGATGAAGCGCTTGCGTTGGCACGGCAGTTTTCGAACGATGAATCGCTACCGTTTATTAACGGCATTTTAGATGCGGTTCGCCGGGAGTCTGTTTAAGTCAACTGGATGCACGTGAGTTTACGTCAATTTGACGCAGACTGGCCCTTTGCACTAAGGGAACTCGCAAATGAAATGCACCCTATGGACCGGGATGCGTGTTTTATCTGGTTCCAATTCTTCCCCCTCGGACTGCAGGAACTGTTAGTGGCGACGTCCGATCGCACAGTGTTGGAGCAGTTTTTTCAATTTCGTGGGATATACGCGCTGGCGGAGGTCGCCGATACGTCGCATCGGTTTCTTTACAGTCACCGGTACTGGCCTCTAGTTAAGGAAGCGCTAGCGGGAGTTAGTCCGAAGCGAAGCTTGGTTGAGACGATACGCGCTGTTGCGGCAGATGTAAGGGGCCCGTCTGAACTTACGCTGCCGATCTCGGCGATTGGCCTCATGACCTTGCGGCAAGCGGGTCCAGCTTTTCTAGTGAATACTTACGCGCCGCCTTCGGACGTCCGGAGCCCGGGAGAGATCCTCCGCTCCCGAGCTAGCGATGCAAAGAGCCACTGGTTTTCTAAACGCCAGCCTCGAATCGTCATGAACGAGAAGCAGCCGGATGGTTGGTTTCCGCTGATTCCCGGCCAGCACATCACTACCGCCGCCGAACGTGACAAACGGCCGCATCATGAGGCGGACTCGCGCTGTTTTGCGGGTAATGGCGCTATTCCGGTTCACTGCCGCGCCGGGAGTTGCGGCACGTGCTGGGTGGGCGTAGTTGGCGGTAACGACAAGCTTGCGCCGGTGGATGATTTCGAGCGTAAGCGAATGGCGCACTTCGGTTATTGGGAAAGTCCGTTTCATACACCGGATAACCTGCGGCCGTTGATCCGGCTTGCGTGCCAGAGCATTGCCAGAGGGAGTTGCAGTATCATCATTCCGTCGTGGAATGGTGTTTGGGGCGCCGGACGGCGTGCGGTTTTTGAGCGTCGAGGCCCGGCAACCGTGAGTGATTAAACAGGGTGATTAAAGATGGATAAAAGAGATTTCTTGAAGACGTCTGGCGCTTTGATTGCGGGTGGTATGCTCTCGCATTTGGCCGCTGGCGAGCAGGGTGCGGAACATCTCACGAACTGGTCTGGCAATTACCAATACAAAGCCGAACGGGTGGATACTCCGGAGTCCGTCGAAGAACTTCAGAAGCTTGTGAAGAGCCGAAACAAGATCAAGGCGCTGGGGACACGGCATTCGTTTAACAACATCGCTGACACCCCCGGGGATCAAATCTCGCTCAAGAATTTCGGTCAAATGGAGTTGGACCCGAAGTCACATACGGTAACGGTGGGTGCGGGTGTCAGCTACGGCAAGCTGTCGCCGTATCTTTATGAAAAAGGATACGCTCTGCACAATCTCGCTTCGCTGCCGCATATTTCCGTGGCGGGAGGATGTGCGACCGGGACCCATGGTTCGGGTAGTAAGAATGGCAATCTGTCAACCGCTGTTCGGGCGATGGAAATTGTCACGCCACAAGGGGATGTAACCGTTCTTTCGGCGGAACGGGATGGTGAACGGTTTCGAGGGGCCGTGATTGGCCTCGGTGGATTAGGTGTGGTGACAAAGCTTACGCTGGCGGTTCAGCCGGCCTATGACGTGAGGCAGGTCGTCTACGAGAATTTGCCGTTCGAGGCATTGGAACACCACCTCGACGAGATATTCTTGAGCGGTTATAGCGTCAGTCTGTTCACGGATTGGCAGAATCACCGGGCGACTCAGGTGTGGATCAAGAGCCGTGTTGACCAGGTTGGCACTTCCGCATTCAAACCCGACTTCTTTGGCGCGAAACTGGCGACCAGGAACCTTCATCCATTAGCGGGACATTCGGCGGAAAATTGCACGGAACAGATGGGCGTTCCGGGTCCCTGGTACGAGCGATTGCCGCATTTCCGCATGAATTTCACACCGAGCAGTGGGGATGAGTTGCAATCGGAGTACTTCGTTCCGCGCGATAGAGCGTACCAAGCCATCCTCGCGGTGGAGAAATTGCGCGAGCACGTTACGCCGCATCTGATGATTACAGAATTGCGAACCATTGATGCGGACGACCTCTGGATAAGCCCCTGTTATAAAAGGCCCGCAATGACGGTTCACTTTACCTGGAAACCGGAATGGTCCGCCGTCAAAGCCGTGCTTCCGATGATCGAAGAACAATTGGCGCCTTTCGATCCCAGACCACATTGGGCAAAACTATTTACGATGGCGCCCTCCCGGCTGCAATCACAGTACGTGAAATTGCCGGAGTACCGCGCGTTGCTGGAACATTATGATCCAAGCGGCAAAACACGCAACGAATATTTAGACCGCAACATTTTCGCCGGCTGATATGGAGTTGACGCCGTTCGCCACGATCGAGAGCGCCGAGGAATTTCTAGAGCTTCTGTATGTCGAGGTCGGCAAGGTGCACGCCGAAATTGGAACGCTCTTAAGCGCTGACGAATCCCTCCCGCGGCGGGAAGAGGCATTGCGTCTGGTTGTGCACAAACTGAACCAGCTGGAATCGCATACGGAGAGTAGCCTTCGCTTGTTGCACGACCTGCGATCCCTGCGGACTTTGTTGTTGAAGTGAGCCGGCGCGATGCAGGCCGTGTGTTCTGCTTGAGGAAGAAAGAAGGAGCTTCGCGTGCGTATAACGGTCTCCCACAACAAATCAAAAGAAGAAGTCGTTCGGGCGGTTGACCGCTCCCTGGATGACCTGTTCCGGACCACTGGCGGCATTCCGCTGCAAATCGTAAACGAAAAAAGAACCTGGACGGGATCAACGTTGGCCTTCTCATTCGACGCAAAGATGGGCCTGTTGGGCGCGCCGATCAGGGGGACGGTCGATGTTACGGACAAGGACCTGACGATCGACGTCGATCTTGGATTGCTGGAGAAGTTGTTTCCCGTTAAGCAAGCGACGGCTGCGATTGAGAGCAGAGTTCGAGGACTCCTGAAGTAGACGGAGGAGTGCAAATGATTCGTGTAGAGAGGCTGGTGAAGAAGTTCGGTGACGTCACGGCAGTGGACCAGGTTTCGTTCGACGTGGCGAGAGGGGAGATCTTTGCGTTTTTAGGACCGAATGGAGCCGGGAAAACGACGACGATCAGAATGCTGACGACGTTGTTGACACCGACGAGCGGCACTCTGGAAATCGACGGTCTGGATCCAAAGACCAAGGCGAATGAAGTGCGGAAGCGTTTCGGTATTGTTTTTCAGGATCCAAGCCTCGACGGCGACATGACTTGCGCCGAAAATATGGAACTGCACGGGGTTTTCTATCACGTGCCGCGCAAGATGAGGCTGGAGCGCACCGAAAGTTTGCTGAAGCTGTTCGAACTCTGGGAGAGGCGGAACGATCAGGTGAAGGTGTTCTCGGGCGGCATGAAGCGGCGGCTTGAGATCGCGCGCGGTTTGCTGCACACGCCTAAGATTTTGTTTCTGGACGAGCCAACGTTGGGGCTCGATCCGCAAACGCGCAACCAGCTTTGGACACATGTCAAGCATCTGAACAAAACCGAACAGGTAACGGTGTTCTTGACGACGCATTACATGGATGAGGCGGAGCGGGTCGCGCAACGGATAGCGATCATCGATCACGGGAAGATTGTGGCGCAAGGCTCACCACGGGAGTTGAAAGAACAGACGGAAACGGCCTCTCTGGAAGAAGCGTTTCTGTCGCTGACCGGATCGACGATTCGGGACGAAGCGGCATCCTCATCCGATCAGATGAGGCAAATGGCGCAGATGTGGAGAGGAAATCGAAGATGAGCGTCGTTTTCATCATGTGGCTGCGCGAGTTGCGGAGATACGTGAGATCGCGAGCGCAGATTGTGGCGTCACTCGGGCAGCCGGTGCTTTATCTCCTGGCACTCGGCTTCGGACTCGGACCCGTTTTTCAGAAGGCCGGACAAGGGAACTACGTGCAGTTCGTAGCACCCGGCGTAATTGCGATGACGGTGCTTTTCAGTTCGGTGTTTTCCGGAATGGGCTTATTGTGGGACCGGCAGTTTGGATTTTTGAAAGAGACGCTGGTAGCTCCGGTGCCACGCATTCAGGTGATGTTGGGGAGAACGCTGGGCGCATCGACAGTGGCCGTGATACAGGGAACGCTTGTAATGATCGTGTGCTTTCTGGCGGGCTTTCGAATGCTGCACTGGACGGAACTTCCCCTCGCGTTTGTTTTCATGGGATTGATCGCGTGCGTGTTCTCGGCTTTGGGAACGGCGATCGGGTCCGTGCTGCAAAACATGCAGGGATTTCAGTTGATTATGAACTTCCTGGTGATGCCGATCTTCTTTCTGTCGGGCGCATTGTTTCCGCTAACGAATTTGCCGAGGGCGTTCGCGTTGATTACAAGTCTCGACCCACTGGCGTATGGCGTGGACGCTTTACGGGCGACCCTAATTGGGGTCTCGCATTTCGGCATCGGGCTGGACGTTATAGTGATGATCGCCGTCGCGATTGTGTTTCTGACAGCCGGAAGCCGAATGTTCTCCAGAATTCAGGTGTGAGGGATGGCGAGAACCTGTCGCATTGTTTCCGTGAACGTCGGCGGCCCCAAACGAGTGCAGGTGGGCGATACGACCGTCCTGACCAGTATCTTTAAAGCGTCGGTGCGGGGGCGAGTGGCAGTAGTGCAGCACAACATCGAGGGCGATAGGCAATCAGACCTGACAGCGCACGGCGGTCCGTATAAAGCCGTCTATTCCTACCCGCTGGAACACTATCCATTCTGGAAAGACCAACTGCCCGAAATGGATTTTCCGCATGGAGTATTCGGCGAGAATCTGACGACGGAAGGGCTGCTGGAAGACACGGTGTGCATAGGGGATGAATTTCACATCGGCTCGGCGGTACTGCGAGTCACTCAACCGCGAATGCCCTGTTACAAACTCGGGATCCGATTCGGGCGTCCCGACATGGTGAAGCGCTTCTGGCAAAGTGGCCGGTCGGGAATTTATTTTTCGATAGTTGAGGAAGGCCATCTTGCGGCGGGCGACCCGATCGCAAAACATGCCGATGGTCCCGAGGCTGTTACCGTGGCCGATGTAGTCCGTCTCTATCGTGGCGATGAACGGAATCCGGAACTACTGGAGAGAGCATTGCGCGCGCCGTTGTCGGGAAGTTGGAAAGCGGAACTACAGGAACGCCGAGTCCTATAGAGGCAGTTCCATAAAGACGTTCGCTCGCGCATACGGCGAGGGAGGAACGCTTTCAGGAGAAAGATGACGGAAGCCAACCGATTCATAAAGATGAATGGCGTCGGCAAGCCTGGTATTGGTTCCGAGGAATAGCGACTCGGCTCCAAGCGCCTTTGCCTGCGCGATTGCATATTCAAGGATCTTGCGTCCGACGCCGCGCCCGCGATACTCCTCTGCCACAGCCATCTTCCCTAACTCGAAGACACCGGGCTTCATGGGGATCAGCGCGCAACAGCCAATGGGCTGGTCGTTTGAAAGCGCCATAAAGATATGACCACCGGGCGCAAGAATGTGGCGGTTTGGATCGCCCAGGACAAGCCGGTCCTCGTCCTCAAGACGAAAATACTTCTTGATCCAGTCCTCATTCAGATCGCGGAAAGCGATTGCATCCTCGGGTTGAAAGGGCCGAATGTGGATGTCTGGCACAGCGCTTAGACGAAAGGTTCGTCGGCGGAAGGGCCGTAGAGGCCGGGAACCGGTACGTTGAGCAAGCGCAGATATACGCCGAGTTGAGCGCGGTGATGAACGACGTGGTTGAGAAACATGGTGCGGTAGAGAGCCATGCGCGGCGCATCGACGATGACACGTCCTTTAAAGGACAGTTTCCATGACCTTCGGAGTTCGTCATCCGGCATTGCCGCAAGGTGAGACTTCGCTTCGGCTGCCGTCCGGTCCAGCTCAGCTAAAAGCTGCGCGGTCGATTCGAAGATGAAATCCGGCCACTTATCTTTGCTCATGTCGAGTTCCTCTGTTGTAAGGATTCGCGAGCAGAACTCCGGCAAGCGCGCGGTATGGAGAGCAAGTCGGCCGATGGGCATGGATTTCTCGTGCGGTCTCCATTGCGGATCGTTCTCGGGAATGCGTTCGAGCGTGCGGCGCGTGTTCGCTATTTCACTGTCGAAGTCTAGAAGGAGAACTTCTGCAATGGTCATTTCGTTGATTCCTTTCGGGACTGGTTCGATAGCACTTTCGAAAAGATACCATTGATTTCGGCGAATGGGACTACGCCTTCGAAACCGGCGAAGCTTCCCTCATCCGCTATCAATTTCGCCGCTTTGATGAAGCCGGTCCAGGCCGCGCGGGCAAGTGACGAGCCTACACTAACGCGGCGCACACCCAATTCCGCGAGATCGGAAACGCGAAGCCCGGTGTTCGCGCTCATCAACACATTCACCGGCTTGGGAGAAACTGCTGCAACTATGGCCTTGATGTCTTCTCGATTGCGGGGACTGGCGCATAGAGCACGTCCGCACCAGCTGCCGCGTAGGCCTGCAGACGCTTAACCGATTCTCTCTTGGGATCGGGGTGCCCTACAAGGTAGCATTCGGCTCTTGCCGTGAGGAGCACGCCAGTTCCCGAGGCGTCAATGGCGGCACGTGCGGCTTTGATGCGTTCGACCGCCAAGGGGAGCTCGTAAAGCGGGTTTTCGCGATCTCCGGTAGCATCCTCTATGGAGAGACCGGCCACCCCTGTTTCCACGCAGAGCTTCACATTGTTGGCGACGCCCTCGGGATCGTGCGCATAGCCGGATTCGAAATCGGCATTTACGGGCAGGTCCGTTGCAGCGACTATCTCCTCAAGGTGGCTGAGCACCGTATCGCGCGGCACAGCCCAACTGGCATCGGGCAATCCGCGTGAAAAGGCGAGCCCAGCGCTGGTGCTCGCGAGGGCTTTGAAGCCGAGATGCGTAAGATATTTCGCGGTGCCGGTGTCCCACGGATTGGGAATTACAAAGCAGCCGTTTTCGTGCAGTTTTCGAAAAACAGACCGAGTATCCATAACCTCTATTCGTTCTTCTGGAAGTCCACGCCGTCCTCAGTTTCCTTCACCAGCCTGACCAGCCGTGTACGAATGCCTTGAATCTGCTGTTTATGTTTTTCGATGAGCGCGTTGGGCTGTCCTGTTCGAATGACATCGGACGCGTCATTGTAGGCGATCTGAGCTGATTCCTCAGCGCCCTCGCAGGCCGCGAGCATCCCCGCCGCGGAGTGATTGGACAGTGTAGACTTCAGATCCAGCCAGCCCCGGTGGAGAGCTCCGCCCAAGGTTCCAGAATCCGAAGCCGAGCCGTTTAAACGTTCGATTTCGCTCTGCAACTCGCCAGCGAATTTTGCGTGCTGGGCCGCATACCCGGAAAACAGAGTTTCGAGCTCCGAGTTTTTCACGTTCTCGGCTGCGGTGAGGAAGCCGGTCTCGGCGTCTTTGTTGACGTGAACGAGGCGATTCAGGTTGTCGATTGTGGCTTCATGGTCCATAGGGTTCGCGGATAGGGCTGGATCCAGTTTAATGGGTCGCCCCCGCCAGAGCCCTTTTCACAGCCGACACCTGTTCGCGGTCTACAACTCCGGATACCGAGTGTGGCAGCCGCGCCGCTCGACCGACGTGAACTTCCAGGTGTCCCGGTTCACGGCATAGCTGTGAAAATTCAGAAATCTCATTGCCTATCGCGAAGATGATTTCTATCCGTGGCGCACAGGCGCGCTGCCACTCGAATATGCGCCTCTTGCGGGCCTGCCAAGAGCCTTCTCCCCCGTCTGTCAGTACTCGGTCGATCTGTGGAATGCGTTTCAACATGTCGATCCCTCGCATCCGGTCGTTTAGAAGGTCGAATGCGCGGTGGAACGTTACCGGCGATTGCGGCGCGCCCGCCAGTATCTCAGTCATCGCTTCCAAATCCGGATGGCCTTCCGTGATAAATCCGAGGACCAAACCGTTGATCGGCAACGCCGCAAACTCTTCGGCGCGCACGCGGAGACGCCTGATTTCGGCATCGTCCACGATCGACATCGATGCACTCTCTCGCAGCATCACTCGCACGGGTATCGAGACCTCCCGCAGCACTTCAGCGGCAATTTCCGTTTTCGGCGTGAGACCGCCATGTTCCAGCGCATCGACCAACTCCAGCCGGTCAGCGCCGCCGAGTTCCGCTTCTATCGCTTCGTGAACAGAGGTAACAATCACTTCGAGCAGTATCGGCATCTGCAAGATCTCGATATAACAATACACATGGCGCTCTATAGCAGGCGATCTTTCCTCGTGCACACACCGATTGCGGCGGCAACGCTTGCGACCGCGTCCGCCGACACACCCGCTCCCGCACCGTACGGAGCGATTCCTTCTCCCCGGCAAGTGGCATGGAGCGGGATGGAGTTTTACAACTTCCTGCACTTTACGGTGAACACCTTCACGGATAAAGAGTGGGGCTACGGAGATGAAAGCCCGGCTGTTTTTAATCCGACCGCGTTCGATGCCGATGCCATTGCGCAGTGTTTGAAAGAGGCGGGCAGCAAGGGCGTGATTCTTACCTGCAAGCACCATGATGGTTTTTGTCTCTGGCCCACAAACACCACCGACCATTGCATCCGCAACAGCTCCTATAAGGCGGGACGTGGCGACATCGTCAAAGAAGTTTCTGAAGCCGCAGCGCGCCATGGCATTAAATTTGGAGTCTATGTGTCGCCTTGGGACCGCAACAATCCAGCTTACGGAACTCCCGGGTACATCAACATCTATCGCCAGCAACTGCGCGAGCTTCTGACCGGATACGGACCGATCTTCGAAATCTGGCACGATGGCGCTAGCGGCGGCGATGGCTTCTATGGCGGAGCTCGCGAGAAGCGCGTGATCGACAAGCTCCACTATTACGACTGGCCTGGCACCTGGGAACTGGAGCGCAAGCTTCAGCCGGACGCGGCAATTTTCAGTGACGTGGGGCCTGATGTTCGATGGGTGGGTAACGAGAAGGGAATCGCGGGCGAGCCCTGCTGGGCCACTTATACTCCACGCTCACCCCACGGCGGTCCGGGGTCGCCTGGGGACATCGTTGAAAGTGAGGCAACTGGCGGAACGCGAAACGGTAAGTATTGGATGCCCGCTGAGTGCGACGTCTCCATTCGCCCTGGCTGGTTCTGGCATCCAGCCGAGAACGGAAAGGTGAAGACCGCGCGTGAATTGTTGCAGCTCTACTACGATTCAGTTGGACGGGGTGCGAGTTTTCTTTTGAACGTGCCGCCAGATCGCCGGGGGCTTATTCATGAGGAAGATGCCGCATCGCTGCGTTCGTTCGGGACTCTCATGAGATCGATTTTCACGCGCAGTTGTGCGTCTGGCGCTCGCATTCACGCCTCCAACACTCGCGGCCGAAATTCGGCTTACAACGCGCAACACCTCGTGGACGGCAAGCCAGACACGTACTGGACCACGGACGATTCCGTTACAACTCCCGAAGTTATTTTTGATCTCTCAGCGGAGCAGTCCTTCAACTTAGTACGGCTGCGCGAACACATTCTCTTAGGCCAGCGCATCTCTGAGTTCGCCATCGATATTTGGCGCGAAGGCCGCTGGCTCCCATTCGGACAGGGAACCAGCATCGGCATCTGCCGCATTCTCAGAACTGAGCAAATGGCAAAGACCACGCGGGTTCGCCTCAGAATTATTAACTCGTCAGCCTGTCCCGCGCTCTGTGAATTTTCTTTATTCGCAGAAACTTAGAAAAGCAATCAAACGGAAGGCAAAGCCAAGTTTCAGGCCAGTATAACTTCGATGCCGCGCGAGCGAAGACTCTCGACATCGGCGGCGGGAGCCCCCGTGTCGGTAATGACGCGGTGAATGGCGCGGAAATCGGAAATCAGCGAGAGGCTACGGTGGCCGAATTTACTCGAGTCCGCAAGGACGGTAACCTGGGCGGCGGATTCGATCATGCGCCGGTTCAGTTGCGCTTCCATGATGTCGAGCGTGGTCAGGCCGATATGAGCGTCGATCCCGACGGTGCTCATGAAACAGTGATCGGCATGGAGCGAGTGCATCATCTGCTCGGCGTGAGGTCCGACGAAAGCGCTGGACGGCTGGCGTAAGAAACCACCGATCATCACGAGCGAAATATTCGGGGTATCAACGATTTTTGCGGCGATGTTGAGAGCGTAGGAGATAACCGTGAGGCCCCTGGGGCAATTGAGCCGTAGCTGTTCGGCGAGTTCCGCCGAGGTTGACCCGCTGCAAAGGATGATTGTCTGCAGCGGTTTTATGAGGCTAAGCGCCACTTGTGCGATTCTCACCTTCTCTTCGTGATGCATTCGCTCGCGGACGCGCATGGGATGATCGGGGCCCGCTACTAGCGGTTTGATGCCGCCTCCATGCGAGCGCACCAGCGAGCCGCTCTTCGATAACGCGTCAAGATCGCCGCGAGCCGTGACGGCTGAAACACCGAAATGCTTGGCAATTTCGTCCACGCTGACTCGGCCCTTCCGGCCCAAAACGCCCAGTATTTCGCGCCGGCGCTCTTCAGCTGCTAGCCGGTTCGGCTTGTGGTCAGACATGGCTCTTGATCCAAATTGTGATAGTGGGAGCGAAAGACATGGGCTCTCATTCCGTAGTAGTGTACATCATTTGCTTTCGAAATGACTACACTAATTTACGAATACCTTCGATTGGCTTTCGGCTGGTTGGAAGCCCTTCCTTGATTTCGAACGCCGACGAGATGCTGGTTCTGGCGTGAGCCGATAAACTGGAAGTCACAATGGAGGCTAGCGAAACCAGTACTACGGCCGTGCTGGCGGAAAAGCCCTCCGTAGCCCGTGACATCGCCCGCGTGTTGGGCGCGAATAAGCAGGGACAAGGCTATCTCCAGGGGAACGGCTACGTGGTCACCTGGGCGATAGGTCATCTAGTCGGGCTTGCCCAGCCGCACGAAATGAATTCGGATTGGCGGCGCTGGCGCAAAGATCTGCTTCCCATGCTGCCTGAGCGCTGGCCACTGGTGGTCAACGACAAAACCAAAGACCAGTTCGAAATTGTAAAGAAGATCGTCAACTCCCCGCGCGTTTCGCGTGTCATCTGCGCAACGGACGCAGGGCGTGAAGGCGAGCTTATCTTTCGCTACATCTACGAAGCGGCGGAATGTGAAAAGCCCTTCGAGCGGCTGTGGATCTCGTCGCTGACTCCGGAGGCGATCCGCAAGGGATTCGATGCGCTTAAGCCGGGGGCGGATTACGATCCCTTGGCCGATGCCGCTTGCGGCCGCAGCCGAGCAGACTGGCTGGTTGGCATGAATTTGTCTCGCGCCTACTCGTTGGCTTTCAACGAGGAACTGTCCGTTGGCCGCGTACAGACTCCCACGCTCGCGATGATTGTCGAGCGCGAACTGGTGCTCAGAAAATTTGCGCCGGAGGAGTACTCCGAGGTCCTCGCAACGTTTCATCCCGCCGAAGAAGCCGAGGAGGTCTCTTATCAGGGAACCTGGTTCAGGCCTCAGGCAGAAAATTTAGATCGCGAAACATTGCAAAGGGCGATGCGCCTGGCAGCCGACGGGGTTGAGGCGAAGGCTATCGTCGAACGTGCACGGACGGGGCAAGCGCGGATTGAGTCGATTGAATCGGAAACCCAGCGGACTTCTCCGCCATTGTTGTACGATCTCACCGAATTGCAGCGTCACGCGAACCGGCTGTTTGGGTTCAGCGCTCAGAACACGCTCGATTTGGCGCAGACGCTGTATGAACGATACAAACTGATCAGTTACCCGCGCACCGATAGCCGTCATCTGTCTCAGGATGTGGCGAAGACTTTGCGCCGCGTGGTGGATGCGGTCAAAGGTCCCTATTTGAAGCATGTGGCTCCCGGTACTGGCGAGCGGCCGCTCGGACGGCGGTTTGTCGATGATTCCAAAGTCAGCGATCACCATGCGATTATTCCAACCGCCGTACAGGCTGATAAAGCGGGAGTTTCGGGAGACGAACGGAAGATCTACGACCTGATCTGCAGGCGGCTGCTGACTGCCTGGCACGACGATTACATCGTGGCTGTCACGACTGTGATCACTGCGGTGATCACTGAGATATCGAGTGGGGAATTGACGGACCGGTTTCACACGTCGGGTACCGCCGAGCAGCAAACCGGCTGGAAGGTGCTGGACGTAACGGCGGAGCGGAAGAAGAGCAAAAAGGGTGAGGGCGGCGAACAGGATGCTGGCGAGCAGGCGCTTCCGGCCAGTCTGGCGAAGGGGCAGGCGCAGGATGTACGCGACGTCAAGATTGCGAAGAAGAAGACTCGTCCGCCCAAACGTTTTACGGAAGCTACGCTCTTGACGGCAATGGAGACTGCGGGAAAGACCCTGGATGAGCGGGAACTCTCGGAAGCGATGAAGGAGTCCGGTCTGGGGACGCCGGCTACTCGGGCGGCCATGATCGAGGTTCTACTGAAGCGCGCTTACATTGTGCGTAGCGGAAAGAGTTTAGAAGCGACGGACAAGGGCATTCGGCTCATTGAGGTGGTCCATCCTGAGGTGAAAAGCCCGATGATGACCGGGCAATGGGAGGCATATCTTCAGCGCATACAGCGAGGCTCGGCGAAGTTAGGGCCGTTTCTTGAAGGCATCGAGAACTATGTGCGGGATGTCGTCGGAAAAGCGGGCGAAGCTCCGCATTCCAGGAGTGTGGCAGAGCAGAAGAACGAGCCTGTCCCTGTGGTCCGCGACTCCCCCGTTCTAGACGGCAAGAGTTTGCCCGAGATCCTCCAAGAAGGATTCGGATTTGCTTCGTTTCGTCCGAACCAGGAGCCCGTATGCCGCGCCGTCATCGACGGGAAAGATGTTCTGCTGGTGATGCCTACCGGTTCGGGCAAGTCGCTCTGCTACCAACTCCCCGGAGTAGTTCGCGGTGGGACCACGCTCGTCATCAGCCCTTTAATTGCGCTGATGGAAGACCAGGTGGCGAAACTGCACCAGCAGGGCTTTTCCGTCGAACGCATTCATTCGGGTCGAGACCGTCAGGCTTCGCGCCAGGTCTGTTTTGACTACCTCGCCGGTAAGCTTCAATTCCTGTTCATTGCGCCGGAACGGTTTCGCGTGGGCGGCTTCGCCGAAATGCTTGCCAAGAGAAAGCCATCGCTGATCGCGGTGGATGAAGCGCACTGCATTTCGCAATGGGGCCACGATTTTCGTCCGGATTACCGGATGCTGGGGCAATACTTGCCGATGCTGCGGCCTGCGCCCGTGATAGCGCTCACGGCTACGGCTACTCCGCTAGTTCAGAAGGATATCGCGGAGCAGTTGGGGCTCGCTCATGCCGCGCAGTTCATTCACGGATTCCGGCGCGACAACATTGGGATCGAAATTGTGGAATGCGCGCCTTCTCAACGGAACGCGCTCGTGTGCGAACTTCTAGCCGACCCGAGTCACAGGCCCGCTATTGTCTATGCGCCTACGCGGAAGCAGACCGAGGCGCTCGCTGTTGAGCTTGGTTCTATTTGTAAATCGGCTGCCTATCACGCAGGCCTCGACTCGCAGCATCGCACGCAGGTTCAGCAGGATTTTCTTGCCGGGAGCGTGGAGGTGATGGTCGCCACAACCGCGTTTGGAATGGGCATCGACAAACCGGACGTGCGAACAGTCGTCCACGCGGCTCTTCCGGCGAGTCTGGAAGGTTATTACCAGGAGATCGGGCGCGCGGGACGAGATGGCGCTCCCAGCCGTGCCATTTTGATGCAGTCGTATGCGGACCGTTACACGCACGACTTCTTTTTTGAGCGGGACTATCCGGACGTCACCGTGCTCGATTCCATCTACGAACGGATTGGAGCGGAGCCCGTTCCGAAGGCGGTTCTGCAGAAGCAGCTGAAAATCGATCCGGACCTCTTCGATAAGGCGCTCGAAAAATTGTGGACCCATTCTGGCGCTGTGCTGGATTATGAGGAGAACATCACGCGCGGGCCGGGCCGGTGGCGCGAGCTTTATGTGGCGCAAGGCGGACACAAAGCCGCCCAAATTGAGGGAATGATTCGTTTTGCACGAAGCTCGCAATGCCGGATGGCTACATTGGTCCAGCACTTCGGCGATCTCGCGGATGGGAAGAGCGCTTGCGGCAAGTGCGATTTTTGCGTTCCGGGGGAGTGTGTGGCGCAGCGGTTCCGCGCCGCTACAGCAACCGAGGCGGCTATATTTCAGCGCGCGTGGAAGGCCCTTCGTTCTGGTGGCCCGAGGTCCACTGGGAAGCTCTATGCCGAACTCTGCCCTAACGGCGAGATAACGCGTCACGAGTTTGAAGAAGTGCTCGGTGCAATGGGCCGCTCCGGATTGGCC
>JALYVD010000139.1 GCA_030853405.1 Acidobacteriota bacterium | reverse complement strand
TCGCGAATCACCGGCCCAATCAAATTGCCGCTAACATCGTGGCGCACCAGCGCGGAGCGGATAAGGTTGGGACCCTCGCCGCCCGTCGCATCCGCACCGTGACAGAAGCCGCACGTTTGGGTGAATTTTTTTTGGCCAGTTTGTCCGAAAACTTGCGCCACCAAAATGACAACAGAAAATGCTAGCCGCGCCCACATGCTTCTTAGATTCCCGTATAGCGAATAAAAAGCGCGGCAATGATGGCCCCGCAGACCGGTCCGAAAACCGGGATCCACGCATACGGCCAGTCGGACGTTCCCTTTCCTGCTATAGGAAGGAAGCTATGAGCAAGTCTGGGACCTAGATCGCGGGCCGGATTAATCGCGTAACCGGTCGTAGCGCCAAGTGAAAGACCGATACTCCAGACCAAAGCACCAACGAGCACAGGCCCGAGTCCCGGCGCCACGCCGCCAGGCGCAAGGCGATGAGAAACCAGAGCAGCCGCAACCAGCACGAGCACGAACGTGCCGATCACTTCGCTGAGAAAATTGCTTCCATAGCTGCGCACCGCCGGACCCGTTGAAAAACAGGCAAGCTTCGTAGCAGGATCCTCAGAGAGTCTCCAATGCGGCAGATAAAAAAGCCACACAAGCACCCCGCCTAAAACGCCGCCGAGGATTTGCGCCGGAATATAGGTGAAGAGCCGTTCCGCGTGTCCGGTCATGATCACCGAAGCGACCGTGAAGGCGGGATTCAGATGAGCGTCGCCGTCACCCATGGCAATGCTCACGGCAACCCCGCAAAATACAGCCAACCCCCATCCGGCTGTTATCGCAAGCCACCCAGCCCCGTAGGCCTTAGACTTCGGCAGCAGCACTCCACCGACCACGCCGTTTCCCAACAGAATGAGAACCATCGTTCCCACGAACTCGCCCAAAACCGCTGAATCAAGATGCATAAACGCGACGGTCTCTGTTGTATCATGCCCCGAAGAATCACCGCTCAAGTCCAGACATATTGCCGTGCAAGCCGCTGAAACTTTCGAACCTGCGCCTCCTGCCACGCGTCATCGCGCCCCAGTTCCACTGCGAGCAACCGGGCTGTTTCAGTGGCTGCTTCGATGCTTGCTCTAGCATCAAGAAACAGTGCGCGCGTACGGCGCGCCAAGACATCTTCAACGGTACGGGCCATCTCGTAGCGAGCCGCCCATACGATCTCCGTTTTTTTGATCGGCAAATTGGGATGCAGCGGCGCGGCTAGCTCCGGATTGTCCGCGCTTAGCGCACGAATCGAACATAAATCCGTGCCGTACACCTTCTCCCAAGTAACGGTGGCGTCAAAGGTTTTCGTCCAGCCGTGCAGGTGAAGGTCCTGTGTCCGGCATGCTGCACGCTTCAGCCCAGCCAATTCCGCGGCCTTGTCGATTGTGTCTTCCGCCATTCGCCGGTATGTGGTCCATTTGCCTCCGGTGACCGTCACCAAGCCGGCATCGGAGATCAAAATCGTGTGGTCGCGTGAAATCGCAGCGGTGCTGCCGCTCCCTTTGTGGCGAACAAGGGGCCGCTGACCGGACCACATGCTAAGGACTTCGGCCGGTTCAGGTTTGCGCCCGAGAAATCGTTCGATATTTTCTAAAAGAAAACTGCGTTCGTCGCTCTTTGCCTGAGGTTCGATGTCGGGCTGCGGTACTGGAACGTCGGTTGTACCGACAACCACCCGGTCATGCCAGGGAATTGCAAACAGCACGCGCCCATCGGATGTTCGCGGAATCATCAGCGCCGAGTCGCCGGGTAAAAAGGATCGTGGCAGCACGAGGTGGCTCCCCTGGCTGACCGTGAGAACCCCGGGCGCTTCCGGTGAGTCCATGTGCCGTAATTCATCTACGAAAATTCCAGTCGCGTTTATGACCACCTTCGCCCGCACCTGGAATCTTTCGCCGCTTTCGTCGTCCTCGGCTTCGACTCCGACAATTTTGCCGTCTCGTTTTTGTAGAGCGATTATTCTTGCGTAATTAACCGCCAAACCACCGAGGTTAAGCAGCGTCCGAAAGAGGGCAACGGCATAGCGGGCATCGTCGAACTGGCCGTCGTAGTACAGGATGCCGCCTTTGAGTCCGGTCTGACGCGCCGTCGGGAGTTCTTGATGGACACTACTGGCGGACAGAATGCGCGGGTGTCCAATAGATTCGCGCCCCGCGAGCAGGTCATACAGCGTGAGCCCAATCCCATAGAACGGCGCGTCGAATGCCGAGTAGGCGGGAATGACGAATGCTCGTCTATGTGCCAGATGCGGAGCGTTTCGCAGCATCCGTCCGCGCTCCTGCAACGCTTCGAGAACAAGTTTCAGATTGCCTTGGCGAAGGTAACGGACGCCACCGTGAACAAGTTTCGTGCTGCGGCTTGACGTACCGTTTGCGAAGTCTCGCGCTTCGAACAAAATAGTCCGGTAACCGCGGGCCGCCGCATCGACGGCGCATCCCAGTCCAGTCGCGCCGCCGCCTATCACCAGCACGTCCCACTCAGTTTGTTCAGTGCCGATCTTGCGGAGAATGCTTTCGCGATTGACGGACGCGTCCACGTGCTTACGCCGTCTCCCACGCCCGGGCGCGATCAAGTGCCCGTGTCCAACCGCTTCTGCGAGACAGCCGGTCTTCCCGGCTCATGCGCGGCACAAATCGCGCGTTCGCCGCCCATTGACTGGCAATTGCCTCGAGATTCGGCCAGAACCCAACCGCCAAACCCGCCAGATACGTCGCTCCGAGTACGGTGGTCTCCGAATCGGCAGGCCGCGTCACCTGTACTCCCAGCAGGTCCGCTTGAATCTGCATCAACAGATTATTGCGAGCCGCTCCGCCATCCACCCGAAGCTCCTTCACCGGAACGCCCGAATCGTTTTCCATGGCCGCGAGTACGTCGGCCACCTGGAACGCAATGCCTTCCAGCGCGGCACGTGCGATGTGCGCGCGATTGCTGCCTCGGGTCAGACCCAGAATTGTGCCGCGCGCGTATTGATCCCAATGCGGTGCGCCAAGCCCTGAAAACGCGGGGACGACATAAACTCCGCCGCTATCCGGCACGCTAGCCGCAAGAGCTTCCACCTCTTCCGCCGTGCGAATGATCTGAAGTTCGTCGCGTAGCCATTGGACAACCGCACCCGCGATAAAAATGCTTCCTTCAAGAGCGTAAGTGGTAATTCCGCCGATCCGCCACGCGATGGTTGTGAGTAGCTTGTTACGCGATTCCACCGGTTTTGGTCCCGTGTTCAGCAACATAAAACTGCCGGTCCCATAGGTGCACTTCACCATTCCAGAACTTGTACACATCTGCCCGAAGAGCGCCGCCTGCTGGTCCCCTGCAATTCCGGCGATTGGGATGCCCTCAAGAACTCCCGCAGTCTGCCCGCAGACTTCACTCGAACTGACCACCTTCGGCAGAAGCGAAGCAGGGATTTCGAAGAGTCTAAGAAGCTCCTCATCCCAGACTTGTGTATGAATGTTGAAAAGCATTGTTCGCGACGCGTTGGTCACGTCCGTTACATGCGTTTTGCCTTCCGTAAGTTTCCAAATGAGCCAGCTGTCCACAGTGCCGAATGCCAGTTCGCCCTTTTCCGCACGCTTCCTGGAGCCAGGAACATGGTCGAGTATCCAGCGAACTTTGCTGCCAGAAAAATAAGCGTCTATGATGAGCCCGGTCTTCCGCTGAATTAAATGCTCGTGCCCTTGTTCACGCAGTTGATCGCAGAAGCCGGAGGTTCGCCGGTCCTGCCAGACGATGGCATTGTACACGGGTTCGCCTGTTTTGCGATCCCACAGGATAGTTGTTTCACGCTGGTTTGTAATCCCAATCGCGGCTATCGAACTCGATGTCGCATTGACCTGGGCAAGCGCTTCATTTACGACGCCAAATTGCGACGACCAGATTTCAATCGGGTCGTGCTCGACCCAACCAGGCTTGGGGAAAATCTGTCCAAAGGGCCGTTGGGCGAGCGCATGAACACGGCCGTCCTGGCTGATTAACATTGCTCTGGAACTGGTGGTGCCCTGGTCGAGCGCGAGAACGTATTTCATTTCACCCCTTTGCCTTGAGACCAACTCTGTCACCCGGAACCGCACCGAGAAACGCGGCTGCGCTGTCCTGATTTATCCCTAGTTCAATGAACCCGGAGCTTCCGTTATAGCTGAAGCACTCGCCTCCCGCGGACGAGTCGCCGAAAGTCTTGCGCGCCGCTGCGATTGATCGACCGTGAATCTCAATGGTGAAGTCTCCGAGCGAAAACCGGCTGGCTGTGAAGTTCGTGACTACGTTTCCGAAGTGATCGACGCTCAAGACCGTACCAGTCCAGCCGTCCTCCGACTTTTGTACAGGTTCAACGTTGGGCAGCAGTTCGACTGTCGAGAGTACCGGGCCCACTTGGTCGGAAGATGCCGCGCCCGAGGCCAGCCAAGCCGCAACAGGAGCAAAAAGATCGCGTCCGTGAAACGTGGCGGACAATGCCGGTAGAAAAAGGTCCCGATTCGTGATTTCGCGGACCATCGCGCCGGAATCGCGAGAGAGAATCATGCTCAGCACCCCATTGTCGGGTGCGATGAAGCGCTGTCCAATCGCTTCAACCAGAATGGCACGACGCGCGGTTCCGACCCCCGGGTCCACAACGACAACGTGAATCGTACCGGCGGGGAAATACGTCGCAGCCTGATCAATCGTGTAAGCGCCCGGCCAGATCGAAAAGGGAGGAACCCCATGGGAGATATCGACAATGCGCGCTTTGGGGCAGCGGCTCAGGATCACGCCCTTCATCGTGCCCACGTAATGGTCGCGTAATCCAAAGTCGGTCGTGAGGGTGAGAATAGGGCCCATTCGCTGCTAAGATTGTAATGAAAGCCTCTAGAATCTCTTCTGGGGCGCGGGTTTGCGCGCGTTTTTACTTTCACCTTGCTGTATTTCGATCACAACGCGACGACTCCCATTGCATCTGAAGTGGCGGACGCCATCGCGGTTGCGCTGCGCGATGCCTGGGGTAATCCTTCGAGCACCCATGCGGCAGGACAAACGGCGCGCCGGTGGCTCGAGAACTCCCGCAGGCGTGTCGCCGCCTTTCTAGGCGCAGCGGCTCCTGAGATTGTCTTCACAAGCGGCGGAACTGAGTCGAATAATCTCGCAATACTTGGTCTGGTCCGCAATTGTCTAGGTCCACGCAAACATGTCGTTACCACCGCGATAGAGCACCCTTCCGTACTGGAGCCTTGCCGCCAGCTTGAGCGCGAGGGTGTCGAGGTCACGTATCTCGGCGTCCAACCAGACGGCGTCGTCAATCCCGGCGAAATCGCCAGAAGTGTTCGTGAAGGAACAGTTCTGGTTTCCGTTATGCACGCCAATAACGAAACCGGAACCATTCAGCCGGTCGGGGATATCGCTGCGCTGATTCATGAGCGGCGCAGGGCAGGGCAGGGGATTTACTTCCACAGCGATGGCGTGCAAGCGCTCGGGAAGATCGACGTGGATGTCCGCCATCTTGGAGTAGATCTATATTCCGTTAGCGCGCATAAACTGTACGCGCCCAAGGGAACCGGCGCGCTGTTCGTTTCCAAAGGTACGCCGCTCAAAGCTCTACAGTTTGGCGGTCGTCACGAGCGGGAACGGAGAGCGGGCACCGAAAACGTAGTGGGCGCAATCGCGTTTGCACGAGCACTTGAAATCCCGGGCGAGCGATGCTTTCGAGATCAGTTTGAGGAGCGTGTCTTGACGGCGCTGCCCGACGCCTACGTGAACGCTTCTACGGCTTCTCGGCTTCCCAACACCAGTAGCATCACGTTCCCTGGCGTTTCGGGTGAATCGATGGTGATCGCGCTCGATATGAAGGGCATGGCTGTATCGAGCGGTTCGGCCTGCAGCAGCGGATCGACCGAGCCCTCGCACGTTCTGCTAGCCATGGGATTGAGCCGTGATGCGGCGCGGTCGAGCGTTCGATTCTCCTTCGGGCACGGGAACACTCGGCAGGATACAGAAGCGCTCGCCGATGCGGTAATTGCCGTTGCTGCTAAGCTGCGGAAACCCGTGCTAAAGGAGAATCGGCTTGTTCAGGCATGACGAGGCCGCACCGATCGCCGTGGCGATGTCGGGCGGTGTTGATAGTTCCGTGGTTGCCGGATTGCTTCAGCGTGAAGGTCATCGCGTGGTTGGCTTGACCATGCAGTTGTGGAATCAGCGGCGTTTGCCGGACCTGGTTCCGGAAGGCGGCACTGTTGGAAGGTGCTGTTCGCTCGACGATGTCTACGACGCCCGGTTTGTTGCATCGGTACTGGGCATTCCATACTACGTCGTGAACTTCGAAGAGCGCTTCGAACGGGAAGTCGTAAAGCCCTTTGTACAGGATTACCTCGACGGACGCACGCCCATTCCTTGCACCCTCTGCAATAACTTCATCAAGTTCGATCAGTTCCTCGACATGGCGGATGGCGTGGGAGCCGAGAAAATCGCAACCGGGCACTACGCGCGGTTGAGCTACGACGAAGATGCGGGCCGTTATCAGATGCGCACGAGCGTCGATACGGCCAAAGATCAGACGTATTTCCTTTTTGGATTAACTCAGAAACAGCTTGCCCGCACGCTGTTCCCGCTGGGCGGGATGGTGAAGACGGAAGTCCGCGAACTGGCGAAGGATCTCAATCTTCCTGTCGCCGAGAAGAGCGATAGCCAGGAAATCTGTTTCGTTCCGAATGGCGACTATGCCGCGTTCATTGACGCGTATTTTAGTGAGCAGGGAATTGTCCGGTCCGATACCGAAGGCGAAATCGTCGATACGGCCGGGCGCGTTCTAGGGCAGCACGCGGGAACACATCATTTCACGGTCGGACAACGCCGCGGTCTGCGCGTCGCCGCGAGCGAACCGCTGTACGTAATCGCTACCGAACCCGCCACGCACCGCGTCGTCATTGGACGCAACAACGAACTCATGAAACAGGTGCTGGTAGCGAGCCAGGTGAATTGGCTTTCGATCAGCCCCCCACGCGAACCCCGTTCGGCGGAAGTCAAAATTCGCAACAAACACGCCGCCGCACGCGCAACACTCATTCCCACGGGCGACAATTCTCGGATCGAGGTTCACTTCGACGGTCCACAACGTGCCGTCACTCCGGGGCAGGCTGCCGTGTTCTATGATGGCGATCTGGTACTCGGCGGCGGCTGGATCGACTAAACTCCGGAATTGGCGCAATCGAAGAAAAGTTGGCTTTCGACACGGCTTGAATTTGCAGTCGCGGTGTCGCTCATCGTAGCTCTTCGCATACTGCCGCTTCCCGCTGCCAACGCCGTTGCACGTGCCGCCACGCGACTCCTCGACGCAACAGTTCCAAAGCTCAGGCGAGTCGGCCTGACCAATCTTTCGTTTGCGTTTCCCGATCTGGACGAGGCGCACCGCAACAGAATCATTAATGGCGTGTTTCACAGCATCGCCCGGCTGTTGGTTGCGATCGCACGCGCCCCTTCGCTGAACAAGACCAACATTCGCGAGTGGATTGAATATGAAGGCCTTGAAAATTACCTGGAAGCTAAGCGGGAAGGGAAGGGTGTGCTGGTTGCCACGGCGCATTTGGGTAACTGGGAACTCAGTGCGTTTTCTCATGCCCTGATGACCGAACCGATGAACGTGATGGTTCGTCCGTTGGATAATCCCTTGATCGATCAGCTTGTCGAAAGACGGCGCACCGCATCGGGGAATTGTCTACTCTTCAAGCGGGATGCCGCCCGTTTAGTCCTTAAAGCTCTGCGGAACAACGAAGCCGTTGGCATTCTGATCGACCAGAACACGGCCCCGGCGGAAGGCGTGTTTATCGATTTCTTTGGCAAGCAGGCGTGCGCGGGTACCGCATTTGTGAAGCTCGCCAGCCACTCCGGCGCAGCCGTTATCCCGGGCTTTGCTCTATGGGATCATGCGCGAAAAAAGTACGTGCTACGGTTCTATCCGAAGGCCGAACTGACCGGCGATACCCTCGCAGATACCCAGCGCATCCATTCGCTTATCGAGAACGTAATTCGAGAATATCCCGACCAGTGGATGTGGATTCACCGGCGCTGGAAGACTCGGCCGCCGGGCGAAGCGCCCATCTATTGACAAGCTATTGCGACGGGTCGGCGTGGCGTGCCACTGGCCGTTGATCAAGGCCTAACACCGCAACCACAATCCCCGACAATTCATCGGGTATCGTGATCGCACCTTTGTAAGTCAAAAACCGGCGGCCGCTCGCATCTTCCGCCGTACCAATTTGCACACCGAAAGCATCCTCCATCTGTTTCGCAGTCGCTTCCACCCGCACCCGGCGCAACGCCGCGTCATCATCCACAATCGTCATCCCATGCTCCTCGGCAAAGCAACGCACTGCCGCGAGATCTTTCGGATTCGCTGCAATTGTCCGCTCGGCTGCTTCCCTGGAAGCCGGATGATAGTGGCCGGAGAGCAACTCTTCCGCATTAGACGAGCTTCTTCGCAGCAGAATGGAAGCCGTTATTTTTGTGGACGGATCAACATCGGCGAGCCAGCGCTCTTGAGCCCGGGGCTCCGGTTCGCTACCCGGAATCGAGATACGCCGGCTCATAAATAACTCCTAGCTGCCGACGCTAACACCTGTCGCAACAGGCTGAGTGGTGGTCGTCGTAGACGTTAGCAAAGCGTTGAGGAGCGCACTTCCATCGGGGCTCCCCAAACCAGTACAGGCGTCCCACCCGGCGGCGGCACTGTAAGCCCCCAATCCGCTGTCGTCGTTGTTGCCCGAAGTAATGTCGTGAAACCCAGTTTCCTTCAACGAATAGAGAACGGGATTCACAAACCCGACAGCCTTGCCCAACTTCTGATTGATGAGGGCGACCAATCCAGCCCACAGTGGAGCAACCGCACTGGTTCCGCCCACAACCTCGTTCTGGCCATCAACGACGATTTGGTATCCCGTGGCCGGATCGGCATCGCCCGACACATCTGGCACGCCGCGGCCCACAAAATTTGTCGCCGGATGTGCGGGGACGCCCGCGGCTTGTTGATACGCGGGAAGCGGGAAAAGATTGCTAACCCCTCCGCCAGTCGCGCCTTCATTCTGCGCCGTTTCATTCCACACCGTTTCCGAAGAAATGGAGTTGCCCGACCCCTGCAACGTGGTTCCTCCGCAGGCCAACGCGTAAGGGCTTGAGGCGGGGAAATCGACGTGCAGTTTGCCGTCGCCAGCGCCGTCGCTAGATCCGTTGTCGCCCGCCGCCACCGTCACCGTAACGCCTAATGTGGCCGCATCCTGAAGCGCGGCGTTCATGGCCTGCTGCGATTGCGCGGTCCATGAGTCTTCCGGCCCGCCCCAACTTATCGAAATCACGGATGGTTTACGCGTCGTGTCGTGAGCCGCGTCCGTGATGGCGTCAATAAAGCCCCGGTCCGTGTTCGGGGCGAAGTAGACGGCGATATTCGCGCCCGGAGCAATGGAACCAGCAACTTCGATATCGAGTTCTACCTCGCCATCTGCGTCCGACCCCGGTGTGTTGGTTCCACCATCGACCGATATCGCAGAAACGTTCGGCTCTGTAACACTGACGCCATTGAAAAACGTCGTTAAATCGCCAGCTGTGTACCCGCCGCCCAGTTCGATAATGGCGATGGTCTGTCCTGCCCCGTCAATGCCAGTCGGGAAGTTGTATAGTGCAGCCACTTGCGGAGGCGTGAAAGAGGTATTGGCCGCCGCAGCCCTCGGACGAATGCCGACGCCTTTGCCTTTGCGCACGCGGAAGTGCGGCTTAGCAATAGGCCGGGTGTCGAGACCGAGCACCGCCATCACTGCTCCTTGCAGTTCCTGAGGAATGCTGATCGTTCCGGTTCTTCCCCGGAAATTCGGCCCGATCGTGTTGACGCGATAGCATTGCAATTCCGTTCCGAACGCGGCTGACATTGCGGCGGCAGTTCCGGCCAGGACAACGCGGCGCTTACGGAGACTGCTTTCGACAACTGTTAGCCCGGAGTGATGCGCGAACCGTTCCACAAGGTCGATGTCGTTCGGATCTGCGCCGTGTCTCGCGGCAAGTTCGTCATGAGACAGTTGCTCGTGTACGGCGTTCCCACCCGCAACCGGAGGGTCCTCGCCCCTGCGCGTCAACACAACGGTAACGCGCAGAGTTTCATTGGGGTTAATCTGCCCCGTTATCTCCGAGCCGGGCAGGGGCTTTCTCTCGCTGCCGCGCAAACTGACTCTGGTTCCAAAAGGCATGAGTGACTCCTCCGTTTTGAGAAGACTAGTTTATCGTCTTTAGGTTCATTTGCAACCAAGCTAAGTTTACGAATCAAACAAGGACAATTGCCGCTCGTTCTTTGATTGAGGTTTCTTCGGGGCATCGAAAACAGTTCGACCGCCCAACTCCGGGGAGATCGCGCGTTCGTGTTGCAGCACACGGTCGAAATTAGCAAGCGGCCTGTAGCGCCGCTCGACTGTCTGCACCATGCGGTCCAATCGCTTAAATCCGTCCATCTTTTCTGAATCGCCCAGCTTGGCTGCATCGAGTGAGCGCCGCAAGACGCCCAACGATTCATCGTAGGTCTTAAGCGGAACCGGAAATGGATGCCCATCTTTTCCGCCTAAAGCGAAGGAAAAGCGCGCCGGATCCGAGAACCGGCTTGGGGTTCCGTGAACTATTTCCGCCACCAGAGCCAGCGTTTGCAGGGTGCGCGGACCTAGATTTTCGAGGAGCAGCAACGACGCGAAGTCTCGCAGTTGACGCTCATAGCTGACCGCCAGCACAGCCCCAAGCCGCTTCAAATCGACATCCCGCGCTTGGACATCGTGATGTCTGGGCATCAGCAGCTTGGGTATGTCTCGCAATGTCTGCTCCGGATCCTGCCGCGCTATCTCGATCAGCGCTTCCTGCGCCGGTCCCGCGCGCCGGTCCACTAAATTCAAGATCGTCCCTTCGTTTTCACCCACGATTCCGGTATGCGGCTCACAGGTGAAATCGCGCACCGACGACGAGTGCCAGTGATAGCGGCGCGCCAGGCCGGTCTGGTCATTTAGCCCCTGTTGAACAACCGTCCAATCTCCAGCCGCAGTAACGACAAACGAGTGCAGGTAAATCTGGAATCCGTCGGCGATGGCGTTGTTATCGATCTTCGCCGTCAACCGGCTAGTCCGGACAAGCTCGTTTCCATCAAGGCCTCGCAGGTCCGCGACTGCCAGTAACTCGCTCGGCGTGTTCCGGGACTGCTTGCCGCGTCCGCCACAGAAATAAATTCCAAGTTCATTCGCGCGCGGGTTGAGCCCTCGCTTCAGCGCGCCGACCACGGAAGTCGTGATACCGGACGAGTGCCAATCCATACCCATCACCGCTCCAAGCGCTTGAAACCAGAACGGATCACTCAGGCGCGAAAGGAACTCCGCCGCGCCATATTGATAGACAATGCTCTCGACGATCGCCGTTCCAAGCTTCTCCATGCGCTGGGCCAGCCATTGCGGAACACGTCCACCATGCAGCGGCAAATCAGCGAATCCAGAACGTTTCACTTGTCTAAATGGTAATGGACCCGGGATACGATTGCCGTTGAAGCTATGCAGATTGCGTTGTCTATAGCCGCTGCACTCTTGTTTGCCGTCGGAGGTCTTTTCATGAAGTATTCGAATGGAATGACGCGCCTGCGGCCCGGCGTGACCGTGCTTCTTCTGTTCTGCTGTGGGGCCACTTGCCAAGCCGTCGCCATGAAGCGCTCCGACATGGGTCCCGTGTACATTTTTGTATTGGGACTTGAAGCCGTCACCGCGTTTCTGCTGAGCATGGCCGTTCTGGGTGAGCGTGCGACGCTCGCACGGGTCTTCGCCGTCTTGTTGATTCTGGCTGGAATCGTGCTTCTCGAACGTTCTTAGCGATCAATCCTAAAAGGCCCGCTCCGCAATCTCCCTCAATTCCTCGACCGTAAGCACAATCGGATTTGCTTTCGTGCTGCTTGCCTGCGCGGCCTTTTCGATCAGCAACGGAATCTGCTCCCGCGAGAGGCCGTGGTTGGCGAGCGGAGCAATATTAAGCCGCTGGACCAATTCCCGCAACCATGGCGCAAGATCCTCCGCTTCGGCATGATCCTTCGCCGTAAGGATCCGCGCCGCTTGTGCATACTTAGCAAGCACAGCACTCGTTGGCGTCCGCTCGCGCAACGCCTTCACATTGATAAGAACTCCGTGCGGAAGTACAGCGGCACATAGCTCGCCATGGCGGGCGTTCAGCATTCCACCGAGCGGCCCCGCGAAACCATGCACAATTCCTAAACCGGCGTTAGCCAATGAAAGGCCACCCAACAGGCTCGCGAACGACATCGATTCCCGATGCCCGTGATCGCGTCCGTTCTTGCACACGAATTCCAGCGATTCTTTAAGCCGCCTCATTCCCTCCACGCAGAACAGATCCACAAACGC
Source organism: Acidobacteriota bacterium (assembly GCA_030853405.1). Lineage (GTDB taxonomy): Bacteria > Acidobacteriota > Terriglobia > Bryobacterales > Bryobacteraceae > Bog-105. Next base: position 14,985 of record JALYVD010000139.1, on the reverse strand, counting down.
GTTCGCACGGCAGGACGTATAGGGTTCGATAAGTTGCGTCAGCGTGTCAAGCCCCGTACTGGCGGTAATCGTGGGCGGCACATCGAGAGTCAGATCGGCATCAACGAGCGCGGCCTTTGCAAGCATCATGGGACTGCGCAGGCTCGCTTTCACCCGGTGCTCGGGAGATCCCAGCACGGCATTGCGCGTGACCTCCGCACCAGTACCGGCCGTGGTGGGAACGGCGATAAACGGCAGAGGCGCGGTTCGAAGGGACTGTCCTTTCCCGACCACTTCCAGATAATCGAGCGGTTCGCCAGAGTTCGTTGCAACAGCGGCAATCGCTTTCGCCGCGTCCATGGGACTGCCTCCTCCCAAGCCGATCACGACATCACGTTGTTGTTCCCGCGCAAGCCGTGCTCCGTCGCGAACAATCTCAAGGGTCGGTTCGCCCTCTACCGGAAAAACGAGCGCGTCCACCCCGGCAGCATGGAGCGCACTCACAACCGGCGCCATGCGCGCAGTATCTCGCCCTGTGACGACTAACGCCCGGCAGCCATATTCACGGACCACACCGGGCAGCTGCGAACTCGTTCCAGAGCCAAACAGAATACGCGCCGAGGCGGCGAAATCAAACCGCATCACCAGCCTTCATCTACGGGAAATACATTCGTAAGTTGAACCGCGCTTCGTGGCTCAGCCATCATATCCGCAACCGTATCGCGCCACTTCTGGTAGTGTGCCGCAGCTTTGTGCGCGGCCGGGGCGTCAGGACTGCGATAAACCTCTGAAAGCACAAAGCGCGCCGGATCGCTCGTGTCTTGCAGAACGTCAAACCGCGCAATTCCAGTCTCCCGGACGCTGTTGCGCGCATTTTCGATGGTTGCGTTCAGAAACGCTTGAACCGATTCAGGTTTCACCTTTACGTGTACGTGAATGACCAGCATTTTTGTTTTGTGTCAAGCGGATGATGGACGCTGACGCTTTCAAATTACTGTTACAAGAGATTCCATCGCTTTTAACAATACCGCCGGGCTAGACTCCGGTACAATTAGGAATCGCAGTGGTTCGCTTTCGTAAATGGATCTGCCGAAGTGAGAGATCGGATGCTGGATTCACCAATGCGTGAGGTGTCAACCCCAGAAACATGCGAGTCCACAGCCGTTCACGTATTAGTAATTGACGACAACGCGCCGGACGTAATGCTGATTGGCGAGGCTCTTCGCGACCAAGGCTTGATATTCGATATAACTCATCTTAAAGACGGGGAGGAAGCTGTTTCAAAGCTGGCTCAACGTTCCACCGATTTTCATTCTTACGATCTTATCGTTCTCGATCTCAACATGCCGAAAGTCAGTGGCATTGAGGTCCTCTCCAGCTTTAGAGCTATTCCGGAGTTAAGAAAAATTCCGATCCTGGTTTTGACCTCCTCACTGGCTCCGGACGAACAAGAATCCGTTTGCCGCCTCGGAGCCGACCGGTATCTCAACAAACCAGCCGATCTATACGAATTTCTTGGCGCGGTAGGTTCAATCGTTAAAGAACTAGTTCCCAAGGTCCGCGCGAAAAACTGAAATGCCGGCGGCGGCCAAACTCGACTTACGCGACCTATGCGGAGTCGGCCTTTCTATTGAAAGAGATCTGAAAAAAATTGGGGTGACCACGGTCGCCGATCTGGCGCTTCAAGACGGCCAAGAACTATATGCGCGGCTGTGCCAATTTACTGGTTCGCGTCAGGATCCGTGTGTGCTCGATACCTTTCGCTGCGCTGTCGCTCAGGCCCGCGATCCCCACCTGCCTGTTGAGCAGCGCAACTGGTGGTGGTGGTCGCGTCGGCGAAAAGAGGGTAGGCTCTAAGTAGAATGGCATGTCCGTTTTTCGAACCTCGGGACCGAGTGGAACACCCCACGCACGTGAACGCACGCTTGCCGCTGATTGTTGAATATAGCGGAGTCTGCCACGCGCCGCCGGGTGCGCCTATACCAGCCCCGGCGGACATGCGGTTTGCTTGCAACCATGGGTATTCCCATGAGAAATGCGCCCATTTCCCGTTGGAAACCCTTGTATCGGCTTTGCGCTTCAGCATCCTCGGTCAGAATGAAGAAATGCTCCATTTTATGTGCATCGAAGAATCAGGTTATGCGCCAATCAGATGGCACACACTTCGGTATGTTGCTGCAACCGATGTACTAGAGCCGCTGGTGACCGGCAAGTGCATAAACGCCCAGGCGCTGGCCTTCTGCCGCAGCTATTTGAATGTCGATAAATGAACCTTCGCTTACGGCGATTGGCGAGACCGAATCCTCCGAAACGAGGACCGTCCGCGAGACCCAATCCGAGTATTCAGAGCTTTGCCTGCCAAACGACACCAACACTCTGGGCAACATGCTCGGTGGTCACGTGATGCATTTAGTGGATCTATGCGGCGCGATCGCGGCAATGCGCCACGCGCGTTGCCCCGTCGTAACAGCCTCAGTCGATCAGATGACTTTTCTCCATCCGGTACGCCTCGGGGAACTTCTCAGGCTCAGGTCGCAGGTCAATCGCGTGTTTCGCACTTCGATGGAAGTGGGCGTTAAGGTGTGGGTGGAAAATCTCCAGACGCGGGAAGTCCGGCATACGTCTTCGGCCTATCTGACGTTTGTCGCTCTCGACACCGCCGGTAGCCGGGTTGTCTTGCCGCCAATCACGCCCGAAAGTGACGACGAAAAGCGCCGTTTCGAGGAAGCCGCGGAGCGCCGTGCCTACCGTCTAGCTTCCAGAGCGCGAGCCAAAGCGACTCCCCCCATCTAACTTGTTTTCCTACTCCGGTCCCGCTTTGCACATGTACTTGATACAGTGCTTAAACAACAGCAGGTTCGGTGCGCCTTCCCGGTTCAGTTTCAAGCAGTCGCGGTCGTACCACTCGATGACGCCTTCAAGTTGTTCGCCATCCGTAAGGGTGACCACCATATGCGTCTTGCTTTGCATCTGCTTCGAATAGTAGAACTGCTCGGCATTGGTCTGGTCTGGCGGTGCGCTCTTTTTCGTCATCGGTGGTCGTCGATTTTGTTCTTTCAGTTCTGGCATACCGTTCCGAACGGGTTTCCGGCTGAGCGCTTCCGCGCGCTTCTCATCTATCATGTTGCCTCAACACCGCGGCCTCCAAACTGCCTCTCCCGCGTTTTTGAAATTCAGGCGCCAATCATTTGCCCGGCGCACGCAAATTAACTACGAAAGCATCCAGTGCGGCCGTCTTTTGGATATTACGGCGCACCATTTGCACTAATTCATCAACATACCGCACGGCCCGCTCTATCCATGCAAAGGTAACACGTTCCGAAATGGCGGCTATTTGCGGTTGAATATCACGATGCCTCATCGCGGGCTGCCTTTGAGTCATCCTCAATATGTCTTCGATCAATCCGTAAGCCAACTTGAGATGGGCTTCCAACTTTTCAGATTTTCTGTTCGCAAACGATTCAGACTGCTGCACCCAGGCCGAAAACGGCTTAAGTCCGGCTCCGCACTCAAGCGCCGCAAGCATGAGGGTTCTTCGGTCTCTGAACTGGTCCAAATCCAATGTGACCGCGACTCCCGGGCACCCTTCCGACAACGCGACGCGCACTGAAGATTCGGGCAGGGCTCTGCGACCGGCAAATTCCAGCATTTCGCCGTCGGAGAGCCGGCCCAGTTGGAAAACGATGGAACGCGAGCGGATCGTGGGCAGTAGATCATAGAGATTTTCCGTAGTTGCGACGATGACCAGGTGCTCGGGAGGTTCTTCCAGTACTTTGAGCAAGGAATTCGCCGACTGCTCATTCGCCCTGTCCAGATGATCGATCAGGAAAACGCGGCGGGAACCAAGTAGCGGTTTGAATTGCGCGCGCTCGCGAAGCACGCGCATCTGCTGAATCGTGATTTGGCGCAGCGGGCCATCGGGAGGAAATGTCACGAAGTCGGGATGCGACGAGAACAGAAGCGGATCGTCGGCACGCTTGTCCGATGTCCATTTTTCGCGCTCCGCGATCGCTTCAATGTTCCCCGCCAGACTAAGATCGTCCTGTTCGATTTTGTGAGCGTCGTGCATCAAAGCCACTGCGAACCGCCGCGCTAAAGTCGCCTTGCCAACCCCTTCCGGGCCACTCAACAGGATCGTCTGGGGAACCCGGTTCTGCTCAATCGCATGCGCGAGAGTATCCGCCACCTGCGCATTGCCGTAGAAGTCCGGGAAACCCATCGTCAGCTTCCATTGTTACTCATGCACTTGTTGCAAACGCGGCGCAATCTCAGTCCAGACCCGGTCGGCCACGGCTGCTATGCTGCCACGGCCATCCACGATACGGAATCGCTCCGGTTCAAGTGCCGCAATTCTGCGATACCCGTCGCGAACGCGGTTATGAAAGTTGGGCGATTGCATATCGAGACGGTCTTCGCAAGAGCCGTTCTTATTTCGCTGATTGCGGCGATGCGCACGCGCCAAGCCCTCCTGCACGTCTATATCGACGCAAACCGTCACATTCGGAAACAAAGATCCAATGGCCAATCGATGGGCGGAAAGCACCATCTCGAAACCGAGCCCCCGAGCTTCGCCCTGGTACGCCAGCGTAGAATCCGTAAACCGGTCGCTGACCACAATATCGCCTCGGCCGAGGGCAGGGGAAATGACCTCTGAGGCTGCCTGCGCGCGCGACGCAAACATCAACAGCAGTTCAGTCGTGGAAGCCATCTCCGCATTCGCCGGATCGAGCAGCACGCGGCGAATCTGCTTGCCGATGCCTGTACCACCGGGTTCCTGATTCTCGGTTACTCTGTAACCTTCGCTACGCAGATGCTCCACAAGAAGCCGCATCTGAGTGGACTTGCCGCTTCCTTCCGTTCCTTCGAAACTGATGAACAGCCCTCCGTCTTTGCTCAAAGCGAGGTGTTCAGTCATACACGAAATGCAGCAGTGTTTTCAAATCCTCCCAAGCCTCACGCTTGGCCTGCTGATTGTACTGGCGGAGCAGATAAGAAGGATGATAGGTGACCATCACCGGTATGTCGTGCCACTTATGCCACCTGCCCCGCGATTTTGTAATGCCTTCTTTCGTGTTGAGCAGAGCCTTCATAGCAGTAGCGCCCAGCGCGCAGATAGCCTTGGGTTTGATGGTCATCAATTGGCGGTAAAGGAATTGTCCGCACATCTCCATCTCTTCGGGAAGAGGCGTGCGATTTTCAGGAGGACGGCACTTTACAACGTTGCAAATGTAAACGTCGGAACGCCGGATCGACAGGCCTTCTTTGGCTGCGGTATTGTCGATCATCTGCGTCAATAACTGTCCGGCGCGGCCAATGAACGGGATTCCCTGTTCATCCTCGTCCGCACCCGGCCCTTCTCCTACAAACACGACCGGCGATTGCCCGTTCCCCGACCCAAACACGATGGTTTTGCGCTGCTCGCACAACTTGCAACGTTTACAGTCGCCAATGTCGGCGCGAATGTTGTCGAGCGTATCCCCTTCCGGTTCAAGCGCGGGCAGAACTAGTGCAGCCCCAAGGGGCGCCGCCGCAAGTGTCACCGGCTCGGAAGCTACCGCTTGAACCCACTTGTAAACGGAGTCAAAACCCAAATCGCGATAGTACTCAAGATACGAGCCAATCTGATCTTTCGTCATGGAAAAGCCTCGCTCAGGCGCTTCGGTCCATGCCACGCAGAGAGAGCCGGAGCGTCGCAATCTCATCCAGGATACGCTCGGCAATCTCCGTCTTATCGGCAGGTCCCGCGTGTATCGCTTTACCCGAACGTGTGACGATTTCCACATCGTTCTGGTCCGATTCGAACCCAAAGCGGTCCTGTCCAACGAGGTTGCCCACCAGCATGTCGCAATTCTTCGCAATCATCTTGCGGCGCGATTCTTCAAGCAGATTTTGTGTTTCGGCCGCAAAGCCCACTAGGATGCGGTCGCCCTTGCGGTGCCCGATTTCAGCCAGAATATCCGGCGTCGGATCGAGTTCAAGCGACAAGCGCGCGGCCGTTTTTTTCAATTTCTGGTCCGACACGTTCGCAATGTAATAATCGGCGACTGCAGCGGCCTTAACGATGATCGTGGCCCCGGTCAGATTTTCAATAACCGCGTTGCGCATCTCGTGTGCAGTCTTGACCGGAACAAGCTGAACATTGCGCGGGGGCTGAAGGTTCACAGGACCCGACACCAACACGACCTGCGCGCCCCGCTTTGCCGCCGCATCCGCGATCGCGTAGCCCATTTTGCCGCTGGATCGATTACTGATGTAGCGAACCGGATCTAAAGCTTCCTGCGTAGGTCCAGCCGTGATCAAAAAGGATTCGCCTTCGAAGTCTCTCTTCGGTCGAACAAGTAACTGAATCCGTTCCGCAATACGGGCCGGATCGGCCAATCTTCCGGCTCCAGTGGTTCCACAAGCCAGCCAACCCTCATCCGGATCGACAATCGTGCAGCCCCGCCGCCGTAGCGTCTGGATATTCGTCTGCGTTGCCGGATGCTCCCACATCGCCGTGTTCATAGCGGGCGCGAGCACGACCGGACCCCTAAATGCCAGATACAACGTCGATAAAAAGTCGTCCGCAATCCCGGAAGCGAATTTCGCCAGCAAATCCGCAGTGGCAGGCGCGACAACCAGCAGATCGTTCTCTTGTGCGACCCCAATATGTTCCACCGCGCTGGACAACGTATCGCCAGCGCTCCCCTGTGAGAACAACCCGGTAAGCACTTTGCGCCCGGTCAGAGCGGCAAAAGTAAGCGGCTGGATGAATTCCTGAGCCGCAGCCGTCATCACGGCCTGTACCTGGTGGCCGAACTGCTGCAGCAGACGCGCCAGTTCAGCGGCTTTGTATGCTGCTATACCGCCGCCAACCCCAAGGACAATTCGCATTTCGGCGAAAAACTACTCTCCCAGGAGTGCCGCTGCCGCTTCCTGCGCTGCCAACTGGTTCAAATCTTCGTAAGGTACCAGGCCGCGCCGGACTTCTTCCATCGCCAGCACGGTAGGCTTCTTATTCGTTGCGGGCAGCACGCTGCGTTGACCGTTCTGCAGTTGCCGGGCGCGTTTCGCCGAGACGATGATAAATCGATATGTGCTTCCGTCCGGATCGTCCGGAATTGCATACTGCGCGTTCGGTCTTACCTTGTCTGCCATAGTTTCTTCCCTTAAAATCTTCAACTTAACCGTCACCGAAGCTCTTCAGAATCGGCCTGATCCGTTCTTCCATACGGCTGCGCCGCACTCTTTCGGCCCTGATCACGGCGGCCAAAGTGCCAACCGACTCCTCCACCTGGTGATTCACCAGGATGTAGTCGTATTGACTGTAATTACGAATTTCCTCGGCCGCCTCTCGCAGCCGCCGCTGAATGACTTCTTCCGAATCTTCCGAACGCGACCGCAACCGCTGTTCCAAAATGTCGCGCGACGGCGCCAAAATGAAAACGCTGACCGCTTCGGGTATTCGCTCTTTTAATTGTCTCGCACCTTGGACGTCAATGTCGAGTATCAGGTCCTTGCCCTCGCTCTGGGCGGCATCCAGCACGCTCCGGTGCGTACCGTAGTAGTTCCCGAACACCTCGGCGTGCTCCAGAAATTCTTGCGCGCCAATGCGGTCTACGAACTCCTGCCGGGAGATGTAGATGTAGCTCTCGCCGGGAACCTCGTTGCCGCGCCGCTTACGGGTGGTGTACGACACCGAAAACCGCAAATCTGGATCACTCGCCAGCAGCCGTGAAACCAGCGTGGATTTTCCGGAACCGGATGGCGCAGAAATAATAAAAACATTCGTCATGGCGTAGGGCGGATCCCCGATCCGCGCCGGACGCCCCCGTCCGGCTTATTCAAGGTTTAACGCCTGTTCCCGTATCTTCTCGATGTGCGCCTTAATCGCCAAACCTCTGTTAGTAATCGTCAGTCCAGTCTCTCCAATGCCCGATGTTTTCGAAAGAATCGTATTCGTTTCCCGGTTCATCTCTTGCAGCAGAAAATCGATTCGTTTGCCAACCTCGCCGCCCTCCCGCAAGATCCGCCGCAGTTCCTGAGCGTGAACACTCAACCGGGTCAACTCCTCCTGCACGTCCGAACGATCCGCCAGCATCGCCGCTTCTTCAAGCAAACGCCCCTCGGAAAGCGAGGAGTCCCCGAGTAAATCCTTTATGCGCTCCCGCAATCTCTGCTGAAACTGCTCGACTGCGGCCTTCCGGATTCGGAGAATTTCCGTCGTGCTCTCTTCAACACCCGCTATCTCGCGCTCGAACTCACCAAGTAGTTCCGCCGCCTCGCGCTCCCGGTGATGATTCAGTTCCCGCGCGCACGCCGTGATCGCGTTAACCACCTCGGGCTCAAACGAACTATCGAGCACGATCACTTCGGCCGACCCATTCAAACTGCCGTTCATACTCAGCGCAACGTTCAAATCGGGTTGGCCCGTCAGGCCGTGTTCCGCTGCCGCCTGCCGGAACGCCGCTATATAGCGCCCCACTTGTTCGCGATTGAACGCCGCGCTTCCCGACCGTTCTTCCCGCGACAACCAGCCGCGAATTTCGATGTGCCCTCGCCCAATGTTCTGCTTCAGCACCGCACGCATCGCGTTCTCAAACGGCGCTAGTTCACTCGCGTGGTGAAAGTGCAGGTCCAGTCCGCGATGATTCACACTCCGCAAACTGAGCGTCAACTCTCCCGCGCTGGTCTGCCACCGTACGGTCGCGTACCCTGTCATGCTGCGCACGCGCGGCCCGGCAGCCTTCGGAACCGAACTCACTGCTTGCTCCGGTTATCCGGCGATTGCATTCGAGTCCGCGTGTTGAAGTCCATGAAGATGATGATAGATGCGCTTCTGCGCAAGCAGTTCTTCATGCGTGCCGATCTCGGCGATTCGTCCCTGATCGAGTACCACAATCTTATCGGCTTGACGAATAGTGGAAAGACGGTGCGCAATCACCAAGACCGTCCGGCGTTTCATTAACACGGCGAGAGCCTCCTGAACCAGGCGCTCCGACTCGGTGTCCAGATGCGAAGTCGCTTCATCCAAAATCAGGATAGGCGCGTCTTTCAGCAACGCCCTAGCAATAGCCAGCCGCTGCCTCTGCCCGCCGCTGAGCTTTGCTCCCCTTTCGCCAATGATAGTTCTATAGCCTTCCGGCATCCGCTGAATGAACTCATCGGCCAGCGCCGTCTTTGCAGCCGAGAAAACGTCCTCTTCCCGCGCGTCCGGGCGTCCATAGGCAATGTTGTCGAACACCGTTTCATTAAATAAAAACGTATCCTGCGCCACAATGCTGATGTTCTCTCGCACGCTGTTCAGTTGCAGATCGCGTACATCCCTCCCGTCGATCTTAATCGTTCCGCCTGTCACATCGTAAAATCGCGGAACAAGATTCGCGAGAGTGCTTTTCCCCGCCCCGCTCGATCCAACCAGCGCCACAATCTCGCCCGCCTTTACCTCAAGACTGATGCCATCGAGCACCATTCGATTCGGAGCCGCAGGATAGCTGAACACCACATTTTCCAAACGAATGCCGCGTTCAAACTTCGAAAGCCGCACCGCATCCGGTTTATCGAGAATGCCTTGCTTCTCTCCCAGATATCGAAAGACCTCCGCGGCAGCTCCGATTCCCCCCTGGAAGATGCTATGAATGCCTGTTAGCCGCTTAATCGGTTCGTAAAGCATCACCAGCGCCAAAACAAAAATAGTGAACTTACCCGGAGTCATGGCCGCCGTCTTCACTTGAAGCCGCGCGAGCGTCAGCAAACCGACCACACTCACCGCGCCAAAGAACTCAATAATCGGCGACGGAAGAGCCTGTTGCGCCACATACCGAAGTGTTCCACTCTTGAATCGCTGAGCCGCCAGGCGGAAGCGCTTCGATTCGTAATCTTCCGCTCCAAAGCTCTTTACAACCTGATGCCCCGTGATCGTCTCTTGCAAAATCTCGGAAAGTCCCGCCGCCATGTCCTGCGCGTGACGAGTGGTTCGCCGAATACGTCTGCCCAATTTCACCGTCAAAAAAGCTACCACCGGGAAAACCAGTAGCGAAACCAGCGATAACTCCCAGTCGAGGCTGATCATCGTCGCCAGAATCGCGAGCGCCGTGAAACTCTGCCGCATCCAGTCGGCCAACATCGTTGACACCGATTCCTGCAGCTTGGCAATGTCACTCATGATCGACGACATGATGCGCCCGGTCGTCTGATCTTCGAAGAAGTGCGAATCCTGCCGCAGAACTTTGTCGAAAACCTCCTGCCGCAGATCGGTAACGGCGCTGATTCCGACCCAGTTCACCAGATAATTACCGAGATAATCGCAAATTCCCTTCGCCATGAAGCACGCAAGTATCGCAATCGAGACCATCGTCCAGATGCGGTGCGTGAACGGAACCAGATCGTTCAAGAACAGCCTGAAATGTGTGAAAGGGACTGCGTAGAGAAGCGCCGGAGCATCCGATGTATCGGGCTGGAGGCATCTGTCAACCACCACCTTGATCAACTGCAGCAGCAGGCCCTGAGAGGCCCCCACAACAGCCATCAGGACGACCGATACCAGCAGCGCCGGAATGTACGGCTTGGCATACCGCAGCAGGCGGTAGAACTCGTTCAAGCGTGCGCCTCTTCAAGCGTACGCAGCCGTTCAAGCGCCGCGATCACCCGGGAAACACTCACTTTAGTCAAACCGTCGGGTGCAACCACGACCTCCGATTCCGTGCGCCACGGTCCCCAGATCGCGGGATTCGACGTGCTAAAAAACACGACGCTCGGTACGCCAAAAGCTGCGGCGATGTGCGCCGGGCCGCTGTCGTTCCCGATGAACACGGCAGCTTTCGAGATCGCCGCCTTAGCAGCGCTGAGATTGCCCTGAAATACCTGGTGAGGGCCAAATGCCGCAACGTCATCTGAAGGAGCAGCCAGAAAAATCGGCTTGATATTCCAGAGACTCAAGTATCGCGCCACTTCGCAGAACCGCTCCGCCGGCCAGCGCTTATCGGCAGCCGAAGCATAAGGATGTAGAATCGCGTACCTACTCTGAGGAGATGCGGAAATCGGCGAATCCCCAGCAGCCAAACGCGCTCTAGGCACATCCTGGACCGGCACTCCCAAAGCGAAAAACGCCGAGGCCAGATGCTCCGCCGTGTGTACGGTGCGGTTCACGCCCAAAATGCGCTGGGCTCGGCCAATCTTCAGGTTATAAGCGAAAGTCACGCTATGATGAGAAAAACCGGCGCGCCACTTGGCGCCGGATAGCGCAGTCATCCACTGGCTCCGGCTGCCGCCATGCAAATTCACGCAGAGGTGCGGTTTCCAACCGCGAAGCGCCTGCCACGTTGGTGCGAGGATCTTCGCAATGGCCGGATGATTTTCGAAAACCGGAGCAAAACGCTCTTCAACCGCAATGCCAATTTCAAGATCGGGCCGCGTCTGCTTCAACAATTCGATAGCGGGAGTAGTCAGGACGCAGTCGCCTAGCGAACGCAGACGAATGATAGACACGCGGGCGCGTTCCGGCAATTGCTCCAGCAGGGACATGTGAACTACGCTTCGATAACTGCTTGGTCCACCAGCATGATCGGAATATCGTCGCGCACCGGATAAACCCGTTTGCACTCGACACACTTCAAGCCGCTGCCGTCTTCTTTCAGCACGACCTTGGCCTTACATGCCGGACAAACCAGAATGTCCAGCAACTCTTTACTGATGGGCATGGAAACATCCAGTTTACCAGGAATTAACCGAGTGATCGCTGTTTGTGGGAATCGCGCAGGAAACGTACAGGAGCCACCAGACTAATAGCAACTGAACGGGCAAACGGGCCCATAACACCCAATCCGGAAGGGGCGCCGATGTTACTTGAACGTGGTTGGTTGCCATATAGATATTGGCAGGGAACACGGCCACCATTAGCGCAATTAGACCGAACGCCGCCCACCGCCGAAAGCGCCGGACAAGCAGCCCAATCCCTCCCGCAATTTCAGCCGCGCCACTCAGGTAAACCATGGCTTGCGGCCAAGGCACGTACGAAGGCATGATCTTCAGGTAACTCGACGTTTTCACAAAGTGGAGGACGCCCGCAAAAGCATAAAACCCCGCCGCCGTCCACCTGAGGTATTTGCGCATATTCCTACGCTCTTCCCCGCAACCTGTCTAACTCCCGGCGATCTCGTTTCGAAGGTTTACTCTCGCTCACCCCTTCGAGAGTCCGCATCGTTTTACGCTCTTCGGCAAGCTTGAGCCGGAGTTCTTTGCTGGCCTCCGCCTCCCGATAGAGCGTCTGGGCTACCGCCGCCGAACCTCGTATATCGCTCAGAGCCAGGACTTCCAACTGAAACTCGCCGCCCTCGTTCTTTACTCGCAATAGATCGCCCACGTGGACCTCGCGCGCGGCCTTGGCCGGTTGGCTATTGCATTCTATTCTGCCGAGTTCACAAGCCCTCGTAGCAAGCGCGCGCGTTTTGAAGAATCGGGCAGCCGAAAGCCACTTGTCCATTCGCACGCGCATCATCGCCCATTCTCCTATAACTGAACCTCGTATAACCAAAGCTCGTTTAACCGGAGATTGATACGATCAACCCAACATCCTTATGGACCTGAACAACCGAACACTGTCTGGCACAGTTAGCCTATTTCTCGCGTTAACCTTCACAGTCGCCGCACTCGCAGCGGACCAAGTCCACACAAACTCCGGCGTGGTCGAAGGTGTTAGCAGTGCCGCCTCGAAAATCCGCATATTTGAAGGCATTCCCTTTGCCGCGCCGCCCGTCGGAAATCTGCGTTGGCAACCACCCCAGCCAGTCGCCGCCTGGACAGGAGTTCGCAAGGCTAACGCGTTCGGAGCGCGCTGCATGCAAGGTCACCTCTTCTCCGATATGGTCTTCCGGGATTCAGGCCCAAGCGAAGACTGCCTGTATCTCAACGTCTGGACTCCGGCCGATTCCGCCAATGCGCACCTCCCTGTAATGGTTTGGATTTACGGCGGAGGCTTTCAGGCTGGAGCCTCCTCCGAGCCTCGCCAGGACGGCGAAAACCTTGCAAAGAAGGGCGTGATCGTCGTCAGCCTTAACTACCGCCTCGGCCTCTTCGGCTTTTTCTCTCATCCCGAGCTATCCAAGGAATCGCCGCATCACGCTTCCGGCAATTATGGACTGCTCGATCAGGCTGCAGCGCTCGAATGGGTGCATAAAAACATAGCCGCATTCGGTGGCGATCCCAACAACGTAACCATCTTCGGCGAGTCCGCCGGATCGATGTCCGTCAGTGCTCTCATGGCGGCGCCCGTTTCGAGGGGCTTGTTCAACCGTGCGATTGGAGAAAGCGGTGGAATCGTCGGTCTAAAGGGCGGCCTTCCCGCGCTCTCCAAAACGGAACAGGATGGCGCCCGTTTCGCCGAGTCCGTCGGAGCCTCGTCTCTCCAGAGCCTGCGCGCTAAGTCGGCCGAGGATCTCTTGCAAGCTGCCACGAGGGACAGAACCGCCGGGTTCCGTTTCTGGCCTAATATTGACGGCTACTTCTTCCCGGAAAGCCCGTCTGTAATTTACTCGAGCGGCAAAGAGGCCCACGTGCCATTACTCGCCGGCTGGAACTCGGACGAGGGCGGCGCATCCGCCATCTTTGGCAAGACGGCACAGACAAAAGAAAACTATATCTCAAAAGTGCGAGAACTGTACGGCCATCACGCCGATGACATCCTCAAGGCCTATCCCGCCGATTCAGACCAACAGGCCAAGGAGTCTGCCCGCGATCTCGCCAGCGACCGCTTCATTGCTTACTCCACGTGGAAGTGGATCGACTTGCAACTCGAAACGGGCGAGTCTCCCGTTTACCGCTACCATTTTGAACAGGCTCCCCCGTCCCCCGAAGGCAAACCAAGCCGCGGCGCATACCATTCAGCCGATATCGAATTCGTTTTCGAAACACTAGATTCAAAGAAATTGCCGTGGACCGATGCCGACCGCAAGCTCTCCGGCCAAATCTCCTCTTATTGGACGAACTTCGCGAAATCGGGAAATCCTAACGGCTCAGGATTGCCCGAGTGGCCCAGCTACACCAAAGCCGGCGATTACCAGGTGATGCACTTGCACGAAACGCCAGACTCAACGCCGCTGGCAAAACCGGACGCGCTCGGTGCACGTTATCAACAATTCAACGCCGTGTTTCAAAACGCGCAGTAAGATCACTCTCGGATTAAGCCGCCTTGACGATCTTAGAGAAAGACTCTGGATCAAGACTCGCGCCGCCGACCAGGGCTCCGTCGATCTCCGCTTCCTTCATTAAACCTTCGACATTGTCGGGCTTGACGCTTCCGCCATAGAGAATTCGCAAGTGCTGCGCCGCCTCTTCACCGAAGCGCTTCTTGGCCTCGGTCCGAAGAGATCTGTGTGCCTCGGCTGCAATTTCAGGAGTTGCGGTAAGCCCCGTTCCGATCGCCCAAACCGGCTCATAAGCCACCGCAATTTTTGCGAACTGCTCTTCCGTAAGACCTGCAAGGCCGCCCGCAAACTGCTTGACCAGTACCTCTGCGGTCTTGCCGGCCTTCCGTTCTTCCAGGCGTTCGCCCATGCAAATGATCGGGCTCAGTCCTGATTCAAGCGCCGACTGCGCTTTCTTCAGAACGTCCGAATCGCTTTCGTGGAAGTACTGCCGCCGTTCGCTATGCCCAATCAACACCCAGGTTGCACCGGAACTGCGCAGCATCTCCCCGGAAATTTCTCCAGTGAACGCGCCTTCTTTACCCCAGTAGAGGTTTTGGCCGCCGATCTCAATGGTCGTCGCTGCGACTGCCTGCACGGCTGGGCCGATGCACAGCGCTGTCGGAAAGATCACCGTCACGCAACCATCCGCACCTTGCACGAGTGGTATAAAGCGATCAAAAAACGTCGTTGTCTGCTGGGCGGTTTTGTACATCTTCCAGTTGGCCGCCACGATGCGCCTTCTCATACGATATAAAGTTCAATGTCCTTTCCAAATGTCTTTTAGAAAACTTGTTCCAGCGCCTATGGAGGTGCCGAAGTTTTCCGCCACCGTCTGTCCGACATC
>JALYVD010000106.1 GCA_030853405.1 Acidobacteriota bacterium | reverse complement strand
AACCGGTTCTTCTTTGAGATATTCGGGACCAAGTCGGGCATCGCCTGGAATCAGGAAGAGCCCGATTCCCTGTGGATAGGGCATCGCAATGAACCCAACCAGATCCTGATTAAAGATGCGTCGCTGTTTTATCCCGCGGCGGCCAAATTCGCCGATCTTCCAGGCGGCCATAGCGAAGGCTACGACGATTCGCACAAGCAGGTTTTCAAGAATTTTTATGCGCGGATTGCCGATCCTTCGATTCCGATCAACTATCCGACGTTCGAGGATGGGCTGCGCGGCATGATTCTTCTAGAGAAGGTTGCGGAGAGTTCCGCGAAACAGGCCTGGGTCCAGGTTTAGCCTCGCGTGGGAGTAGCTTTCTATGTACCGAGCGTGTGTCCTCCTGCTGATGAGTTTGCTGCTCGCCACTTCAGGATTTGCGCTCGGGCATTCGAAGCGGCTGAAGGCGATTGATAGGTATTGCGCTGAGGTGCAGCAGGTTGTCTCGTCAACCAGCCCATTTGTTTTCGCCGGGCCGGATCCGTGGGTTCAACTGGACGAGGAACCGGCGGAGATGCCGAGCGAGGGCTTGGCTCTCGTCTATACGGCAGGACCGGATATTCGCTGGGTCTTTCTTCGCCTCGTGGACTCCGATGAGGGGTGGGCGGAGGATATCAATTATTACTTCCGGCAGGACGGCACGGTTGTAAAGCGGGTTCGGCAGGTGGAATCTCCCGGCGCCAATGTAAGTCTCGAAGTTGTTACTTATTATGAGGGCGGGCGCGTTTTGAAGGAAAATACCCATCATCATTCACTGAATCGTGGGCATGAGGATGGTTCGAAATTTATCGATCCGGATGCTCCCGTGTTTTGGACTCTGGAGGATTTGCCGTTTCCGGAGATTCCGGATTTGTGGCGGCGATTGGCTTAGGTTCGCTATGAGCTCAGCTGTTCCAAAATACTCCTGGACTCTTCACCAGTTTGGCAACACGCAATGAACAGGTGTGAATCGGCGTTCGGCCAGCCAGAGTCGTCCTTACTCCTGTCCGTCGCCGCAACCCCGGGCTCGCTCTATAAGAAGGTGGCGTTCGCGTTCGTTGCGCGTGATTGACGCTGCGCTCTCGAACTCCATGCGAGCTTCTTCGAAGCGGCGGAGTTTCTGAAGAAGGTCGCCTCGGACGCTCGGTAAGAGATGGTATCCGCGAAGCGCAGGACCATCGCGCAGGGCATCAATCAAAGTTAGACCCACCTCCGGACCTGATGCCATGCCGATGGCAACAGCGCGATTCAATTCCACGATCGGAGACGGGGCGACTTCCGCGAGCTTGGCGTACAAAGCTGCGATGCGTGCCCAGTCCGTGTCTCTGGGAGTGGCGGCTCGAGCGTGGCACGCGGCAATGGCGGCCTGAATGGCGTATGGTCCCCCCTTCTGGCCAAGCTGCTCGGCCCGATTGAGCGCCGCAAGACCGCGGTGGACCAGCAATTGGTCCCACTGTGCCCGGTCTTGGTCCAGAAGCAAGATAGGTTCGCCCGACTTGCCCACACGTGCCTTCGAGCGCGAGGCCTGGATCTCCATTAAAGCCACAAGCCCGTGCACCTCCGGTTCCTCGGGCACCAACTCGGCCAGAACCCGTCCCAGCCGCAGCGCCTCCTCACACAGCGCAGGTCTCATCCAGTGGTCGCCTGAGGTTGCCGAGTAGCCTTCATTAAAGATCAGATACATGACCTGCAGCACTGACGAGAGGCGGGCCATGAATTCGGCTCCGCGAGGAACCTCGAAGGGGACCCCAGCTTCCGTCAACGACCTCTTCGCTCGAACGATTCGCTGCGCGATGGTCGATTCAGCAACTAGATATGCGCGCGCAATTTCGTCGGTGCTAAGACCTCCCAACAAGCGCAGCGTAAGGGCCACTCTGGCTTCGGTCGAGAGCACCGGATGACAGGCGACAAAAAGCAGCCGCAGAAGATCGTCGCCGATTTTGTCATCCATGGCCGCAGTGAGGTCGGGCAATTCACTCTCGCGTTCGGTGAGTTCCCGACCGAGGATCTCGTGCTTTCGGGCAATCAGGGCGGTTCGGCGGAAATAATCGACGGCGCGGTGTTTTGCCGTGACCATGAGCCAGGCTCCCGGATTCCACGGAATGCCTGACTCCGGCCACTGCTCAAGCGCGGCAACCAACCCGTCCTGCGCGAGTTCTTCGGCGACGCCGAGGTCGCGCACGATACGCATAAGCGCCGCAACGAGGCGGGCCGACTCCATTCGCCAGACGGCCTCGATGGCGCGATGTGTCTCGGTAGCACTCACTGCTACCAATCAAATCACGTTCCTTCCCTCTCAGGCAACCTCAACACCGTCGCGGCTGCCCGCACCGCCCTATTCTCCAGGAGCTTCGTAAAGCTGGCGCAACTCGCACTCGCCATCTCCGACATGGCGGAGAAAATTTTTGGCGAGCTCGATTGCCTCTTCTTTGGAGTTCGCCTTCATAATGGCAAACCCGCCGACGACCTCCTTGGACTCGGTAAAGGGTCCGTCCGTGACGGTCACCTTGCGTTCGGAGCTGCGAACCCGCGCGCCTAATGCCGACGGCAGGCAGCCTTCGGTAGAAAGCAACCAGCCCGCCTTTATGCCCTCTTCGACCAGCTTGCCCATTGCGGTCATTTCCTCTTGCGTCGGAGGGGTGTTGCGCTCAACCGACTTGTAGATACTTAGAAATCGCATGATGTTTCTCCTTGATTGATGGGTTGTTAGCCCGCTCTATATTTGCGTCGAATGAGAAAACGCCCGCTCGACACGAAACTTCAAAAGATCCGTCTATTTCCTTCTAATCTGCTCAGTCAACCGCTGCTCTTGTTCTTCTGAGTTCGGGCGTGAAGTTCTCGGCGAAATCGCCGGCTTCATACACGGGACGTATTTCGATTTCCGTTCCTCCGTCGAAGGGAGCGCGCTTGAGCCATTCCACAGCCTCATCCATCGAACGCACCTGCCAAATCCAATAGCCGGCGATCAACTCCTTGGTTTCGGTGAACGGGCCGTCGATTACGGTGCGCGTCTCTGCGGAGAACTTTACGCGTTTGCTTTTCGAGGTTGGCTGCAGTCCATCACCCGCGAGTATGACACCGGCCTTCAACAGCTGTTCGTTGTACTTCCCCATCTCCGTCAGCATTTTCGTATCTGGAAGAACGCCGGCTTCCGATTCCTTGTTTGCCTTTACGATGACCATTACTCGCATTGTGGTAACTCCTATTCGGTAAAAAATAAGTGGGTTCGACCCCGCCTCTGTTTATACGTCGAACGGGAAAGGTCTTGGTCGACAAGCTTCGAACTATTTGCGTACCTCATTACAGGCGTCGAAACACCTGGCCGTAGAACGCGCCAGTCGCGGAAGTGATCGCCGTATTCGAGAGTCGCGTGCTGTTCGTCGGCAAGGTTCAAAGTCAAGCGGAAGCCGGTCGCTCTCGCCAAAATGTGCTCACTTGTTGTTCAGTCATTGCTCACAGCAGCGCGTAATACAACTGGTGTCAATATATAATGCCTGCGACAAGAGGTGACGTTGGAAAAAACAACTTACCGGTATTGCATTAGCATTGCTTTTGTTCAGCGCTGCCGCACATGCACAAGATACTCAGGATGCGACCAAGCTCATGGGCTCCTGGAAACTAGTAAAGGCAACTTATGGAGGAGAGCCTCTCAACTTCAATGGCGCGGTCAAGATTAAGAACGTGACGGACTCACAGTTTATGTGGTTCGCGCACAAAGAAGACTCCCGCATTGTCACGGATGTTGGGGGCGGCCCGTACTCGGTCAATGGGGATACCTATACAGAAAGACTCGATTATGGCCTCGGCGCCAATTTTAAGTTGTCCAAGGCCATGCAATCCCGCTGAAGTGGAAGCTTGATGGCGACACTTGGCACATCACCGGAAAACTGAACAACGGTTTACTTATTGAGGAAGACTGGCAGAAGTTGCGGCCTCAGCAGGTTGGTCCCTAGAGCGGTTTGTGAAAGGGCTGCCCGGTTGGGCCTCTAATCACCTGCTCCGACAAGATTTCCGTATGCATCAACGACATCTCACGTGTCACCTCACAGGCGTCTAATCGCCTGGCCGCTCGGCAAACTATTTGATCGGGCAAGTGTACGACCGAGCGAGACACAGCACGTCAACGGGGCGAAACTCAGGAAATCCCGCACGCTGAATAATCGAGCCGGAAGATTTATTGAACATTGCCCTCTATTTGTCGTCTTCGTATCCTACCAGGTGAACCATGCTCCAAACCATTCGTTATGCTATCCGCAGCCTCGGCCGCACGCCGAGCTTTACCACCGCAGCGCTTCTCTGCTTGGCTTTGGGTATCGGCGCCACTTCAG
This sequence comes from Acidobacteriota bacterium, assembly GCA_030853405.1. GTDB lineage: Bacteria > Acidobacteriota > Terriglobia > Bryobacterales > Bryobacteraceae > Bog-105. The sequence continues at coordinate 2,715 of JALYVD010000106.1, read as the reverse complement.
CCATCTTTAGCATCGTTAACGCAGTGGTATTGCGGCTCTTACCGTATCCGGATTCGAACCGCCTGGTGCGAATTTATACCGAATTCCCGACATTCCCAAACGGAGGCTTGCACAAATTCTGGGTTTCGGATTCGGAAGTCTTCGACCTCCAGAAATCGGCTAAGTCTTTCGACCTGATCGGCGCTTCGGCCACCACGGGCGTCAATCTGGCCGGACGCAATCACCCGACGCGAGTGACGGCGACGTTCGTGAGCGCCGAGGTTCCGAAAATGTTAAAAGTTCAACCCTTCTTGGGCCGTCTCATCAGCAAGCAAGACGATTCGCCCGGAGCGCCTACGGTGCTGATGCTGTCGTATGGATTATGGCAGCGCGTGTTCGGAGGCGACCCACATATCATCGGCAAAGAGACTACTCTGAACAACTCTAAAGCCACTATCATTGGTGTGATGCCGCAGGGTTTTGCTTTCCCCCTGGGTGAGACCGATGCGACCGAAGCCTGGAGCGCGCTCCAACTTGACGCGAACCATGTCAACCCGGGCGGCCATAACTACGATGTGCTGGGACGGCTGGCATCCGGAGTGACTCTCACGCAGGCGCGTTTGGAAATGGCTGGCCTGGTGGCGCGTTGGGGTGAATCTGCTTCGCCAAATCATCACGTTTTCACTCCGAAGCAACACTACCCCAGCCTGTATCTGTTCTATGACGAAGTGGTGGGGGGAGCAAGAGAAGCGATGCTTCTTTTGCTCGGCGCGGTTGTGTTGGTGTTGCTGATTGCTTGCGTGAATGTGGCGAATCTCTTGCTCGCACGTTCTGAATCCCGGCAGCGCGAGGTCGCCGTTCGCCTCGCCGTTGGCGCATCCACCTCCGATCTAGCCAAGCAATTTGTGGTGGAAGGATTAGTTCTCGCTCTTGCTGGTGCAATGCTGGGCATCGGTGTCGCCTTCGGAAGCCTGCAATTAATTGAATCGGCGAACGCAGGCAGCATCCCGCGCGCTACCGAAATTGCGTTGAACCTTCCTGTTCTTTTATTTACTCTGGCCGTTTCTTTGCTGATTGGTGTCCTTTTCGGCCTGGCGCCCTTTATTCACGTCTCCGCCATTCGCGTATTCGAAAGCCTTAAGAATGTCAGTGGCCGTTCCTCATCAGGCGCAACCTCAAAGCGTTTTCGAAATGCGTTGGTAGTAGCGCAAATGTCCATGGCTTTTGTACTTCTGGCGGGCGCGGGCCTGATGATACAAAGCTTCTGGAAATTGCAGGAAGTCAATGCAGGGTTCAACGCCAAAGGATTGCTGACATTCAACCTTTCGCTCGCGGCTGACGCTTACAAGGAGCAAGGCCCCAGAATTCTTTTCTGGTCAGATTTGCAGCGACGGCTCCAAGCAATACCGGGTGCGGTTTCTGTGACCTTGGCCGGTGATCTCCCTCCCCTACGCCGTGAAGTAGACAACGACACAGACATTGAAGGTTTCGTCCCGGTGCCGAACGGGCCGATTCAAAACGTGGCGTTCTACCAGGCGACGGGGGAGCGCTTCTTCGAGACGTTGGGTGCTCGTCTGGTTGACGGCCGTTTGCCGGATTCGCGGGACGAAAACGAAAATTCGCCTGGCGTTGTCATAAACGCCACGATGGCGCGCACATTCTGGCCGCACCAATCAGCCATTGGGCATCGCATTCGCCCGGGGACAAAAGCGTGGTGCCGAGTGGTGGGCGTAATAGCCGATATCAAGAACGCCGGCGTGGATAAACCCGTTGGAACCGAGATCTTCTACTCGTATAGATTGGATGCGCCACGAAATTTTGACGTGGTGATCAAGACTGCCGGCGATCCGCTGAGTCTGACAGGCGCGGCTCGCAAAGTGGTCGCGTCTCTCGATTCGACTTTGCCTCTGGCGAAGGTTCGCACTATGGAGGACGTGATTGCGGCTTCCACCACTCGGCCGCGCTTCCTGACACTGGTTCTTGGAATGTTCTCAATACTTGCACTGTGCCTGGCAGCAGTCGGGATTTACGGTGTAGTCTCTTATTCAGTTGAGCAGCGTACTACGGAGTTCGGCATCAAGATGGCTCTTGGTGCGCAACGACAACGAGTAATTCGGCAGGTCATGGGACAAGGTCTCGCGTTATCGTTGCTCGGAATCGCTATCGGCATAATTGGCGCACTTTTGTTGAGTCGTTTCCTGGAAGGAATGCTGTTTGGAACTTCGAAGACAGACCCGTCGGCCCTAGTTGTTACGGCCTGTGTGTTGACGGTGGTTTCGGCATTAGCAGCTCTTCTTCCGGCTTTGCGAGCGATGCGAGTGGAACCGTTGAAGGCGCTCCACTACGAGTAGTTATAAGATGGCCGTCTGCGCCCGTCGAACTTATCACTGGAGCGCCGCAACTGGATTAAAGGGTATAGGGGCTTTGGCCCGATGCAAACCAGACGGGAATCAGTGCTGAGATGGCCGAAACCGCGAGTAGAAATGAGAACGCTACGGCTAAGACGACGGCGTCTCCTGGTTTGATTCCGTAGAGCAGTTCTGAGACGGACCGGCCCAAAATAAGCGAGCCGAGTAACCCTGTGAGTTCGCCAATTAGTACGAATCGAAGAGTACCGGCAACAAATCTGCGGATTAAGGCTGCACGACTGGAGCCGAGCGCGAGTCGAATGGCTATCTCGCGAGTGCGGAGCGAAACCGTCTCCGCAACCACGCTATAAACTCCGGCGGCGGCAAG
>JALYVD010000085.1 GCA_030853405.1 Acidobacteriota bacterium | reverse complement strand
ACTGGGCTCACCATTGCAGCCAAGCATAATCTTGAGCAAGGATATTCCCCCCTTAGACTAGCAGAGTTCTCATTTTGACTCGTTTTGAGCCGAAAATGGCCCATTGCATTTCACATCAAGCGTTATTCCGTCCTGCGAGAAGATAACGTAGGCGTCTTCGTCGGTTTCCTCAATGGCTCGGACCGCCGTTGCGGTCAGGCTGGTATCGAACTCGGAGGCCACATCGCAGAGCATGGCTATGGAAAGCCCGCCATAGATTTTTGGCCTCAAAAGCGAACTTGGCATCAGGAGTTCGCCCGCAAAAGCGTTAGCCTCGATCTCAGCCGCGCTGCCGGAATAAGCATGGATGTCGCGGCTGGAGCAAAGCCACGCCTGCGAAAGCTGCATGTGGCGCTCCCAATGCCCCAACTCGTGGGCGATGCTGAAACGTACCCGGCCGGGATAAAGCGGGTTGGGTCGGACCCGAACGATGCCCCACTGCCCTTTTCGCAAGAGCCGCCCTTCCGCACCGATCAGGTCTTCCTCGCGCACGAGCACATGACGGTCATAAGCGATGTCATGGATGCAGATCTGCGTGGGGTCGGTGATGCAATACTCTTCGAGGAGCTGGGAAGCCGCACGCCGCGCACCGTGGATATCAGGGTCAGCCATGATACGGGTCGCTTTCTTTGTCCACTTCCTCTTTGTCTATTTCCTCAAGCAGCCGCAGATCGTCTAGCAAACCCGGCAAATCGTCATCTGAGGAATTCTGAAACCGGTTGAAGTAGACCTGGGCCGGTGCGGACTTGGTGGAAGACAACTGGTTCAGCCGCCTGGAAACTTCCGTCCGGATTTGGTCGAAGCTCATGCGGCCAGATGCAGGCGAGCGTTGAGACAGAAACGCGGCGTGTGATTGGCGCTGTTCGCGCGCGGCGGCGAGCTTTTGCCTCCCCCGGATCTCCCGAAAGCGGCGCTTCGTCTCCGTGCTTGCGATATCCGGGTCAATGCCGTCCGCCTGCAGGCGCGCCCGTACCTCGTCCTGCGACATGGCCAAGATTTCCTCTTCCGTGTCGAGGGACAGGGAATGCAGGGCGGCTAAGATTTCCGAGGCCTCTTTCGGGCGGCGCTCAGTTGCCATGGTCGTTCGTCTCCTTCATAAGCATTAGTGAGTTTTAGTGGATTACAACCCGTAGTAGGTATCGAGGCGGCGTCTCATCTTGCGGCGCAAATTGTCTACCTGCGTCAGTGGGATATCTAACTGCTCGGCGATGTCAGCCCGGTCGTCACACCCCCCAAGGATACACTCAGCATATCGGTATAGGGCAGGCTCGTCTTTAACATACTCCAGGATCGTCAGCACTTCCGTCTCGGCGTCGCGCTGGCCTTTCTCCGGCACGTTCGGGTCTTCACGCCTCTCCTGGTTGCTCCTTGAGACGACTGCATTAGAGACTTCGCTCCTTACGACGGCGAAGAGCCACCGGATCAGGCTCGGATGTGTCTCAGTGTTCCATTTGCGGGTGCCGCAGTACAAGTCACATACGGCTTCCAGGGCGAAATCCTTGGCTTCCTTGCCGCCCGGAACGCCGCCGTTGGCCTCGCCGCGCCAGGTGCGCGCTTTGAGCAAACTCTGAGCATACAGAGTGAGCCGTTCCAAATACTCGTCCCAGGGTTCGCTGTCCAGACGCTGCCTCAGTTCGTCCAACAAAAATGCGCCTCCGTTATGCTGGGGCCGCACTTGCAAGTGCTGTAAACCCCGGCTTCATTCGCCATGCAGATATATTTTAATTTCCTAAATTTAATTTCCCCAGACGATGGCAAAAACCCTGCATCCGACTAGCACTCACTACTGAGGACATGAGATCGTAGGCATGAACCTCGTCAAAAATGCTCAACAAATAGAGGGAGGGTCAACGCAAATGGAATACGATACGCTCGTGCGCGGGGCGCAGGTAATCGGCGCCGTAGAGGAAGTGATCGTGGTCGAGGACCGCGAGGGACGGATCGAAGAGATCATCGTCGAAGAAGTGATTGTGGAACAGCCAGAGAATCACCACCATCACCAGGACAACCTGTTCATCTTCGTCAACCGTCTCAGGAAGACCGAGCAGGACGGTGTCAAGCACGAGATGACGGGCGGCGAGATCGCGGCCCTGGCAAAGATTCCCAGCGAGAATGCCGTTGTGAAGCAGGAGAAGGATGGGAAGAACGTCGAGATCGCTATCGGCGATAAGATCGTGGTCTGCAAGGGCGAACAGTTCCTGGTGACCCGCGAGAAGGTGAACGGCGGCCATGGATAAACGCATCGAGCGGGAACTGGCGCAGTTGGGAGAGGGCGGCCAAAGGGCCGCCCTCGTTCCCAGCCAACGCGGGGGAAACAACGGAATGGCCGTGATCTACTACGACGTGCCGACCGCCGGGGAGTGCCTGGGGCTGCCGAAGACGACGGAGGTGATCGTGCCGGTTCCGGGCGGATATCCTGCCGGTGCCATCGACCTGGCTGGGTTGCCTTCCGGTTCGCCGTTCCTGGGAAAAGCTGTCGGTGACGTCAACGTGCATGGGGGCATGACAGCTGAGGGCCGGGAATGGAGGCTGGTGAGTTACCATCCGCATAACGGGGGAGGCGCGCCTCCTTGGGACTCTATGATCTACGGGTTCCACACCTACTTCCCAGAACTTGTCTCCTGGCTCGGCCAGCTCAGTTAATCAGAAGATTTTCATGAAAAAAACGCGGACAATAGTCTCATACGCGAAGGAGCCGGCAGCTATCCTGATGCGGGCTGCCAAGCCGGAGGTCAGCGCCCTCCTGAACCTTGTCACTAGGCGCTATCCCGATGCGGAGTGGGCAAGTTTCGTCCGGTGCGGCTGGCGGGAAACGCCGCAGGGTCTGGTACTGACGCTTGCACAGGTCGACGGGCCGTTGCCGGGTGACATGGACGAAAACGTCGGCCACGTCGGAATATTCGAGCCATACACGCTTCGGACTGCCCTATCCGCGGAGCGGCATGACCTGGCTGTCGGCGTCGTGCATTCGCACCCTGAAGGCTGCCGCACTTCTCCTAGCTGGATCGACGACGATATGGACGGCTATTTCGCGGAATTTTTTTCCGGTTTCGCGCCGGGCCGTCCGTATGTCAGCCTGATATTCGCCCATGATGCGTCAGGGCGAATATCGGGAACTGGTCGGGTATTCTGGAAAGGACAATGGCACCGGGTAGGACGGTTTGCGTTGGAAGGCTGTCATATCACGCTAAGCGACTATCGTCCGGCACCGTCGCGCCGGACGGGCGCGCTGCGGGCGCGTACTGCGCGCTTGGAATCTGCCTTCGGGGAAGAGGCGGCAGACCGGTTGGATCGCAGCACCATCGCGGTCATCGGAGCCGGCGGGACCGGCTCGCCCGTGATCGAGGCGCTCGCGCGAGCGGGCGTCGGCCATCTGATCGTGGTCGATCCCGACCGCTTCGCCGCCTCGAATTACGAGCGGGTTCATGGGAGCGAGATCCGCGATATCGAAAAGCGGACAGTCAAGGTGGAGATCGCCCGTCGGCACATCAAGCGGATCAACCCGCGCTGCCGGATCACGGCGATCCAGGGGGCGCTGCCGCAAGCGGAAGTGTTGGACGCGGTTGTCTGGGCCGACGTGGTCATCGGATGTACGGATCAGGAACACAGC
>JALYVD010000071.1 GCA_030853405.1 Acidobacteriota bacterium | reverse complement strand
ATTTTTTCGAGACGTTCCCAGGCATGGCGGCGAAAAGCACGTTCATGGGAAAGCAGAATGTAGCCCTCGACCGGCTCGCCGGTCCGGTCGAATGCCACTTCGATAGTGTCGCCGGGCTTGACGGCGGGCTTCCCCTCCGCCTGCGGAAACTGCGAAGCGGGAACGAGCCCTTCGATCTTGCGTCCTATATCGACGATCACTTCCTTTTCGGAAACGCTCAGAACGCGGGCATGAAGGAATTCACCGCCCTCGGTGGGCGCGAATTGGCTGCTGTAATCATCGAGGAATGCCTGGTAGTCTTCACGATCGGCATTCGCGCTTACCTCAACGTACTCGTCAGAAGGACCGGCCATGTTCGTTATCAATCCCTAAGCTGGTACCTCCACGCGGCTAAAAAAAACCGGATGGGATCCCGCTATTCACCTGGAAGAACTGAACTCTTGCACCGGGGGAGGCCCATGGGAAGCAGTGGAGAGGCCTCAACTAATTGATAGTTCAGTACTTCAGAACTATAGCCGACACTCAAAATGTTGTCAACCGCGAGGGGGTGTCTAAAATACGCGAAAGTTTACTCGACTATCGTCAGCTCATATATACTTTAATCAGGCAGCAAAATCCTGCCCCGGAGAAGCTCATGTTAGACGGACTGTTTCAACCGACCCATTTGCTCATTATTCTGGTGATCGCTCTTTTTGTGTTCGGGCCTAAGAAGTTGCCTGAACTCGGCCAGGGCCTGGGTAAGGGAATTCGTTCGTTCCGCGACAGCATGAAAGCTGCCACCGAAGAGCCACCCAAACCCGAAACTCCCACTGCCACGGCATCCCAAACCGAAACTAAGCCTAAGTAGGCCGGTTAGGCACTGTTATAGCGTCCTTTTTTGTGTCAGCCGCTCGGCTGAAGAGCGAAGTCATTCATTCGCTAGACATTAGCGTTTTAATTCCAGTCTATCCAGTGATCGGAAGCACGGTAACTCTATCCGTGAGGTCCGTCTGCATTCCGCTTTGAAATAAGCCGGAAAATCCCCATTCGCGCGGCGGCAATTTTTCCTACGCTCGGCAAGATTTGCTGCGCGTGCTGTCGCTTCGATGCCGAAACTTATCCCCAGATAAGTCCTCGGGTAGGCTGCGTATCTTATTCATTTTGAAAGTATTTCTCCCGCAATTCCCGGCTGACCATTTCATCCGTACGTGGTTTTGGCACGAAAACTGCCTAAGAGTAGCCCGTGAGACGGACGCGAAAGTAACCGTCTAAAGGTGGTCCAAAGAGGCCACCGGAACGCAGGGTGATTTTCAAAAAATGGGAATCCCCGGCGAAATTCAAAATAAAACAATTTCGGGAGCGGTGGAGCCAAAAAAAATGACGACAGAAGAGTACGGCAAAGCATATCAGAAGGGGTTCAATCTTACGGTACGTTTCCTTGTGTCGCGAGGTCTGTCCTACGACGCGGCGCTTGACACGGCCCAAGCGGCTTGGGCAAAAGGCTGGGAGCGCCGCGAGCAGTTGAGAGATCCGAATCTAGTCCTTACCTGGACGAATAGCATTGCACTGAATATTCACCGGACATTTTTGCGGCGCGAGCCACAAACCCAGACGTTGCCGGAATTACAGGCGCCGCCGCGTATGAACGTGGCCGCCATCGATGTAAAACGTATTTTAAACGAATGCAAGCCGAATGACCGGGTGGTGCTCGAAGGGCATTACATCGAAGGGTACAAAGTTCAAGAAATTGCCCGTCAACATGGCTGGTCTGAAACGGCTGTTCGAATTCGCCTGCTGAGAGCGCGGCGCAGCGTGGAAAGACGGTTGAGCCGGCCGAAACACGCGCGGCTGCGCAATTTGGCGGAAAAGACAAGGAAGGCGCTCGCAAACGCATTGGAAGTGCCGAGCGGTCTGGAAGCAAGAGTAGCGTAAGTCGAATTTCCAATTTCGGGCCCAAGGCTGGTAGGTCGGAGGATTACCGCTTTGGGTCCGATTCTTTTTGGTGACGACTAGTTGTGGTAAAGCAACACGCGGCACCCGGAGCGTTCCAGCTTCATTTCGATACGCCGTAAGTTCAGCGACCGTTCTATATCCCGGTGCCGTTCGGGCGGCGCAAAGAAGGTCAGAAACCCACCTCCGCCCGCTCCCAGCAGTTTCCCTCCCAAAGCTCCTTCTCGTTTACCCCTTTCATACCAATCGTCGATAGCCGAGCTACTGATTCCTGGATGTACCTGTCGTTTCAGATTCCAGCCTTCATCGAGAATTTCGCCGAGCGCGTCGATATGTCCGCCGTTTAATTCTTCACGGAGTGAGTACGCGAGTTTTGTCATGCGCTGCAACAGATCTTGCGTCGCTTGATCGGATTTGGCCTGTTGGGTCTGCCCGACGAGAACCGAAGATGCCTGACGAGTGCTCCCTGTGTAAAACGTAATCAGCGATTCCTGCAGTCTGGCAAGAATTTCCGGCGGGCAGAGGAGGGGTTCAACAATTACGCTGTCGTCGGGCTCGAAGCGAATAAAGTTGAGACCTCCGAAGCTGGCAGCGTATTGATCCTGTTTCCCGATAGGTTCGCCGCAGAGGTCGATCTCAACCTTACAGGCTTGTTCCGCCAATCCCGCCGGTGACACATAGCGCGACTGAAATGCATGGAGAGCCAACAGCAGACCAACCGTGAATGAGCTTGACGAGCCCAGCCCGGTGCCGCGCGAGGGAATGTCGGCGATGGAAGTGATCTCGATTCCACCCTGGATGCCAAGCTGGTTGAGCGACTCGCGGACGATCGGATGCTGAACCTGACCGACGGAACCCACCTCTTCCGTTCGCGAGTAGCTGACGCGAATACCGTTGTCGAACTTCTTGTTCACGTTGACGTAGATGTACTTGTCGATTGCTGTACTGACAACGGCTCCGCCGAACCTGCGGTAAAAAGCGGGAATGTCGCTGCCGCCTCCGGCCAGACTCATGCGAAGCGGCGTCTGGGTGATGATCATGCGCGGACGAGTTGCTCGCTCAGTATGAAGTTTGTAGCTTCCAGAACCGTATCGAAGACGCCATCCGGCTGGCAGGACTGGGCCGCGGAGCCGCCTAAAGGTCCGGTACGCACGAGCGCTGAACGGATACCAAACTTCGCGGCAGCATGAATATCCGACGCACGGTCGCCAATCATCCAGGAACGGCTCACATCGGCGTTTAGGTCGCGGGCTGCTTGTCGGAGCAGTCCGATTTCGGGCTTTCGGCAGTTGCAGGCGATCTTCAGATCTGCGCGCTCGCCGGGGAAGCCGGCATCCGGGTGATGCGGACAAAAATAAATGCCGTCAAGGTACGCTTGGCTTTCCCCAAGCTGCCATTCGAGCTTGTTGTGAATTATTTTCAGTTGCGCTTCCGTACACTCACCGCGTGCAATGCCTGGCTGGTTCGTGATTAGGACGGCTAGGCGGCTGGCTTCATTGATGGTCCGTACAGCTTCAGCCGCTCCCGGCAGGAGATCCATCTGGTCCGCCGCATTGAGCCAGCCGCGCTCGTGGTTCAGCGTGCCGTCGCGATCCAGAAAGATTGCAGGTACTGGAGTTTCGAATGAGCCGGCCTGAATCCAGCCCGACGCGTAATCGTGGCGCACGCGGTCGAGCCGTTTGGGTGTTCCGGCGTCTTTGATGTATTCGCGGCTGACGTAGCCGCGCAGTTTTGCCCCGCTCGCGATCAGCGCAGGGAAGAGATGCTTTGCAAAATCGAAAGAGCCGGTTTGTGCGTCGTCCGGCAGAGCGCTTCTGTCTACAATGTACAGCGCGGCGTTCACCAGATTGCCGAAGTAGGAATCGGGTGGATGTGGATACGGATGCAGTGCTGCGATCCGGTTCGTGTCGTCTACTTCTACCAGGTCTGAATCCTGCGGATGGTCGTTCGGGTGCAGGAACAGTGAAGCTAGGGCGTCCGGCGGATGAGCGGCCATCATCCGGCGAAGGTCGATGTTCAGCATGGTATCGCCGTACATGACCATGAAAGTCCGATCAAGTTTGCCGAAGGCGTTGAGGGCGGCTCCAGCGGTACCTAGCGGCCGCGGCTCGCGGTGATACGCGATGCGCACGCCCCACTTGGCTCCATCTCCGAAGTAGCTTTCGATGTGCTCGGCGCCGAAACCGGTGAGCATCAGAATGTCTTCGATGCGGTGTTTGCGGGCGAGTAGGATCTGGTGTTCCAGCAGAGGCTTGCCGCCTATCTCGACCATGGGCTTCGGAAGATCGGCGATTCGCTCCTTGAGCCGCGTCCCCTGGCCGCCCGCGATGATGACGAGTTGCACGGTTACGCTTGCACCTGCGGCTTGGCGGAAATCTCAGCCACAGCCTTCTCGATTGCTTCTCTCGAACTCAAGGTTGCCTGCCATCCGAGCCGCCTCAGCTTGTCCGTTGAGTAGCGGAAGCGCGGCACGTCTCCAACCCATCCTCCGCTGCCGCCGCTGAAGCGGATCGGAATGGAGGAGGACGTCTTACGCAGAACGGCCTGCGCAATCTCTTTGACTGAGACGCCCTCGTCAGCTGGACCAACGAGGAAATGGTTCAGCGGATCTCGTGCCCTCTCGTGAACGAAAAGCATGGCGTCGATAAGCTCCGAGATGTGTAGATAAGGCTTCTGTTGGCTGCCATCACCAAGGACCTTAAGATCAGGGGGATTTCGAGAGAGCTTGTTTAGTAAATCGTAGATAATCCCGTGCGTAGGGCGGGAACCAACCACATTGGAAAAACGAAAAATCCAGGCGTGTTCGAGAAAACTCTCGACTGCGGCGGTGATCATGCCTTCCGACGCAAGCTTCATCGCGCCGTAGTTGGAAATCGGAAAAAGCGGCCCGCTTTCTTCGGTGAGCACGCCGTCATGCATACCGTAAACCGCCGAACTGGATGCGAAGACAAAATTGCAAATACCCCGCTCGCGCATCACTGCCAGAGTATTGAATGTGGTCATGAAGGTGTCGCGCAGATCGATGGACGAGTCCGCAACGCCAGCTTCGATGTCGGAGTTCGCGGCCATGTGCCAGACCGTCTTGACGTCGTAACCGGAAAACGCGTGCCGCAACGAATCGAGGTCGGAAACATCGGCTTCGAAAAATTTGAAAGCGGAAGATTGAGCGGCCCGCTCCAGATTACGGCGTGTGCCACGCGACAAATTGTCAACGCCCACCACCTGGTGACCCAATTGGAGAAGCCGGTCCACGAGATGGCTTCCGATGAAGCCCGCGGCTCCCGTCACCAAAACGGTTTCAGGATTTGCGGGCTGCGTCATTCGAGGCCTAAAGCAGTTCGGCCCCAGCGAAAAAGAACGGAATTTCAACTGCGGCAGTCTCGGGAGCATCGGACCCGTGAACGCAATTCCGTTCGATATTGTCGGCAAAGCGCTTGCGGATCGTCCCTTCAGCCGCATTCGCCGGATTCGTCGCGCCCATCACGTCGCGCCACTTGGAAATGGCGTTCTCGCGCTCTAATGCAAGTAACACAACGGGACCTTCCGTCATAAACGTGACCAAACCGGGGAAGAACGGCCGATCTTTGTGCACTCCGTAGAATGCCTCAGCTTCGTTCTTCGTTAAACGGCGAAGCTTCAGTCCGAGGACGCGAAAGCCCTGCTGCTCAATGATGCCGAGGATGTCGCCAACGTGATTATTTTTCACTGCGTCGGGCTTGATAATCGCAAAAGTGCGTTCTAATGCCATCTGATGAATAGTTTCCTTGCTGTTGAGAGTTAAGCGGTGCGGGATGCGAGCGCCTGCTGCATCTTCTCGCCCATGAGTGCGGGAGACGGGCAGACAACAATGCCAGCATCCGCCATAGCGGCGAGTTTGTCCTCCGCCCGTCCGGCGCCCCCTGAAATGATCGCTCCGGCGTGCCCCATGCGGCGTCCCGGAGGCGCGGTCTGTCCGGCAATGAAGCCGACCACAGGCTTCTTGACATTGGCCTTCACGTACTCGGCCGCTGTCTCTTCGGCGCTGCCACCGATTTCACCGATCATGATAATCGCGTGCGTGTCCGGATCTTCGTTGAAGAGCTTAATGGCATCGGTGAAATTGGTGCCAATAATCGGATCGCCGCCAATCCCAATGCAGGTTGACTGGCCGATGCCAAGCTTAGTCAACTGGCCTACCGCTTCATAGGTCAGAGTGCCGGAGCGCGAAACAATGCCGACGTGACCGGGCAGATGGATATGGCCCGGCATGATACCGATTTTGCATTTGCCGGGAGTGATCACACCGGGACAGTTCGGCCCAATCAGCCGCACGCCAGGCTTGGTCTTCAGGTAAGCCCAGACGCGGATCATGTCATTGACTGGAATGCCTTCGGTAATGCAGACCACCAGCGGGAGACCCGCGTCAGCCGCTTCCATGATGGCGTCGGCGGCGAATGGCGGTGGAACGAAAATCACGGAAGCGTTCGCACCGGTCTTAGCAACCGCCTCTTCGACGGTATTAAAAACCGGCCGGTCCAGATGCGTTTGACCACCCTTGCCGGGAGTCGTGCCTCCTACTACATGGGTGCCGTACTTGATGGCCTGCTCGGCGTGAAACGTGCCTTCGCGGCCGGTGAAACCTTGAAACAGAACCTTGGTTTTTTCGTTGATCAGTACGCTCATTGCGCGAGCCTCACTACTTTCTCGGCCGCATCTTTCATGCCGTCCGCCACCGTAAAGTTGAAGCCTGACTCCCTCAAAATTTTCTGTCCGAGTTCGACGTTCGTGCCTTCCATTCGTACGACCACCGGAATTTTTATGTCCAGTTCCGTTGCCGCCGCGATGACACCATTCGCCAGCGTGTCGCAGCGTAGAATGCCGCCGAAAATGTTGATGAGCACGGCTTTGACGCTGGGGTCGGATAGAAGAATCCGGAATGCGTTCTTGATCTGCTCCGCATTCGCTCCGCCGCCGACATCCAGGAAGTTCGCGGGTTGTCCGCCAGCGTACTTGATGATGTCCATCGTTGCCATCGCGAGACCGGCTCCATTCACCATGCAAGCGATGTTGCCTTCGAGTTTGATGTAATTCAGACCGAAGCGGGACGCCTCCACTTCAAGCGGATCTTCTTCATTCAGATCGCGCAATTCAAGCAGATCCTTGTGCCGGTAAAGCGCGTTATCGTCGATATTGATTTTCGCGTCGAGCGCGTATACTTTTCCGTCTTTCGTCAGAATGAAGGGATTGATTTCGGCGAGCGAACCATCCATCGCATCGTAGGCCTTTGAAAGCGCGATCATGGCCGCTGAGGCCGCTCTTACGCTCGTGGCCGGAATGCCAATGCCGAAGGCAAGTTTATTCGCTTGGAACGGCTGGAGCGGCAAACCGGGAATCAGCGCCTCTTTCAAAATGAGTTCGGGCGTGGTCGCGGCAACTTCTTCGATCTCCATGCCGCCCGCTTTCGACGCCATGAAGACCGACTCGCCGGTGGCACGATCCAAAACGATTCCAAGATACAGTTCCCGCTCAATTGGGAGCGTTTCTTCGATCAGTAGGCGCTGCACCACGCGGCCTTCAGGACCGGTTTGATGCGTGACCAGCGTCATACCCATAATCTTCTTCGCAATTTCCGCGGCTTCGGTGGCGTTCTGGGCAATCTTAACCCCGCCGCCCTTGCCGCGTCCGCCGGCGTGAATTTGGGCTTTCACAACAACGCTGCCGCCGATCTTCTTCGCCGCCAGTTCCGCTTCCTCAACCGTGTAAGCAACTTCCCCGCGCGGCACCGGGACGTCGTACTTGGCTAAGATCGCTTTCGCCTGATACTCATGGATCTTCATATAGAGGTTGGGCACTCAAACCGAAAGGCACTGCGTCTGAGGCCAATTGCCAGTTTATCTCGCGACGGGAAAAGAGCACAGCTGCGGCAGTTTATGGCGTATCTTATGGTCATACCGCCGATGAATAACCCGATACCGAACTCGATCCGCGGAATTATCGTAGGAACTTTGATATTGGGCCTGATTTGGTTCGAGAACCGACGAGCGCTCAGGCCCGTGCACCGGAGCAAAATTCGTCGTGACGCCCGGAATCTCACGATCGCCGCTGCGGCCGGGTCAGTGATGCAGGCCGTAGAACTCCCGGTAGCGTTCGCTCTTGCCGAGTTCGTGCAGGTGAAACATTGGGGCCTCCTGCCGCGCGCTCCACTTCCCGCCCTGGCCAGAAGCGTTGCTGGGATCCTTCTTCTCGACTACACGCTCTATTGGTGGCATTTCCTGACGCACCGGGTTCCCGTATTGTGGCGCTTTCATCGGGTTCATCACCTGGATCTGGAAATGGATGCCACGACTGCCTTGCGCTTCCACTTCGGCGAGATTGCCATTTCCATTCTCTTTCGCGCTGCACAGATCGCGGTGATTGGACCAACGCCGGGAACCGTCGCCGCGTGGCAAGTGTTCCTATTTTTATGTATTCTGTTTCACCATTCGAACGTGCGTCTACCAATCAGGGTGGAACGTAAACTCGCCAGGATTCTGGTAACTCCACGTCTCCACGGCATTCATCATTCAATAGCGCCGGAACAGGTAAATTCGAACTGGTCGAGCGGACTTACTATCTGGGATTATCTGCATGCCACATTCCGAACCGAAATCCCGCAGGCTGAGATCACATTGGGCGTCCGTGGCTTCCTGGAAGAAGATCGGGTGACGCTCGGGAACGCGCTGATGCTACCGTTCCGCGGACCTGCCGAGGCTCCCGAATACGATGGCCTACCTGTGCGGCAGTCATTTGATGCGCTTACCTAGCCCGTAATCCGCCTTGTGTGCCGGTACCAGCGAGCAAGGAGATTGGGCGAGACGCCGCCCCAATACAATACCTGCAAGGCCGTCCAGTGCGTCCACATAAGCGCGAAGTTCCGGTTTTCAAAGCGGCGCGAGGACGTGGTGATCCGGCATTCCAAATGTACAAATCGCCCCGCCTTGCGAAGCCGTTTCAAGAGATCCAGATCTTCAAAGAGCGCCAATGGGCGAAAGCCGCCAATCTCTTCATAGACATCACGCCTCACGAAGACGCCCGAATCGCCGTAGCAGAGGTTCAACCATCGCAGCGTAGGATAGATGCCGGTTAACAGCCGCGCTGCCCGCGTGGGGCCGTCAAAGGTGAGTCCGAAATTGCCGCCAACCACAGTAGAATCCCTCAGCGCGCATTCGATCTTATTCAACGCTTGGCCGGGCGGAAGCGTGTCGGCATGAACGAACCACAATACGCTTCCGTGTGCTTGCGCGGCTCCCGCGTGAAGCTGAATTCCGCGGCCCCGGGCCGATTGCAGCACTCTAACGCCGCAGTGGCGCGCCAACGCTGCGGTTTCGTCGTCACTCCCGCCGTCCACAACCATGATTTCCTTCTCACCTTGCAGATCTTGGAGAGCGCTAAGCGTCTCAGTAATCTGCGAGGCTTCGTTCAAAGCAGGGACTATGATGCTAACCATTCAAATTCTCTCGCGAACCACTGCCGTGTAAAGGGCGCGATCTCCGGAGGAGCCTCCTGCATGAGGTTATACAGCGCATGAAGATCCGGCAATGTATCAACGTCGGAAAGAACCTCAAGCTGGCATACACTCATGCCTTGGGAACGCAACTGCCGCGCCGTTTTCTCGCAGGTTTCCGCAGTGCTCCAGGGTACGTTCTGTAACAATCCAGGAGGACAGTGGTGAAGTCCTAAGAGATAGAAGCCGCCATCGCAACATGGGCCGATCACGGCATCGCTGGTTTCAAGTTGATGGAGAGCATCGTTTACGTGGGCGGGTGTCAGGAGTGGCGAGTCGGCCCCAAGGGCGATTGCAGCGGGTGCATCACTCAATCCCCGGCGTAGAATCTGTTCTATACGAAATCCAAGCTCGCCAGGTCCCTGTAACCAAAAGTTTTCACGTGCGCTCACGGGAAAGCTGCCCTCCTCCGCCGCAGCTAACACCGGCATGACCCCAGCCGCGTCACTAACTACCGACCAGACGTCGCACAACATCGCGACGGCCAACGATGCGGCCGGGCCGTCACCGATACTTAGAGCCAGACGCGTTTTGACCTTGCCTGGAACGGGAGATTTCGCGAAAATGCAAACGGGAATTCCGGTCACCGTATCTACGTCAATGCTTGATGCAACCATCCTGTATTCTGAGCCTAACGATTGAGCGGCGTACCTGTTGCTGCTGAGAGTTACTGAAGCTTCCCGCCGCAACTGGACCCCGCGCCCGCGGTGCAGCCGAAGCAATGATTCGAAACACTAATCGGCTGCCCAACAGCAGATGCAAAAGAATCGATGTTCCAAATGGAAAACTTTCCGGGGCCGGGCATATCTAACATCTGATTGAAGTCGCAGTCATACAAGAGCCCGTCCCAAGAGACACTCACGAGGCTCCGGCACATCAGATGATCGACCGTCGCGGGATTGAAGTTGTCGGCCAAAAGTTTAGCGTACTGCTCTTGTTGCCCAAGGCGGACCAGGAAGTCCGAGAACCGCCGGATAGGCATGTTTGTAATCGTGAGCAGCCGATGAAATTCGATTCCAAACTGTTCGTGCAAGTGCTTCTTATATTCCAGTTCCAGCGCTTCCTGGAGCGGCGGCAACGCAGCTCCTCCGGGGTTAAATACCAGATTGAGCCTGAGAGTAGAATCGGGCAAGCCGTACCCGAGCCGGGTCAGAATCTGCAACGCCCTGATACTGTGTTCGAAAACTCCTCTGCCGCGCTGCTTGTCCACGTTTTCCTGCGTGTAGCAAGGCAGACTGGCCGTGATTTCTACGCGTTGGGCGGCAAGAAACGCGGGCAAATCCTCGAAACCCGGCTCAAGGAGGATTGTGAGATTGCAGCGATCTATCACCTTCTTGCCAAGCCCGCAACTCTCTTCGACAATTTTTCGGAAATTCGGATTCAACTCAGGTGCGCCGCCTGTAATATCAACCGTCTGCACCTCCGACGTGTTACGAAGAAGCTTAAGCACTCGCTCCGCCGTTTCGCGCGTCATGCTCTCGGTGCGTTTCGGTCCCGCTTCGACATGGCAGTGATGACAGGCCTGATTGCAAACCTTTCCCACGTTAATTTGCAAAGTCTCGACAGCAGCACGGCGCAGCCCGTCAAATCCATGTTGGGCGAGTGTGGACGGAAAGTTCATCTAGATCGAAGCGTGGCGACTGCTCTCAACGCCTCGGGCACCGTCAAGGCGAAAATCGCAAAGTTGGCGAAGGCGCCGGCAATGCAGTACGCGCACCACTTCTTTTCCTTGGCTGGCATTTGATAGAAATACCAACCTGCCGCTATCGCTTCCACGCCTGATTTGATGCCTGCGATCAGCGGAACGTGGGGTGTTGTTTGAGCCCGGTCGGCTCCCCCGAACCCCGCGAGCGGGACGTTCATCGCCAGACCAGCCAGGCTGAGTGTACCGTCCGGAGTTCCAAGTTGATAGGCGAGATCGGAGGAATTCACCTGATCCGAATCGAAGCTGTCGAGCGGTGGATCGGGCAAGTGCCTAACGACTCCCGTCTGTAACAGGCTGACCGCCGCCATACTCGCCATGCCGAACAAGGAGAAGCCGACGATGGCGCGCCTCCTTCGCATATCGGAACTGGTTCCGTCCTGGAGTTCTTTACGAAGCTGAGCCGGTTGCAAATCAGTTCCAAACGCCACACGTTGTCTGGTCACGAAGGAGACTCCTGCCTATCAAGATAGCTCCCGACCTTTTTGGGAGTGACGCCTGCAATGGACTACAGGGCGGGACGGTCCGCCTGTCCTGCCTTTCATTAAAATCCTCGGCCTCGGGTACGGAAATCTTGAAGTCTTTCTACGCCGCCGATTACGCTGCGAAGGGTATACCGTCACTGGACGTGGTTAGCCCCAGATTTTCCAATATCTTCAATTCGGCAAGCACCTCACGGCGGATTTTGGTCTCCGCATCACACTTGGGCGCGACGGCGCATACGTCCGGATGGCCATAGATATATGCAGATCGAACGATATCGTACCAGCGGCGGTTAGCTCCTCGCAACTCAAATTCGTTCTTTAAGTCTTCCATGTGTTGATGGCAAATATCGAAGAACCCTGCGGCATAGAATACGCTCTCTTTCAAATAATCCGCCAATGCTTGCACATCTTCGCGGATCTCAAGACTGATCGACGCAAGGCTCTCTTCCTTCCTCTTGTTTTGCGAGAGCATTCCATTGAAGATCTTCTTGGCTTCTCCAAGCGATGATTGCTCAACCATCCAGGCACCGACTGAAAGGAAAATATCGAGATTGCGACTTGCCTTGTCCTTCCCTTGATAGTGTTGCTGCAGGATGGATACGTCAGCTTTGTACTGTTCGAGCAAACGTTCACGTGAGAATCGAGGCGCCCAGAGGAAAAGATTTATAGCCGGTCGAGCAAAGCGAAGGAAGACCGTCTGCACGCCCGACATGAAGCGGAGAAGGGCATCGGCATCAGCGCCAAGTTCGGCCTGAGTTTCCGGAATGCACCAGAAGCGTTGGTGTATCCATGACAACGTGGTCTTCATAAGCTCGGTAAGGCAGTCCGCCTTTGCTAGAACGACCGTCTTGACATTCTTCTGTGCGCTTTCCGTGATGTGCTTGCGCAGTTCCACGTGACCCCTGAGAGGATCGCTGACCCCGCTAGGTCCGTCTGCCGCGTATTGATATAGTTTCCGAAGACTCGCGTCATCACAGGGAAGGCTTTTGATGAACGCGTCAATGCCTGAGGCGTACTGTTTCTGAAAGGTCTTCAAGGGGTCCGAGATTTGTGGGGTGTCGTCGGGATTAATTCGTGGTCGAACCCTCTGATAATAAAACTCGTGGAACTCCTTGTGGATTTGTGTCCACTCTTTCGCCCACCAGTCGTCGAATCTGCGCTGCTCATAGACACGGTCGGCAGCTTCGGCGTTTATCTCGGCCCCGGGATAGGCGATACGAATGTTTTTTGAAATACTCGATCGGAATCTCTCAGCGTCGCTGAGCAGACCCTCGCAGCGGTTCTGCAAGACTCTTGCACGGTCCTGCTCTATGTAGCGGTTGACCTCAGCCTTCAGCGCCGATATTCCGGAAACGTCTACTTCGCCAGCGCGAAGTACGCGCATACGGGTCAAAACCTCTTCTTTTGCCTGCATTCCATCCGAACCTGCTGTTCCTCTCAGGATCAACTCGGCAAGAGGGCATACTGGAATGACTCGATCCGGGCTAAGTTCGGCTTTATCCTTCCAGATCCGCTGTGCGGACGCAACAAGTTCCAGGAACTGCTGACGGGAAACAGCTGAGTCTACATGCGTGAGGGCAACAATCACCTTGCCTTTAAGCTTGACGTGTTCGTCCTCCCGATCAGCGGCCTCAAGCATTTGCACTTCGTTCACAACGAGATCCGGCGGACGGAATGCTTTCGCATAGATAATCGCGTCCGCGGAAGCCAGCCTCTCGAGCGCCTGCCGTTGGTGGAGCGTGACAGGGGAGTCGAACCCGGGTACATCGTGGAAGATGATGTTTCGAGTCTCGGTTAATAACGGCGTGTGGATTGTGATCCGGGCTATAGCGCGGGCGTTCATCGGGTCCGCAATCAACCGCTTGAGGTCGTCACGGACTTCTTCAACACAGAGAAAAGTTTCTACTTTCCGACTTGCGCGATCATTTTTAAGAACGGAACTTTTTACGCGTCTTAGCTCATCCAGTTCCTTCGCGAGCCGGGCGCGATCAGTGCCTTCGGGCATATTGGCAAACGTCTTCTCGGTTGCAGCAAGTGTCTTGAGGAAGTCTTCCGGAGTGTGGTAATCCACTTCATACCGCTGTTCAGCTAGCGATGCTGCAGACCGGATTTCAGTGGTTGTGTACGTGCAGCGTTCGTCCCGCGCCGGCAACAATAAGTGACCCAGCCACGCGTTCAACAGCGTGCTTTTGCCAGCCTTTTCCAGGCCAACTAACGCCACCTCAAAGCGGTTATCCCGCAATTTTTCGATTTGGATGTTGATTCGCCGTTTCAGGGCTTCACCAATGCCTTCAGTGTCGCGAAGCTGAAGATGAGCATGCGCGCAAATCGTAAGCCCTTGGTTTACTATTATTGCTGCGCGTTCAAGCTTGCTCAAGTACTCGATGCGGACGGACTCCCAGTTCATCATCACGCCCGAGTAAATAAAGCCAAGTCAACGTCGTCCGGGCGAAGCCTGCCGGAGAAGGTGACTTCATGACGAGTTGCGGTTAGCTCCTCGAACACGTCGTCACGGTCCATTGGGCCCTTCCGGATACGTTCGGCTTGTGCTGGCGCGATCTGGACGCAGGCCAGAACAACCGTTCCGCCTTCGACATCCTGCCGCAGCAAACTGGCGAGCCCACGGCGGTGCATGTCTCGCTCGTTTCCAAGCCAAAACCACTGCATCAATCGACGGATCTTATCGAGCTGGAATTCGTTCGATACCCGCAGCTCTTCCAGGCGGCTCGCATCTCGTCCAAGGAGGTCAAGACGAACTATGAAGCAAACGGCTCCACGTTTCGGCAGCCCCAGCCTGCAGACATGCTCTACTGCTTTGAGCCCGCATATTAAGGCTCTCTTAAACCATTCTTCCATTGAACACTTCCTTCTAATTAGTTTCTAAAGAATTTCGATTTGCTTCTTGACGGAATCTAGGGCGTACCCGATTTGATCCAGGCGATTCGAGTAACATTTGTGACCCTCTTGATGCGCGCGGATGCTCGCCTCCATGG
>JALYVD010000040.1 GCA_030853405.1 Acidobacteriota bacterium | reverse complement strand
ACCAGCAGTTTTCGGAGCGCATCTTCGGGCTCTTTCAGCGCCTGCACGCTCAGGACGTTGAGGGTACCGGCATGGGACTCTCGATAGCCCGTAAAGTAGTGGAACGCCACGGAGGCCGGATGTGGGCCGAATCCGTTGAGGGAGTAGGCTCGACGTTCTATTTCTCCCTCCCCGTCAGCCTGGAAGCGCATCCGCAAGAGCATTCCGAGACCTCGGAGCTGGCAGCGGAGAGCCGCTGAGACTCCATTTGGCCTAAAGTGTTGCCACGCTTCCGCCGATTAACTGTGTGTGAGCACAACTTCCCTGGCCGTGGGAACCTTCCCAAGCGCGAGACGCCCTGAACGCTCGCTGTCTCATATCCTCCAGGCCCGGCGAGACTACGTCAGCAACGAGCTGGAGCAAATCTGCCAGAGGACGGTAAGACCACGCATTCTTTCAATCTCCAACGGACGATTACGGGAAGCTGAAACCATACTTCCGCTCTGCGCACGAAAAAGTGGTGAATTTGTTGCGATGGATCAGAACGCGGAAACGCTTGAAATGCTTCGCCAGGAGTATGGTCCGGACAACATTCACTGCGTTCAGAACCTTGATCCCTGCCTCACGGGACAATTCCACTACATCTACGCTCTGAACCGCCTCAACGAGCTTCACGCTCCGGCGGCGCGCCGATTTATCACAGAAATGGCCGCCATGCTACATCCCGGAGGCAGCCTGCTCGTCTCGAACCTCACGCCGGAAGCACGCGATCTCCGCTACCTGGAGGAAACGCATTGGCGCCCTGTCTACCGCGCTGAAGGTGAAATGGCGTCGATTGCCAACGCTATCCCCGATCATGACGCCATTGGCCACGCGATCTGGAGAGATGAATCGGAGACCGTTATCTATCTTGAAGTCCAGATTTAGGCTTGAAGTCCAGACTTAGGACAGTTTCTCAATGCGCTCCCATACCGCGTCCAGGCTGCGACTTTTTCATAACGAAGACCAGCGGTATCATCGCGGCGAAAGCAATTCCCAGTAAATAGAAACAGTCAATATAAGAAAGCGTGCTTGCCTGCTGTTCCAACCTCCGCATCACCAGAGCATAAGGTCCGTTGCTGCCAGCGATCGCCCCATGTGCCCCCCGGCCGAATACTCCGCCGGCGGCTTGGACCGCCCGGTTGAAGGCGGGATTCAGCGCCGTAGCCGTTTCCACCAAGCGCGCCTGGTGAAACTGCGCGCGCCGCGCAAGAATCGTCGTGACGAGTGAAATCCCCACGCTGCCGCCCACATTCCGCGCCAAGTTAATCAGACCTGAAGCCGCATTGTTCTTGTTACGCGGAACAAAGGCGTACGCGGCGGTGTTAATCGGCACAAACAGCAGCGCCAAGCCCGCCGCCTGATAACAGCGCGCCAGAACCACATATTTGTAGTCCATTTCAACATTGAACGTCGTCATGTGGATCAGCGCGCCCGATGTCACCACCAGGCCCGCGGCAATGATCCAGCGCGACTCAATTTTCCCGAGCGCCAATCCGACGAACGGCAGCATGGCCATGACCAGCAACCCGCCCGGCGACAGAACCATGCCCGCATCGGTAGCCGAATAGCCCAACACCAGTTGCACAAACTGCGGAATCAAGACCGTACTCCCCAGCAGCACTATGCCCAACATGAACATCAATCCGCCCGCCACGGCAAAGTTGCGGTCTTTCAGTAAACTCAAGTCCACCACTGGGTCCCGCTGCTTCAATTCCCAATAGATCGCGAAGATCAATCCGGCGGCCGACAACACCGCGCACGTGCGAATGAAATCGCTGGCCCACCAGTCGTCGCGCTCGCCTTTATCGAGAAGAATCTGCAGGAAGCCGAGACCGATCGCGATAAAGATGATTCCCCAATAATCCACTCGCAGACCGCGCGCTTTTCGCTCCCCGCGCTCCTTGATGAAGTAAGGCGGATCGTCCACCATGAAATTCGTCAAAAAGAGCGACAGCAGTCCGACGGGAATATTGATGAAGAAAATCCAACGCCAATCGAAATTGTCGGTGATCCAACCACCGAGTGTCGGTCCGATGGCCGGAGCCGTCACTACCGCAATGCCATAGATCGCGAACGCCATTCCGCGCTGGCTGGGTAGAAATGTGTCGGCAAGAATCGCCTGCTCGCTCGGCTGCAATCCGCCGCCGCCAATCCCTTGCAGCACTCGGAAAAAGACCAGCGCTCCCAGTGAAGGTGCAATCCCGCAGCAAAACGAACTGAGCGTAAACACGGCCACGCAAGCCATATAGAACCGCTTGCGGCCCATCAAAAGAGACAGCCAGCCACTTAGCGGCAAAACGATGGCATTCGAAACCAGGTAAGAGGTCAAGACCCAGGTAGCCTCGTCCTCGCTTGCCGACAAATTACCGGCGATGTGTGGTAGAGCGACGTTGGCAATGCTGGTGTCCAGAACTTCCATGAAGCTCGCCAGGGTCACAACCAGAGCAATTAGCCAAGGGTTGAACCTGGGTCTCCACTGCGGCTGTCCGACACCCGCCTGCCCCGCGGAAGCGCGCCCTGAACTCCGCGCTGGAGTTGCACTCTCTTCGGAAGCGACAGCCATGCGTGCTACCGGTTATCGGTGTTCAGCAGCACAGTAGGGCCGACAGACATGCCCGGCAGCAACCTGTGATCCCGATTTTGGCCGGGCTCAAGCACAATCTTCACCGGCACCCTCTGCACCACCTTCACATAGTTGCCCGTTGCGTTCTCCGGGGGAAGCAAACTGAACCGCGCACCAGACGCCCCGGAAATACTATCGATGTGCCCCCGGTAGTGCCGACCGTCGAAGGCATCCACCCCAATTTCTACTTCCTGGCCGGGGTGCATCTTCTTCAATTGCGTCTCTTTGAAGTTCGCCGTCACCCAAACGTCGTCCAGCGGAACAATCGCCATAATCAACTGCCCAGGGGTAACCTGCATTCCGGGCTCCGCGCTTTTCCGGCTCACGACACCGTCCACGGGCGATTTGATGCTTGTATAGCCAAGATTCAGTTTCGCCTGATCCAATGCCGCCTGGCTCTGCTTCACCTGAGCCTGCGCTTGCTTGTAACGGGCTTCGCTGACCTGTTCCTGTTTTGGCCGCACTTCTTCGCTCTGCCGCCGCCGAATCAACGCAGTCGCCAGTCTCGCCTTGGCCTGATCGATTTCCGCCATCCCCTGCTGCAAAGTATGCTGCGCCGCAATGATCTCCGCCTTCTCAGATTGCACGTGCGCCGCGCTCGCGTCGGCCGCCGCCTGCGCCGAATCGTAATCTTGTTTCGAGACCTCGTCCTTATCGACCAGATCCCGGTACCGTGCCAGGTCCTTTTGCGCCTTCACGTAATTCGCCTGGGCCTGCGCCAGAGCCGAATTTGCGGCATCCAGCCGCGCCCGCGCCGTGTCCGCACCCTGTTGCGCCGACCTCACGGCCGCCGCGCTCTGATCGGCCTGTGTAGTGCTCGTGCTAACGGTGGAACGGGTGTTGATCGCGGTTAACGGAACGTTGACGCTCGATTCCGCCGTGTTCGCCGACGCCGTCGCCAACTGCGCTTGCGCCTGCTCGAGAGCGACCTGATAATCGGCTGGATCAAGCCGGACTAGCTCCTGCCCAGCTTTCACCTGCTCATTGTCGTTGACAAGCACGGAAATAATGGTCCCTCCGACTCGCGGACTGACCGGGACCAGATGGCCGTCCACCTGCGCATCGTCCGTCGATTCCCGCACGGAGTAATACGCATAAATTGGAATCGCGGCGATCACGCCTACTACGATCAGCGCCAGAACTATAAACCGGATCGTCTTAGTCCGCCTCGGATTGCGAGGCT
>JALYVD010000017.1 GCA_030853405.1 Acidobacteriota bacterium | reverse complement strand
CGGGAGTTATGTTTCCCTTCTTTAGCACCCTGCTTGGTTGGCTCGGAGTGTTCCTTACCGGAAGCGATACCTCCGGCAATGCACTCTTCGGCAACCTTCAGGTCGTAACCGCCAAAGCTTTGCATCTTAATCCCGTTCTGATGGCGGCCTCGAACTCGAGCGGTGGCGTCATGGGTAAGATGATCAGTTTGCAGAGCATCGCGGTTGCCGCAGCCGCCACCGGTATGCACCCAAGCGAAGAATCCAAACTCTTTCGCTTCACCCTTCGACACAGTCTCTTACTCGTTTTTGTAGTTGGGCTCATCACGTTGTTTTATTCCTATGTGATGCCGCAATGGGTCAGGTAATTACCCGACCCAGCTTTCATTTCTTTCAACCGCTTTTGCCGCACTCCTCAGGGCGGCGCTCTAGGCTCCGCAGCGACACTGCCACCGCTCGTAAACCTCGCCCGCACCCGGCGTCTCAACTAACTGACCTTCCATGACCGGACTGCTATCGACGATCGCGGCTGCCCTGATCCTTTTGGGGCCTGCCCATACGCGTGGTGATGCAGTGGCATGGCTCCCCTAAAGAACGCATCGTCTTCACCGGTCGCTAGGTCTCGCCGGAAGGCCGAATGTCGTATGCGGAAGACGTGTACTTGTGCAAGTCACTTGTTTCGTGGATCCTGACGGGCCTTTTCCATTTGAATGGGCGGCTGCTGTGTTTAATTTCAAAGATCTTTTCGCAGTTGTCGTCAGTTTCGGCAAATTCTTTGGAGACGTTGGAAACCGAGGTGTATACGAATTTGCCAAGATATTCTTCGAAGTTGGCGGCAAGATCTTCGATGAGCGCGGTATTGGCGGTACCGTAATACAGGATCGACCCATCGTTCATGAGTGCGACCGCCTCTGTTTTGCCTCCAACGCCCTAAATGATTCGCTTGGCGTGGTACATCATTCTAATCCCGCAAAAGAGCGCCGTTTCTTTGGTCGGAACGAACTCGAGTCGCGTAGCATGGGGTGAAGTTGCCAAAGTCCCGAGCCGATGCACTCATGATGTGATGGCGCGATCCACAAAACTTTGTTCCGAAAGAGCTTGAATAGAAGTGTCTCCTTTTAAGGAGATTGACGGCAATCAGCAATTGCATCTCTGGTAAAGGATCGAGCGCGGCAGAGTCATACACCTCGATTGTCTCGGAAAAGAACTTTTGAGCAAAGCTGTTCAATCCGTCGGGGATCAATTGTCCCGTCACCCCTACATCACGCGTGCCTGGCATCCCGGCCGCGAAATACTGTTGAAGGGCCTGATTGGCGCAGTCGATCAGGTGAGCGTCACCGGCTCCGCCCGTTATCGCTGTGCCAATCCGGGAATTGAACCGATAGAGCTTATGGCATGACGATTTCGTGTATCGGGAAGTCGTCTCCTCTGTATCCGCTATCATCAAGACGCTGTTATGACATGTGAACCCCACAATCGCTGTCATGTCCCCGATGATGACACGCTGGGCTGGTCGCTTAAAATGATGGGCACATATGGAATCCGCCCAGGTCCGAATCCGGCCTTTTCGGCTCGCATTCCTCGTTGAGCCGAGGGACAGGAAAGCCCTGCAATGCGTATTCGAGATGAACTCGTCGTTGTGGGGAGGTGTTTTCAACTACATTATCCCGTTGTTTAAGACCGTTCCGGCTCGCTACAAGCAGGAATCTCAGAAGCCGATCTCCGCGAAGACGATGATCAATGGTTTCATCGAAGCGTTCCAGCCGGATTATGTGGCGGAAACCCGCGACGGACAAATCGAGGAATATGGCGTCAACTTTCCCGAGAAGCGTTCGACATCCTTTGCCGAGCTGGTGGCTCGCGACGAACAGAACCGGTGCCACATCGGCGTGGACCTTCGAAACGTTTGCCACGATATGTACGTAGAGCAATTTCGTTTCGTGCAGCGGCATGGGCCTGAAGTCGTAGTTCCGGCACGCAAGGACAGTCGCTACGGGCTGCTCTTCTCAGCGATGTTCGGAGCTTTTCCGAAAAAATCTGACGTGGCGCAGGTTTACATCAACTCTCTCGACGGGAAGCACAAGGAATATGAGGCGCTCGAATATCCGGAAATTCTTGATCTGCGGATACTCTTCCCGCTGCGGGTTACGCGCCACAAGCTCGAGACGTTCCGCAACAGCTTCGGCTGGCAGTCTCACCTGTTCTACATGGATGAGAACTCGGGGTGGGACCTGATTGAGTACTGGAATTACAGGGCTTTGGGGTGGCCGATTGTTCCGTTGCCATCGCGACTCGCGCCGCAACTGAGGGGCTTCTGCGAGAAATTCGTCGCGGACCACCATTGCCCTTTCCCGCCTCCGTCGAATGCTTGGTATGCGACGTCGCTTCTGTGTGCGAAATAGCAGTCCTTCGAAAGTATGCAGGCGTTTGTCCGGACGCTGAAGATCCCAAATCACGATCATCCATTAACTATCGATCCGCGTGTGCCACGCCTTTGGGAGGAATGGGGACGGGGCGCCGACCATGCGACGCCGCAGACGGGGGCAAGTAAAGCTTGTAAGGCTGATCCGGAGCATCAACTCCGCCCATAAGCCGACTGAGATCGCGAAGATGGTCAAGGGATTGCCGAACAGTTCTCGCGCAGAGATTCGACTTGACCCTCCAACACTGCGAGGACATGCTCGACCGGTACTGCCATGGACATTCCGCGTGCGGAATTGTCGGGATTGTCCTCGATCTACAGTATCGGCGACTCCAATGCATCATAAATGATGACATCGAAATGTGGAGTTCGCTCTCCGTGGCTGATTCCTAGCGACACAACGTATCCAGAGGTCACGGCAAAACGCTTGGGCAGGAAACTCGATAGCCAGAGTCGCGGTATTTCGCTTCCGCTACCAGCCCGTGATAAGTCTCCACCTCGTGCGATCGCGCCTGCTCACGCGCCCGATCGAAGGCGTCGAGCATGTTCTTTCGGGCGGTTAAGATCTGTCGCCACCCTTGCGAGGGAAATTCGGGTTTGAGCGGCTCCACCGTATATTTCGACCTCTCTCCTAAACTCAATTTTCATCTCTGCTGCCCTGAAATGCATGACGATTGGAATGGTCCGGCTTCGAACGCGGACAACTGTAAGCCAGATACGGAACGGGACGTCCGCTTGCAGCCTGAATACAGAAATGTCTTCCAACGTTCACCGGTCTAGCTTCCACATTGCCGTTCATTCCATCGGAATCCACTGTGAAATTCTAAGATTATCCACGCGTTCCGACTCCCTCCCGAGGGTGGTTGAGCTTGCGCGAAATCTGTGCAAAATCCACTACAGGTTTGCGTGATATTCCCTGAGCGAAAGTGAGCGGGCGTAAAGCCCCAAAAGCCCGTAAGTAGCTGAGGTTTGGGGAGAAAAGTTCTAAGGCGTTGGAGGCGCGGGGCGGGATCGAACCGCCGAATAAAGGTTTTGCAGACCTCTGCCTTACCACTTGGCTACCGCGCCAGTCAGGTGGGTTCTCTACGAAACATAGCACATCGGAGACCCTCTCCACCCGAACGCGCTACGCTCTTTGATAGATTCGCCTCGTGAAACTCTGCCTCGCCCTGCTCTGTCTCATCCTTTCCATCACTTTCCCAATGAGCGCCCAAACCCATTCCCCGGCAACCTATCCTCAGACCGCGAAACTCGATGCAATGGCGGCGCGCTTCTCGCCAACTCCGCTCAAAGTGGATACGTCTCGCCTTAGCCCAGGCGACCGTACGGCGCTCATCAAACTGATTGAAGCCGGGCGCGTCATCGACGACATCTTCCTCCAACAACTTTGGAGTGGAAACGAGAAACTTCTCCGCGAACTCCGCCGCGACACCTCTCCACTCGGCAAAGCTCGGCTGCATCTCTTCTGGATTAGCAAAGGACCCTGGTCAACGCTCGACGACCGCGGTGCATTCGTGCCCGGCGTGCCTGAACACAAGCCTCTTGGCGCAAACTTTTATCCCACGGATACAACGCGTGAGGAATTGGAGCATTGGGTCAAGACTCTGCCTGAGAAAGAAGCGGAACTCGCCCGGAACTTCTTCACCGTGATCCGCCGTGACCCCCAAACAACGCAATTGCAGACCGTCGCCTACTTCCGCGAGTACGAACCCGATCTCCAGCGCGCCGCAACGCTCTTAAAGGAAGCTGCCGCCGCGACGGACAACGTGTCTCTGAAGCACTTTCTTACAACGCGCGCCTCGGCTTTTCTGAACGACGACTACTTTGAGAGCGACATCGCCTGGATGGACGTGGATGCGCCCATCGACGTAACGATTGGGCCATACGAGACTTACAACGACGAACTCTTTGGCTACAAAGCCTCCTTTGAAGCCTACGTCTGTCTCACCGACCAAGCGGAAACGGAAAAGGTGAAAGATTTCTCCCTGCATCTGCAAGAAGTAGAAAACAACCTGCCCGTAGACCCCGTCTTCCGAAATCCCAAGCTCGGTGCCACCACGCCCATACGCGTTGTGAACGAAGTCTTGTCCGCGGGCGATGGCAATCACGGGGTACAGACCGCCGCCTTCAACTTGCCCAACGACGAGCGGGTAGTTCAACAAAAGGGCAGCAAAAAGGTGATGCTGAAAAACGTTCAGCACGCGAAATTCGATAGCACTTTGATGCCAATTTCAAAGGTCGTGCTGCCAGCCGCGGCGCAGAGCGATCTCAGCTTCGATTGGTTCTTCACGCACATTCTCGCGCATGAGCTAAGTCACGGGATCGGCCCGCACGAGATTCACGTGAATGGGCGCAAGACCTCCGTTCGCCTGGAACTGAAAGACACGTATAGCACCATCGAGGAAGCAAAAGCCGATATTACCGGACTGTTCATGTTGCAATACTTCTTCGACAACGGCATCTTGCAGGGCGGGGAAGCGAATGAGCGCAAGCTCTACAACACGTTCCTCGCGTCCGCATTTCGCACTCTGCGTTTCGGTATTGAGGAGGCGCATGGACAAGGGATGGCTCTGCAGTTCAACTATCTCGCCGATCACGGCGCATTTGTCAGACGCAGCGACGGAACGTTTGAAGTGAATTTCACGAAGATCAAACCGGCTGTGCGCGATCTTACTCACGAACTACTGACCGTCGAAGCGCACGGCGATTACGCCGCGGCAAAAATAATGCTGTCCCAACTGGGCCTGATGCGCCCGGAACTGACGGAAGCACTGGCGCGGTTAAAGCATATCCCCGTCGATATTGAACCGGTGTTTGTGACTGCGGATGAACTTTCGCCCGGCCATTGAACAACTTTCGAGGCGCCTGCCCGCCCCGGGAGAATTTCAACTCACGGAAGCGCTGTTTCTGCGCCTCCTCGCTCTGATCTACGCGGTCTCGTTCGCCTCCTTCTGGCCGCAAATCGTCGGATTAGTTGGATCGCGCGGCATCGCGCCGGCTTACCAACTCCTGAACGCCATTCATCAGCAATCGGGCTCGCGAATCTACTTCGAAATGCCCACTCTGTTCTGGCTGGGGATCAGCGACGCCGCGCTCGTAGCTTTCTGCGCGATAGGATGCCTTGCCGGGCTCGTTATGGCAACCGGCTTTTTCACTCGCTCCTCTGCCACAATTTGCTGGATACTGTACCTGTCCATCGCCGCCGTCGGGCAACCGTTTAGCAACTTTCAATGGGACGCGCTGCTGCTCGAATCCGGACTTCTCGCGCTCTTCGCCGGTGCTCCTCTCCTGGTCTGGGCCTATCGCTTTCTACTCTTCCGTTTGATGCTTGAATCCGGTCTGGTGAAGTTGATCTCACACGATCCGAACTGGCACAACCTGCACGCGCTACGCTTTCACTTTCTGACTCAACCTTTACCGAATCCCATCGCCTGGTATGCCTTTTACCTACCCGGCTGGATCCTCGATTCAATGACAGCCGCGACCCTTGCAATCGAACTCATCGCGCCATTCCTTCTCTTTGCACCGAAGCGGTTGCGCTACATCGGTCTGGCCTTTCTCGCGCTGCTCCAAGCCGCAATTCTCTTAACCGGAAACTACGCGTTCTTCAATTTCCTGACTCTTGCGCTCTGCCTTTGGGGCCTGAACGATCAAGCCCTTGCGCCCGTCGCACGATGTTTCCGAAGAGGGCCGAAGACCCTCCAAAATCGCATTCTTCGCGCGCTATCGACAGCCGCTTTGCTTGCGCTAATGGGTCTCGGCGCTGTAACATTGATCAACATCCCGCTTCCCGGTTTCGACAGACCTGTTTCTAAGATACTGGCGATCACAGGACCAATCGAGATCGTCAACACTTACGGACTCTTCGCCGTCATGACCACCACGCGGCCCGAGATTATCATGGAAGGGTCTAACGATCAGTTGCATTGGACGGAATATGCATTTCGTTACAAGCCCGGCAACCTCCATCGCAGGCTTCCATGGGTCGCGCCTTATCAGCCCAGGCTCGATTGGCAGATGTGGTTCGCCGCCCTCGGCAGCTATCAGGAGAACACCTGGGTGGGCGGTCTAATTTATCGCCTGCTGACCGGAGAACCTTCCGTTGCGAATCTAATGGAGCCTTCGCCATTCCCGAAACCTCCTCGCTTCATCCGCGCAATGCTCTACGACTATCAATTCACGACCCAGCAAGAGCGTTCCCGAACCGGAAACATTTGGCGGCGCACTCTGCAAGGGGTCTGGTTTGGGCCCGTCGCACTGAAGAACCCATAACATCGGATACCCCGTAACGCATGTTACGCTCGGACCAGTCCCCTTAATTAATGACCGAACTAAATCGGCGGCCATCGCTCCGCGCCCAGATCGTTATTGCTGTCTTCGCAGCACTTACTTTTTTCATCGGCATAATCAGTCCTCCACATTTGATGGATGATGTGGACGCCACGCAAGGTGAGATCGCGAAGACCATGTTGCGAACCGGTGATTGGGTAACAGCCCATCTCGACGGTGTCGCCTATCTCGAAAAAGCGCCGCTCAAATACTGGATTACCGCCGGGCTTTACAGTATCTTCGGTACTCATGACTGGGTGGCGCGAATCCCGAACGCCCTGGCCGTAATCGCATTGTGCCTCCTGGTCTATCGTTTTGGAGTCTGGGCCGGGTCTGAACGGACCGGCTTCTACGCCGGACTGGTCCTCTCTACATCCATCGGCTTGTTCCTGTTCACACGTATCGTGATACCCGATGTCCTACTTACTCTCGCTCTTGCACTGGTGATTTGGGGCTTTCTTCGCGCGATAGAGCCAGACACGCCAGACCCGAGGCCATGGGCTTGTTTGATGTACGTTGCGCTTGCCTGCGGAGTTTTGCTCAAAGGCTTGATCGGACTGGCATTCCCCATCGGAATCTGCTTTTTTTATCTGTTGGCAATGCGCCAGCTCTTCTCGCCCGCGATTTGGAGAAGACTATGGCTGCTACCCGGCCTCGCTATCTTCCTCGCCCTCGCGCTTCCCTGGCACGTGCTCGCCATTCTTCGCAATCCGCCTTACTTCGATTTCACTCTGCACGCGGACCCCAACTTCGGTCACAAATTCCGCGGCTTCTTCTGGTTCTATATCATCAACGATCAATTCCTCCGGTTTACAAACGGACGTTGGCCCCATGACTACAACACCGTCCCCCGGCTTTGGTTCTGGCTCTATCACCTGATCTGGTTTTTTCCCTGGAGTTTCTTTCTCATTGG
>JALYVD010000064.1 GCA_030853405.1 Acidobacteriota bacterium | reverse complement strand
CGCGGCTAGCTCGGGGCATGAACTCTCGCTGAGCGAAGGACTGCTGGGCGGGATTGCGATCCACAAGACTGGCAATCCGTTCCCGGATGAGACACGGGAACTGGCGCTCAAAGCGGACGCGACATTGATGGGCGCGGTGGGATTACCCGAGTTTGACAATGCGCCTCCGGAGAAGCGGCCTGAACGTGGATTGTTGGGAATTCGCAAGACTCTGGGTGTGTATGCGAATCTTCGGCCGGTGCGATCGTATACCGCGCTGCTCGATTCGTCGCCGCTGAAAAACGAGCTTGTGGACGGGACGGACATGATCATTGTCCGGGAACTCACGGGCGGTCTGTACTATGGCACGCCGCGCGGTATATCGGGCACGGGCGCGGAAGAACGTGCGGTCAATAGCATGGTTTACACGCGTCCGGAAATCGAACGAGTCACCCATATGGCCTTTCAGCTTGCGCGTAAGCGGCGTAAGAAGGTGACGAGCGTTGATAAATCCAACGTTCTGGAGAATTCGCAGTTGTGGCGGCGGGTGGTTATCGAAGTCGCGGCGCAGTATCCGGACGTGGCGCTTGATCACCTATTGGTAGATAACTGCGCGATGCAATTGGTGCTGAATCCCAAGCGCTTCGACGTGGTTCTTACGGAAAACCTGTTTGGCGACATTTTGAGCGATGAAGGGGCAGTGCTGGCGGGATCAATCGGGATGCTGCCTTCCGCTTCTATTGGAAGCCAGAGGCCCTCGGGTGCGTGGGTCGGGTTGTATGAGCCGGTGCACGGATCGGCGCCTGACATTTCCGGTCAAAACAAGGCAAACCCGCTGGGCGCAATTGGCTCGGTAGCGGCCATGTTTGAGTACAGCTTCGGACTGATGGAAGAAGCGCAGGCCGTGAACCGCGCTGTGGAAGAAGTTTTGAATAGCGGGCAAGTGACGGCGGATTTGCGGCCGACGGGTAAGCCTGCAACGACAAGCGAAGTGGGTGACGCTATTTGTGCGGCACTCGCGGGGCATTTGACGACGACCGTCTAGTTGCCTTTTACAGATTGAGAATTTAAATATGGGACAAGCTAACGGTGCGGTAACCAAACCGCGCACGATCATTGAGAAGGTGTGGGACACCCACATCGTTGCCGAGCGGGAAGGTGCGCCGGCGCTGTTTTATATCGACCTGCACCTGGTCCATGAAGTGACTTCGCCACAGGCGTTTTCAGGGCTGCGTGAACGCGGACTGAAGGTGCGCCGGCCGGACCTCACGATTGGCACTACGGACCACAGCATTCCAACGCACGACCGCTCGCTGCCCATCCTCGACAAAATCGCCGAGGCCCAGATCACGCAATTCGAAAAGAACTGCCGCGATTTCGGCATCCCGTTTTACGGCCCGCACAGCCAGAAGCAAGGCATCGTTCACGTCATTGGACCGGAGCAGGGATTAACTCAGCCTGGCATGACGGTCGTCTGTGGCGACAGTCACACCGCCACGCACGGTGCATTTGGCGCACTCGCTTTTGGTATCGGTACCAGTCAGGTTGAACATGTTCTCGCGTCGCAGTGTCTGCTGCAATCGCCTTCGAAAACGTTTGAAGTGCGAGTCGAAGGCACGCTGAAGCCAGGTGTTGGAGCGAAGGATATCGTTCTCAACCTGATTTCGCGTATCGGCATTGGCGGCGGCACGGGCTGCGTCTTTGAATTCTCGGGGTCGGCCATTCGCTCGCTGTCCATGGAAGAGCGGATGACCGTCTGCAATATGTCGATAGAAGCCGGGGCTCGGGCCGGGCTGGTTGCTCCCGATGACACGACGTACGAATATCTTGCTGGCCGTCCCGCTGCGCCCAAGGGCTCTGAGTGGGAACGCGCGGTGAGTCTCTGGCGTCAGTTGCCTACTGATCCTGGTGCAACATTTGATAAGCGGATCGATATCGATGCGAGCGCGCTGGAGCCGATGATCACGTTCGGGACGAATCCGGGCATGGGCATTTCGATCACGTCACCGGTTCCGGACCCGTCGTCGATCAGCGATCCACTCGAACGTGATTCGCTTGGCAAGGCGCTTCGTTACATGGATTTACCTCCGGGCAAGTCGCTTTTAGGACATCCGGTTGATGTAGTGTTCATCGGAAGCTGCACGAATTCAAGAATCTCGGATCTGCGTGCGGCGGCGGGAATTTTGAAGGGACGCAAGGTCAGTGCAAACGTCCGGGTGATGGTGGTCCCGGGATCTCAGGAAGTGAAGAAACAGGCACAAGCGGAAGGTTTGGACCGGATATTCACGGATGCCGGAGCCGAGTGGCGCGAAGCTGGTTGCTCGATGTGTATCGCGATGAATGGCGATCAATTGAAGCCAGGCGAATACAGCGTTTCGACTAGCAATCGAAATTTCGAGGGACGGCAAGGCAAGGGTGGACGTACGTTTTTAGCAAGTCCGCTTACTGCCGCGGCAACCGCCGTGACGGGCGTGGTGACAGACGTAAGGACCTTGTTCTAAACGGGAGACTCAGCATGGAAAAGTTCACAACATTTACGAGCCGTCTGGCGCCGCTGCCCATCGACAACATCGACACCGATCAAATCATTCCCGCTCGATTCCTGAAGACAATTTCGAAGGCCGGGTTGGATCAGAACCTCTTCTGCGATTGGCGTTACGATGCGCAGGGGAATCCTAATCCGGACTTTATTTTGAATAAACCGGAAGGCAAGGCAGCCCAGGTGTTACTCGCCGGAGATAATTTCGGCTGTGGCAGTTCGCGGGAACACGCCCCTTGGGCGCTGACGCAGTATGGTTTTCGCGCGGTCATCAGTACGTCGTTTGCGGATATCTTCCGCGGGAATTCATTAAAGAATTCGCTGCTGCCGATTATCATCCCGCCAGATGCCCACAAGAAATTGTTTGCGACGGTAGAGGCAGATCCGAGTGCTACTGTCACCTTCGATCTCGAAAAGCAAACCGTGACGTTGCCGGATGGCACGTCGGTCACCTTTCCAATCGATGCGTTCGCCAAGTTCTGCATGTTGGGCGGCGTGGACGAGCTTGGATACATCGTTCAGCAGGAGGAAGCGATCGCGAAGTACGAGGCGCAACGCCCTCTGACGGTCGATACTTTAGCGGTCGCGTAAAAAAGCCCTCCGGTCGTGCTGGAGTTTGATCAGGCGGCATGAGGAAGCCATAGCGGCGCGGTGTGGGCAGCGTTCACGGTCGAGGCGTTGGCCAGAAACCAAGCGCCTCTACCGGTGTGCACAGTCTGAGCAAGCGTGGCTGCACACCCAATTTTCGCAGCGCGGTCCGTGGCGCTGTGCCAACGTAGCCAAAAGCATTTGCGGATCTGCCGTCGGATGCATCCCTCCAGCCGGAGGTGGGCCACCGCACTTCGGCCAGCCGGAAATATCCCACCAGCCGAGCACGTAGCGCGCCAGGCATCCCACAGTTGGATACTGGTTCGGCTCTGACGCGCAGACCACAACTTAGGCACTTTTGCTTTGAATCCTAAAACGGCGGTTGCTAAGCAGCGATTCGGGGATCTTAAGTGGCCCCCTTGTTCTGAGCGTCTCAAATGCGCTCGGGTATGTGGCGCAAAATAAGAAAACTGCCAGTCCCCTCACTTTCATGTTGCGCACCCATTTGGACGGCACGGCTCACTCAAAAGCGTACACCGGGTGAAGCTAGGGAACGCGAATGACGGATTGCCCAGCCGCCATCACAGGCGTTCGAGCCGCGCCTGCGTATCGCCGAACTGCTCCAGTTTTACCCCGAAACGGTCCATAAGCGACAGATACAGACTGCACATCTTGCGCTTGTCTTCGCTCTCGTTCAGGTAATTCAGCGTCCGTCCGGTTTCGAGAGTTCCGCCAAGGCCACCCGCGAGAATTAGCGGCAATCGGAAGTTATCGTGCTTGCGGCCAATCCACATATTCGAAAGGAACATGAGGCAGGTATTATCGAGCACCGTGCCCTCGCCTTCTTTCATGGCGTCCAGCTTGGAAGCCAGGTAAGCATACTGGCTCACGTGAAAATGTGCGATGCGCTCGTAGCCGTCCGAATTGTTGTTATGAGACGCGGCGTGATGCCCTTCCTTCACGTCGAGAAACGGATAGTACATCGCCGATAGATCGCGAGAGATAATCAGTGAAGCGACGCGGGTTTTGTTAGTCTGAAACGCGATCGCAATCATGTCGCACATTAAGCGGGCGTGATCGCGCAAGTCCTCTGGCAGTCCATTGGCCGGCCGGTCCATGGCCGCGACGGGGATGTTTTTTCCTTTGGCCGCGTCCTCTGCATCCGCCTTGCCCTTGCGGGTTCCTTCGACGCGTTTTTCCACTTCGCGCACGCTGGTGAGATATTCATCCAGCTTGCCCTTGTCGCTTGAGCTGATTTCGCGGCAGAGATCCTGCGTGCGTTCTCTCACCCGATCGAGAATACTGACATTCAGCAGGCTGCCACGATTGTCAAATAGGTTATCCCAGGCAAGCGAAGGGTAGACTTCCACCGGCACGGGCGAATCGGGACTCTGCCATGAGATGTGCGAGCTGTATGCCATCGAGAAGTTCGTCTCGTGGTAGCCGGTCATAGGCTGCTCGCAGGCTAGAACGATACTCGATTGCGGCGTGTCTTGGCCCACCCGGCTGGCAATCATCTGATCCACGCTGATACCCGAGTGGATGATGGCGCCCTTCGAAATGTGCGCGCCCGACAACAGGCTTCCGGTCTGACCCGGGTGAATGCCCTGACCAGTGAGCGCCTTCACGAACAGACCGTCGATTACATTGATCTTCTGCTTCAGCGGCTCAAGCGGTTCCAGCGTTTTGCCGAGTGTCATAGCCGCGCCTTGGCCGTCGGCGCTCCAATGATCTTCGTTGATGCCGTTTCCAAGAAACACGACGCCAAACCGTTTCGGGAACGCGGCGGGCGACGGCGTGTCCGCGAACGCGTTAAGCGATTCAAGCCAAGGCAATGCCATGGTACAGCCAGCACCTCGAAGCACCGTACGGCGCGAGATAGAACCGGCGGATTTCTTGGTCAGTCGGGACATTATTGATTCCCCTTTTGGAATTGTAAGTGGGCCACGGACGTTTCAGGTGAGGCCGGTGTTCGTTTGTTCAGAAACTGAGGGCTTGTGACGATAGTGTCAACTAGCGAATCGAAGCGATAGTCGTTGGCCGCGAGCTGAGTTTCCATGCTGTCGATGAGTGATTCGTCGGAGAGTTGTAGCGACCTGCCGAGAGCATAGGCGAGCAGCTTACGGCTAAGGTTACCCAAAAATTCTTTTTGGCGGTGTTCGCTGATGAAATCTTCCAAGCCTTTCAGTCCGGTGCCCTGGAATCCGCCAGGATAGGTAACCTCGGTATCTACCGGTCGGCCCGCCAGGTCATTCGTCCTTGCACTTCCAACCGGTCCATAGCCTTCAAAGGCGAGGCCGAACGAATCGAAACGTGCATGACAGGCGGCGCAAAACGGGTTTGCCCTATGTTTCGCGAGCATATCGCGCACCGGCAAATCCGACTTCGACTCGTCAGCCGGTAATTCCGGCACCACCGGCGGAGGCGAGGGAACTCTCACGCCGAGCACCCGTTGCACAACCCAATTTCCACGCTTGACCGGGCTGGTCCTGAGTCCGGGCGAGTTTTGAGTCAGAAAAACCGCCATCGGTAACAGACCGCCGCGCCCGTAACGGGAGGCGTCGTCCACCCGAACCCAGTTGTTCACGTCGCCTTTGATCCCGGGTATGCCGTAATGTTGGGCCAGTGGCGGATTCACAAACGTGTATTTGCCGTATAAAAGGTCCAAGACGGAACGGTTGTTAGAAATCGTGTCGTCCATGAAGCGGATCGGCTCCTGAAACATGGCTTCGCGCAAGTCGTTATTGAAAGTGGGAAAGCGCTTGCGATCAACCGAATTATTGGTCTCGAATTGGCGAAAACTGAGCCAATTGCCGGTGAACTCCGTCGCGAACCCGCGCACGCGAGAGTCTTTCAGCATGCGCCGAGTTTGTCCGAGAAGCACGTCGGGTCTTTGCAGATCGCCCGCCGCCGCGTGCCGCAACAATTCGTTGTCGGGCATGCTCGCCCACAGGAAGTAGCTCAACCTGCTGGCCAGTGCGTAGTTGGACAGCGGTTGACTGGCAAAAGGGGCTGCGGTGTGCATCGCCGCTGGACGAAAGACCGGCTTCGAAGGAGCCGCATCGGCTTCATGAACGTCAAGATGATACAAGAAATCCGGCGACATCAGCAGGCTGACAACCGAATCGCGGACGGCGTCTTCATGCGATAGTTCATCCTTGGTCCGGAGCACGTGATAGTACGAAACCAGGTCAGCGCGCTCGCCTTGAGTGAGCGGCCGTCTGTAAGCGCGCCCGGCGAACTGGAGGAGTGCCTCCAGATGCTTCGGTTCCGCATCCGCCCGCTCCTTCTCCAACCGCCGGAGAGTGGCGTTTACGCGGTCGAAGTGCTCGCGAATTGCCTGCGGAGCTGCAGGGTCGCTCTTCGGGTCGGCTGCGGCCTTTGCAAGATAGGCGTCGCGCATCGCCATAATCACTGCCGTATCCGTAATCTGGTGATCGGCCGGGCGAGGCGTGCCAGACTCAGCGCCCTTACCCGCCACCTCCCCGCTCTGATTGAAGAAATATTGAGTCCAGGTGCGAGCCGTGAAGTTAGCGATAAAGTCGAATTGGTCCCACAGGCGGTTGATTTCTTTCTGGCCTTGTTCGTCGAGGATCAACTCCATGAGCGGCGTATCGTCGCGGAAGAAGCCCACCACACTGTGATAGCCAGCGCTTAAGAGCCGGCCTTTGTCGGCGGAATCGTCTGGAAAGTAGCGGCCACGCTCGGTGACGTAGAAGGTATCCGGAAAAACGGAAGCGAAGCGCGCGAAGGCGGCTTCATACCGGCGGCGCTGGGCAGCCGGAACTACCAGGTCGGGATCGTCCGCGCGAGCTTTTGCCGAAAGAGCGGCCCATCGCGGAGCTGCTTCGCGATGAAGTCCGGGATACTTGGGTATCTCGGGTATCACCGGGGGCGGGTCGGTATCGTTGCGCAGATCGTTGGGATCGCTGTCCCGGCGGTGCGAAGCGAACTCCTGCAGTTTCCAGTTCAGCAAGGGCTGCGATGCCGCTGGCAAGCCTTTCACTACAGGCGCGGCGAACTGCATCGCCGTGTCGCGCCGGATCCTGACCACGAAATCTCTCATCGCGACACATTGCGCGCGCACTACATTCGATTCCTTCGAAGCCGGAGTGGGCAGAGCCAGCCACATCTTCTGCAGCTTCAACACGGGGCCCACCGCGCCTCTATCGTGCAGAATCTTCCAAACCATGGGCAGATACTTGGGACTAACCTTCGAATCGGCAGCTACCGAAGCTAGGGTCGCGCGCCGCTCTCCGAGTGCATTCCGATAACGGAAGCGCCAGGCAGCCTGAAAATAGTCCGCATAGTCGGTGGGCTGTTGGGAGTAAAAGCTGATGATCCGCTGAATCCCATACTTGTCGCGATCCGTCTCGACCAGCATCGGGTGCGGTGCGAAGTCGATGCCGTCCGGCGTCAAGACCATGTTGTCAGCCACTTCGCGGGCGGCCAGCATATATTTGTTGAGCAGCGCGGGCGACATGGTTAACGATTCACCAGAGTTGTCGAACCCCGCGGGATTGGCTGGATCAACGGGAAACTGCCGTGTGATCTGCATATCCTGGCCCGTCAGATCGCGGATTGTATAGTTGTACTCGGCATTGCTAAGCCGCCGCGCCAATACCAAGCCGGGATCGCCCGCGGACTTCTTGATCTCTTCCGCGCGCACGTCCTGAATCCAGGCAATCACCTGTTGAGTGGCCTCCTCCGGTGGACGGGGCATCGGCTTAGGTGG
The DNA here is from genome assembly GCA_030853405.1 of Acidobacteriota bacterium. GTDB lineage: Bacteria > Acidobacteriota > Terriglobia > Bryobacterales > Bryobacteraceae > Bog-105. The sequence continues at coordinate 8,251 of JALYVD010000064.1, read as the reverse complement.
CATTTCCTTCGCCGTCAGCCTGTCCATCACCAGCGACCAGCGGGGAAAATCGTCAGTCACCATGTCTAGCGATGTGTATGACTTGAGATCGAACTGCGCGGCGGGCATCTTACCGCTGTGGCAGCCGACGCAGTACTGCATCACGAAAGGCCGCACAGTTTTCTCGAACCGCTGCGGCAGGGAGGAAGGGGGTGCGCCGACGGCGGGCATGGCCACAATAGCAAGCATGACGGAAACGGCTCGAAGCTGCATTTACTAGAGTCATTATTTCACCATGGCGCCGAGAGATTGGCCACTCGCACAATTTGGGCCGGAAAAAATACGGAGAAGTGTCCTGTCGCGCTATCTGAAAGGTAACCGCGCGTTGAGTGGCCCGACAGGAGCCCTTTGCCACAATGATTCTTGATGGCAAAGATTGAACGAGCGCTGTTAAGTGTCACGGACAAGACCGGAATTGTCGATTTCGCGAGGGAGTTGCATGAACGCGGAATTGAACTGATCTCAACGGGCGGTACAGCCAAATTGCTGCGGGAGAGTCGAATTCCCGTTCGCGAGGTGGCGGAAATCACGGAGTTTCCCGAGATGCTCGATGGGCGCGTAAAGACGATTCATCCGCGCATTGCTGGCGGGGTGCTTGCGATGCGCTCGAACCCCGAGCACATGAACTCGCTTGCGGCTCATGGCATTCCGAAGATCGACCTGGTTGTGGTGAATCTTTATGCCTTCGAAAAGTATGCCGGGAAACCGGGCGCTACGCGCGAAGAACTGATTGAGAATATCGACATCGGCGGTCCGACTATGATCCGCGCAGCCGCCAAGAATTTTCAGGATGTCGCTGTGGTTGTTTCGCCCGATCAGTATCAGGTTGTTCTCAGTGAGATTGCGGCCACGGGTGAAGTGAGCGCGGCGACTCATTGGGCGCTGGCCCAACAGGCGTTTTCACACACGGCCGCTTACGATGTGGCGGTTTCGGGACGTCTCTCGCAGATCGACGCTCACGGGGACACGCACGCGGAACCATTGCCAGCGACTCTCTCCATTTCGGCCACGCGCAAGACGGTTCTGAGATATGGCGAAAATCCGCATCAAAGCGCGGCTCTCTACAGCCTGAACAACGGCGGTATTGCGGGCGCTGAACAGCTGCATGGAAAAGAACTTTCCTACAACAATCTGGTCGATCTGGATGCCGCCTGGCAGTTGGTGAACGAATTCGAAGGTCCCGCAGCCGCCATCATCAAGCACACCAATCCATGCGGATGCGCGGAACAGCGGACGCTCGTCGAAGCGTACAGAAAGGCCCTTGAAGCCGATCCGATTTCCGCGTATGGTGGCGTGCTTGCGTTCAATCGTGAAGTCGGCGACGACACCGCCTGCGAAGTAGCGCAATTGTTCGTTGAAGCGATCGCGGCGCCGTCTTTTTCCGTCGAAGCGCTGGCGAAACTCACGGCGAAGAAGAACCTTCGCCTGGTGCGCGTGACTACCACTGAGAAGCCGGAACTGGTCATCAAATCGGTGTCGGGCGGCCTTCTCGCCCAGTCCACCGACGACGCAACGCTCAATCCTTCGGCGCTTCAAGTGAAGACTTCGCGGCAGCCTACCGCCGAGGAAATGAAAGCCCTTCTGTTCGCTTGGAGGGTCTGCAAACATGTGAAGTCGAACGCTATCGTGTACGCGAGGGCGGGGCAGACGGTTAGCGTTGGCGCTGGGCAGATGAGCCGGGTTGACAGCGTGAAGGTGGGAGCGATGAAGGCGATTCTTCCGCTCGCCGGAACCGTGCTCGCTTCGGACGCATTCTTTCCGTTTCCCGACGGGTTGGAGGAAGCCGCGAAGCACGGTATCACCGCAGCGATTCAACCCGGCGGTTCGGTTCGCGATGAAGAAGCAATTGAGGCGGCGAATCGCCTGAACATCGCAATGGTGTTTACGGGAATTCGACACTTCCGGCATTGATTGAGACACGGATTGGACCCGCACGGTTTACTACAGCGTCCATTTTCCGTGCTGACAGATTTCTGCGTACATGGCGTCCGGCGCTAAATCCAATTCACCGGGCCAGGTCACAGCCCCATGTTCCACATGAACCTGAGCGAATAAGGAAGGGTCCGCCAGTTGGGCGAATACTCCAGCGCGTGCCGATCGTACGAGGGCGCTCATATCAACCTCACCCTCTGTTCCGTCGTGAAAACGAACGTGTAAACGGAATCCGTTTAGCACTGTGACTTCCGCCACATCATCGCCGTGGTTGCAGACAATTGGCGGAATAGTGACGACGCTGTATGTCACGCTAGAGGGTCGATGTTCGCCGGCCGTTCCTGACGTTCGCATAACAACCAGTTTTCCATAAGCTCGTGCTGGTGAATTTGCGCCCACTCCAATACCAAACGTTCGGCGGTCCGCGGCAGCTTTCCTGACCGTACTGTAAGGGTTTCGATGTTCACCCGCGCTTTCGAATCGCTATACCGCACGTGAAAGTGTGGTGGCGGGTGATCGTTCCAAAACATCTGAATGAGGATGCCGTAGAAGGCGCTGATTGTTGGCATCTTAAAACCGAGGTCTACCACTCGCGAAAGATGGCGGCCCTTCGGCTGCGTGGCTTGAAGTACCAGGATAAGCTAATTCCTAACCGCGAAAGCCGATGCCCAATCCGCGGGCAGCGTCCCGGGCGACAGCAATTGTCCTTTTTCCAAATGCCTCTGCGTTGTTGCAAACTTAGCGGCGTGCGGGTCGTGTGTCACCATAACGATCGTCTTTCCGAATTCACGATTCAGCCGGGTGAGCATCGTCAGGACATCTTCGGCGGATGCGGCATCCAAGTTCCCAGTCGGTTCATCGGCGAGGATTAAATCGGGGTCCGTCACAATAGCCCGGGCAATGGCAACACGCTGTTCCTGACCGCCCGAGAGTTGCTTTGGCAAATGGTCCATTCTGTCGCCAAGCCCAACCAGTTTCAAAGCCGTTTCCGCGTGGGCGATTCGCTCTTTCTTGTTCAGGCGCGTCAGCTTCAGCGGCAACTCAACATTCTCGAGCGCCGACAAAACCGGCAGGAGATTGAACGATTGAAAGATGAAGCCGATATGCTCATTGCGCCAGTGCGCGATTTGCTTGTCGTTCATCTGACGAAGGTTCGCACCCAGTACTTCAATTTCCCCGGCCGTGGCCTTATCCATGGCGGCAATCAGGTGCAGCAGCGTCGATTTGCCCGATCCGGAAGGACCCATAAGCGCAACGAAATCGCCACGGTTAATCTCGATGTCTACTTCGTCCAGCGCCTGTACGTGAAACTCGTCGCGCACAAATTCCTTGCTTAGCTTGCGTGTTCTGATTACCGTCTCACTCATCTCTACGCTCCTGGTTGTACCTAACTGGTTGTGCCTATCGGCTACTGTCCGGCTTGCACGCGCTGGCCGTCTTTGAGATCCGCCGGCGGACTTACAATCAGATCCTCGCCGCCTATTAAGCCGCTCTCGACAAGAACGCCATTGCCCGAGGAGCCCCCTACTGTCACCGCCCGTTTCACGGCATGCCCATTCACCACAACGAAAACCGCGCCGTTCCGCACCGCACTCGCGGGTACCGTGACGATGCTCCTGACCTGCTCGTTTGGCGCGCTTTTCGCGTCGTTATAAAACGCGACTGTCGCGTTCATATCGGGTCTCAGATAGTCGTCCGGATTCTCAACTTTCACCTTCACCTGCACGGTGGCCTTAGCGCGGTCGGCTTCCGGAGAAATCTGCTCGATATAGCCTTGATATTTCCTGTCCGGGTAAGCATCCGTGGTGATAATACCCTTCTGCCTGGGCCCAAGCTTCCCAAAATCGTTTTGATTGATGTCCAGTTCGACTTGTAGATCGTTCAGGTCGGCCATCGTCACCAGATAGCCCTTTGCGCCTTTATCTCCCACGAAACCGTTTGTCACAAACTCGCCGCGCTCGACGTTCCTGTCAAGGATCGTGCCCGTCACGGGCGCTTTGATGATTGTGTCGTCCACTTGTGTTTGCGCGTACGCCACGCCGCCACGAGCTTCTTCGATTTGTCCTTGCACCTGGGCAATCTCCTCTTTACGAGGTCCGAGAACGGAGAGGTCCAAGGTGTGCTGGAGGCTTGCTACCTTCGCGGCACTGCTGTCGTACTTGGATTGTGCATCGTCCAAGGCTTGCTTTGCGAGCACTCCGTCCGAGACCAACTGCTTCGTACGATTCAACGTGACTTTCGCATCTTCCAAGTCGGCCTGAGCTTCATCGCGGTCGGCGCGCGCCTTCGCTACTTCCTCTGGACGCGAACCGTTCTTCAGCTCCAGCAGCTTGGCTTCGAGGTTCGCAAGCTGACCATGCTGCTGTGTCAACTGCGCGCGGTATTCGTCGTCTTCGAGCCGCACAAGAACCTGCCCGGCCTTCACTTTGTCGCCTTTGTCAACGCCAATCCATTGCACACGTCCGACTACTTTGGAAGCGACCTCGATCTTGTGTGCGGCCACGATATAACCGGTCGCGCTTAGAATCGTTTGATCGCCAGCACCCGCGGCGCTCGCCGGGGACTGCACCTGCACGGTCTTCACCGGTACAGCCGCGTTCAGCTTTTGATAGGCGAACATTCCGGCGGCGGCCAAGATAAGCGCCCCTATACCTAGCGCCAAATACTTTCCAACTGGCCTAGATCCCTGTGGCTGACGCTTACTCGTCCGGTCTATCTGGAGACTCTTTAAGTCCGTTTCCATTGTGTTAAGCAGCGGTAGCGCTTTAGACTTCGCGCAATGCCGTCAAAATCTCTTTCTTCGCGGCCTGCCGCGCGGGAAGCAAGCCACCCACGGCTCCGAGGAGCATCGAAAAAACCAGGCCGGCAATCATAATTTCGGGACCAATACTGAAGTTGAAACTCGTTTCGCTGAAGGTGATGAAGTTTCCGAGCCCCGTCGTCACATTGTTGAGCGGCAGGACGATTAGACACGCAATTATTCCTCCCACCAAGGCGAGAAAAACCGATTCAAGGAAGAAGCTCAGCAGAATGCTTCCCTTGGTAAATCCCAGCACGCGTAATGTGCCAATTTCCTTGGCGCGGCGGGCCACGGCGGCGTACATCGTATTCATAGAAGCGAAGGCACTCCCTATAGCCATAATGATGCAGACGAAGATGCCGAGGAACTTGACCGGGGCGGCTGAAATCGTTTGGGCGGCATAGTAATCCTTCTCACTCATGACTGTCACGTTTAAGCGAGGATCGCTCTCAAGCGATTTTGCCAACGCCGCGGCGGTCACTTCGTCGGTGGCCTGTAACAGAGCCGCACTGTAGGTGTCCGACCGATTGAAATCCGATGCCACCTGATTGCCGTCCCCGAAAATTTCGCTATTCACGGCGCTGTCGCCGCCATCCATTACACCAACGACAGTCCAATAGCCTTTACCAAATCTCAGACGGCTACTCATTTTCGCACCCGGGTATCTTTTTGCAATCGACTTACCGACTACGATTTCCCGAAGTCCGGGCTTAAACCAGCGGCCCGCGACTAGTTTCAGGTTCCGCATTTGAATACCTTTGACCGACAGTCCCCGAACAGTTACATTCGAACCTTCTGGATTGTCGTTACTCGGGATATTGATGACGGAAACGATCTCGAGGGATGCCATGGGCTGACCGTCGCTGCCTTTCGCAATTCCCGGGAAGATCTTTACAGTCTGAAACTGCTGCTGCGTCAAAAGGCTGGTCAACTCGGCATTCCCGCCTTTTCGCATGACAAGCACGTGCAGAGGATTGCCACTCGCGGCGAAGGCCCGATTGAGCCCTTGTACTAAACCCATGGTCGCGAGCAGGACGGCAATGGTCAGCGCGATCCCGGTTGCGGTCATCAACGTTGTCGTCTTGCGAACTACGAGATTTCGAAGATTGTAGGTGATTGGAATCGCCATATTCGCCTTAGCCTGAATACTTCAAGGAATCGAGTATCTTCGTCCGGGCCGCGTTCCATGCGGGAATGAAGGCGCTGACAAGACCGATGAATGCCGCGATGCCGAGGCAAATCAGCATGGTGGCGGGAGTCAAAGAAAGTCCGTGCAGTTGCGCGACCATGGCCTGACCAGCCCTACCGACTCCACCACACAGGAGACTTGCCAGCAGCACGCCGATCACCCCGCCGATCAGGGATATCGTGAGCGCTTCCCCCATGATGATGCCCAGAATAGCCCCGTTTGTGAATCCGAGCGTTTTCAAAATGCCGACTTCTTTAATCCGTTCGCGAACCGACATGGCCATCGTGTTTCCGGAAACGAGCAGAATAGTGAATGTTACGGCTCCGCAAATACTGAGCAGAAATAACTTCACGTTTCCGAGGAAGGAAACAAAGCTCAAAGTGAACTGCTGCTCCGATTCCGTTTTGGTCGGCGGTGAGGATTCGGCGAACATGCCGTCAATCGCGCGGGCAATGCGTGGAACGTCCTCCGGGCTGTCGGCGAGCACGGCTACGGTGCTATCGAAACCACGCCGCGCGAGCGGCAGAGACTCCCGCAAGTAATCGATATTGAAAAAGAGCGAACTTTGAGCATCCGGGTCTTCGAAGATTCCGCGAACAACCAGCTCTAATTTTCCTGGATAGATATCGCCTATGAGCGTAACTCGGTCGCCGATTTTCAGATTCAAATTGTCAGCCAGATTACGCGAGATCACGCACGCAGTTCGTTCATTGATGAAGGCGCGCCGTTGATCGTCTGGCATTTCCATTTGCGTGCGAATACGCAAGAATGCAGCCGGGTCAACCCCAAAGCGCGCGAAGAAATTCTTCTGATCGCGGTTGTCCTTGTAGGTGCCGCCATACCAGTTCCAAGGAGAAACCTCGACTACACCGGGCACTCGGCGGATCTTCTGTTCATAGGCCGACGGAAAGGCCTGGGCAAGTGATACCTTGTGTCTTACGATCAGGCGAAGTGCCTGTCCTGGAGTCGCTTCGCTGAAGTACAGGGCGTGATAAATCGCTACGAGTACCCCTAGGAGGCAGAGTGAAACGGCAATGCTCGATATGGTCAGAATGCTGCGCCGCTTGTTCCGGACGCTGTTCTTATAGGCTAACGAAAAGTATCGAAACATGCTAGTTCCCTTGGAGTTAGAGTAACCTAATGACCGGGTCTCACTCGATCGTCAGAAGCAGATACGAAAGCGGCAAGGCTGCGGTTCAGTTTCCGTGATACAAACTTGGGGAGAGCGCGACGAGGCTTTCATGCGGCGGGCGCTGGATCTAGCTCGACGGGCTGAAGCCGCAGGCGAGGTTCCTGTCGGCGCGGTTTTGGTGTCTCAGGGTCAGATTGCCGGCGAAGGGTGGAACCGGCCGATTTCGTCTTCAGATCCAACTTCCCACGCGGAAATTGAGGCGCTGAGGCAGGCAAGCGGGCGCACAGGCAATTACCGGGTCACTGGAAGCACCCTTTACGTCAGTCTTGAACCTTGTGTAATGTGCGCGGGAGCGATTGTCATCGCACGGGTGGAGCGGCTGGTTTTTGCATCGCGTGACATCCGGTTCGGTGCGGTTCGCAGCAAATTCCGCCTGGCTGACTCCGAGCTTCTGAATCACCGGGCCCAGGTGGAGGAAGGTTTGCTTGCGGCGGAATCGGCGGCATTGCTAGCCCGCTTTTTCCAGGAGCGCAGAAGAGTCTAAAAACGGCAAAAGGGCCAGGCATTTCTGCCCTGGCCCAAGCTTTACCCAGGTACTCAGCGGTTATTAAACCTGAGCGGTGTAACTCGTTCTAAGCGGCCCGTCTCACCGGGAACTTCATGATGTTCAATGTTTTCAGCGGAGTATCGGTCTCAACCAGGAAAGGACCGGCTTCAATTTCCTTCGACCGCGGCGTGCCGTTGAAGTATTCGTCGAGCGGAAAGAGTGCATGGGGTTCAAGTTCCCGGAAAGTCTTTCCCAATTTTTGTTGAATTCGGTAGACCTCGTGGAAGAAATCGCCGCGCTCCATGTTCAATTTCCGGCAGCAAAGTTTCCAATCGGCGCCCAGGAGGAAATGGAATTTGAAAATTTTGTATTCGCTATCGGTCAGGGTGCGGCGGCTTACGAGGCAGAAATCGGCCATAAACTCCTCGTTTTTCATGCCCCAAACCGATTTCCGTTGACGGCCCGGATTGGCTTCCAGCGAAACACGGCTGATGTGCTTTTCTTTCATGGCACACTGCTGGAATCGCGCGTGGCAGGCGCGGAAAATTGCGCGAAAGACGCAATTGCAAGGGGTGGACACCCCGGAGCGGCCAGGCCTAAGGCCTAAACCAT
>JALYVD010000013.1 GCA_030853405.1 Acidobacteriota bacterium | reverse complement strand
CAGCATGACTTCGCCTTGCAGGCCGTCGAACACGGCCTCGCCGTCTTTGCGATCGAACCCATGGGCTTCGGTCATCGGCGGGATGGCCGCACCCGGGCCAAGGGTCCTGACGCTACTGCCTGTCAACCCGCCGCCGGCTCCGCGCTGCTGCTTGGCGAAACGATGATCGGTTGGCGAGTGTGGGACGTGATGCGTTCTATCGACTGGATCGAAACACGCTCCGAGTTGGATGGGGCGCGTGTCGGCTGCATGGGCATTTCGGGCGGAGGCACGTGCACCCAGTTTGCCGCCGCCCTCGATTTACGCATCAAGGCCGCCTTCGTCAGTGGCTACCTGAACACTTTTCGCGACAGCATCATGGCCGTCTCGCACTGCATCGACAACTACGTTCCCGGAATCCTGAACTGGGCCGAAAACTACGATATCGCAGGCCTAATCGCACCTCGCCCGCTCTTCTCGGAAGGCGGCGACCACGACCCGATCTTCCCCGTCAACGCAACGCGCGAAAGTTATTCGCGTGTGAAGAAGGTCTACGAGGTATTCGGGGCCGGCTCTCGCGTCCAGCAGGAAATCTTCGAAGGCGAGCACGTCTTCCACGGCGTCCGCGGTCTGCCTTTCCTCGCCGATGCGCTGAGTTGATGGGACCCGTTCTAATATCAGCTTCGAGCGGGCCGAGATCTCGGCGGCAGCCGGTGGCCCGGAGAATACACTTCTGCGGCAAAGCCAATCCAAATACGTTCGTGCCGCCCGATACCGACCACGGCGAAGTGCAGACGTTCTGGAGTTCCTTTTCCACTGCGCACCGGCGCATTCAGAATTGGGCGTACCGGACAGCATGCTCGACGGGTGTATTCGGTCCCGCCCGACGGCCACTACATTTTTCAGATTCCTCCGCCTGCCGCACTCGAGACGGATCGGCGCGCGGCTGCGGGTTCGAAGCCCTTGTCGCCGGTGCGATTCGATTTTGCCATGCAGGCGATGACGCCGACATTCAAAACGAAGTCGGGTGAGGTGCGGGGCGTCGATTCACGCAACTTCCCGGTTTCTACGACCATCGCAGCCGCCCACGTGATTGTGAAGCCGGGCGGCTTGCGTGAGTTGCACTGGCGCCAGAACGCGGACAAATGGCAGTATTATCTGCAAGGCCGCGGGCGCATGACCGTGTTCTTCAAAGGCGGTAAGGCGCGCACAACGACGCTGCTTTCAGATTGCGACGCCTACCGATCAAGGCCGCGTTCTTAAGCGGTTACCTGAACATCTTTGGCGACAGCATCATGTCTTATTAATATCTGCCTTGCAGGGAACGGATGGCGCGATCCACTCCGATACGTATCTGAACTCGGGCGGAAAGAACTGCAGCGTCCATCTTACGATCTGGCGAAGGCACACCCAAAAGAGATCACTCTTGTCAAGGTAGAAACTCGTCGCCGGGATGCATTTCGTCAAGCGATCACACGGCTCGCCTACGCCCGCCCAGAAGAATATATTGTTCGTTCCTCGGACAATCAAGTTCTGCAAAACGTACCCTTTCAGCAGAACACCAAGCGACAGCCGCGGGTACTGCACGTCGTTGTTCATCTGGAATAGTATTGTCGCGGACGGGTTCTCGTGCCATCCACCCAGGATGCTGATCCATTGCCCGTCGTCTGTCTGCAACCCACAGCGAATCGGGCGATCAACAGCAGATATCATGTTCAGGAAGCGATCGGCTTTCTCGGCGTCGGCCCCAGTACCCGCGCTCTTGAGAATCGAAGTTGCCGCAGCCTTGAAATCGGCGTCGGACATATGGGACACAAACCGGCCACCAGCTTGCTCAAATTTACGGCGATAATATCGGATGTTCCTGCGTCCGCGCGGCCCCAGCGCCTCAACCAGATCATCGTATGTACGTGGCAACGGAAGGACAGTGTGCGCCTCAATCGGCCTACTCGCCTCTTCCACACCCCGCTCCTGTATCTGCAATCCGTTAAGCCACGCTGTGGGAGCAACTACCCGTATGCCGCGAACCGTGGGCGACGACAGCAGCACCCCAATTGCCCGGGTCAGCAAACTCGCATGTTGCTCTTTCGGCCCGGCGATTGTGGGCAGGATAGCGTCTATGTAGACGCAACCCGTGTTGATCCAACCAAGCCGTCGCTCCTTCGTATAAACAACTCCTTCGATCTGTCCCCCGCGCCTGATGACTACAACGCGCGGTCGCCACTGTGGAGTCAAGGATGCAAGAAAGAAGCTAGGAGTTGCGGTACTCTCCCAACGCCTAAAGAACAACGCTTCGTGTTCCATCAATTGCTTCAGACTCTGGACACACGAAATAACTTCGGCCTCGGCGTCCCCCGTTGGCAGACACCGAGCCATGATGGCTCTCGCCGGCATAATCCCCAAACCGGACCCGCCAATAGCGCAGGCCCTTCCCCGGGGACCAGCATATCGCGAACCGCTTCCATTCCCGGCTTGATAAGTACCTTAGCGGAGTACGTAGTACTAAGTGGGACCACTAATGAACCTTGTCACACAGATTCAGGCGGTAGGAGTCAGAGTTAAGTCCTGGTGGTTTGATTTGCGGCGTGCGGTATCTACATCTGCGAACAAGAACGACGCCGGTAGCCCTAATGGCCGGAACTATTCTTATTTACCAACGCGCCCAAGCACGGCAAGACGTATGCTGAGAAACTTACTGCTGCAGTGTTATTCAGACTACACGTTCATAGATTTCGGATCGAAAAAAGCAGGATGCTGCTACTTGCGGCGGAATTACCCTTCCGGGCGGTCTTCGGACTTGAGCGAATACTAACCTCATTTCCTGGAGAGGGCGGCGAGCCTGCTCCAATGTTCAATCGCTGAACGTCGATGCCGTGGATTATGAATTACCTCTTACAGCGCTAGCGCTGTATTTCTTCAACCCATTCTCGCCAGCCGTTATGACGGACATTCTTCAGCGGCTCAGGCTATCTCTCGAGCGGCAACCGCGTCCGGCTGTGGTCGTCATGTTGTATCCGGATGTGATGGAACAAGGCCCACTTAGCATTTACAGCACGTGAGCTACACGGACTGATCCTCAGAATCTGCCTGAGGGCGCTCCCACTTTGCCATCTTCTGAAACTTAATCAGGTCAGCAGCACAGGTGCCGAAAATGATATGCTCAACCTGTTTTCACTTTATTCAATGTGGGAGGTAGTGCATGAGAATCGGTCTTATCCCAGCCTGCGCGATTCTTTTCGGTTTGTCGCTTGCAGGGCCCCAGCGGGCGGTGTCTCAGGACGCGAGCGCGCCCTCGGTACTTAAAGTGAATCTGAACTATACGGGTTCAGGCACCGTCGACGGAACACATAGGATTTACGTTGTATTGTGGGACTCACCGGACTTCGTGTCGGGCCAAGGCATGCCTGTGGAACTTCAACCGTCGTCGGATAAACGGGGAACCGTGACTTTTTCTAACGTAACGAAGGTCCCGGCTTATGTGAGCGCGGCATACGATCCCAAAGGAGCATGGGACGGTCAATCGGGGCCACCGCCCGACGGATCGTCGCTGGGTCTCTATAGCAAGACCCCGGGGAAGCCTGAGCCCATCGAAATCAAACCTGGCAAAACAGCCGCCATTGAACTATCTTTTGACGACAGTGTCAAAATGCAGTCCGGCAAACCGGCGAGGTAGCGGGGCTGATTGCGATGCATCCTCAACCTCTGGTCGCTGTAACAGATGTGGAAGCAAGTAGCCGTTGGTATCAGCGTCTGCTGGGTTGCCAAAGCGGTCATGGGGGCTCCGTATATGAGCAATTGATCTGGAACGGACAACTCGTCCTTCAGTTGCACAACTTTGAAGTGGAGCACCATCACGGTCCCATCGGCGACCGGAACGACAAACCATACGGAAACGGTGTATTGCTGTGGTTTGAGGTAGAGGATTTTGATACGGTCATGCAGCGTTCCGTTGAAATGGGCGTGGAAATCGTCCTCCCGCGGCATCGAAACCCTCCCGATGGTAACGACGGTCCGAATCACTGGGAGTGTTGGATGCGCGATCCGGACGGCTACGTCGTTGTGGTTGCAAGCCCCTACGGGACGGCCGACGGAACATGGCATCCCGGCCAATAACGGCACGGATCACTGCCCTACAGAAATTCTCGAAAACGATCAAGACAAATCTTTGCTTCTTCGCGGCGCGGACTGTCATGCTCGATGATGTACGATTCCGTAGCCCCGCGCGATCTGCAGGTCCTCACAAACTGTTTCCAGTCGAAGTCACTACTGCCGATCACAGGATCCAGCCGCCCAGGCAAGTAATCCTTCACATGCACCGTCACCGCTCTGCCAGGGTACTGACGTATCAATGCCGTGGGATCGGCGCCCGCAATTCGAGCGTTTCCGGTGTCGAGTTGCAGAATCACCTCCGGGCGTGTGTGCTCGTACAAGACCGCCCAGGGTAGGACCCCATCTATCGGGTGAAACTCCACGTCGTGATTGTGGTAGCCAACTCGCATACCCACCGGTCCAAGCTTCTCCGCAATCTCGTTCAAACGCTCCGCGGCTGCTTTCCAACTCGCCGCGGACGCCTCATATTCCTTGGGCAGTCCAGGGACGATCAGGTTGCGATTCTGCAGCGTTCGGCTATACTCGACGGTCGCTTCCAGATTGCTGCCCGTCAACTGCGGTAATGGCGTGTGAGATCCACAGCACTTGAGCGAATTCTTATCGAGCAGGCCCCTAAGTTGCGCCGCGGTTCTGCCGTAAAAGCCCGCAAGCTCAACTCCCTCGAATCCGATCTCCCGGACATAGGCAAGCGTTCCCTCCAGATCCTCTTCACATTGTTTTCTCAAAGAGAACAGTTGAAGCGCGACCGGAACACGAACCGCAGCCCGCAACTCCCCGGCGGCGAGCGCAGCCAAAACGCCCGTGAATCGTCGGCGCGTGAGCAGTTTGGAACGCCCTCGGTCAACCATGTTCGTGAGACTCGCCCGTGATTATAGGTCCCCGGCGCTCGTAACCTCGTATCGCTTTACGGTCCTACTTTGCACGCGCAACTTGGCCATGCCAGCGCGGTACGTCGCCATGTGATCGGCGCGAAAGTGCGCGGCCAAGGCATCGCTATCTTCCCACAATTCGCTCAATTGAAAACGATCCGGATTCGAAAGGTCGCGCGAATAGGCGTATTGATGACAGCCCTGCTCCTTGATTGTCTTGTTCATCATCACCAGCATCAACTCCGCCGCTGCGGAAACGTCGTCGGGATGTATATCGAACTGTCCAAGAATCACGATCAGGCTCATTCGAGGATTCTACAGTGCCGCGAACCCGGCCATTTATCTAGTTGGCATCCGCAGGTACAATCCGCTCGATGCGGTCAGGCTGATTCAGCACAACATAGAGGTAGCCGTCCGGCCCATTGACGACATCCCGTACCCGGCCGATGCCCCTAAAGAGTATCTCCTGGTGCGTTACTTTTTCACCATCGACTACCAATCGCAACAGCTCTTGCCCCGCCAGCGAGCCGAGAAACAGATTGTTCTTCCACTGCGGGAACCGGTTTCCCGTATAGAAGATGAGCGGGCTGGTGGCGATGGAAGGAACCCAATAGGTGACCGGTTGATCCATGCCCTTGCGGGCCGTGTGATCTGTGATCGGAGTTCCATCGTAGTTCATGCCGTAAGTGATAAACGGCCAACCGTAGTCGTGGCCGGGATGGAGAATATTAACTTCATCACCGCCGCGAGGGCCATGCTCCGCCTCCCACAAATCCCCTGTGACGGGACTGAACGCGAGCCCCTGCGCATTGCGATTGCCGTAAGTCCAGATGCTGGGTATCGCTCCAGGCCGGGCGGCAAATGGGTTGTCCTTAGGGATGCTGCCATCGTCATTGACGCGATGCACTTTCCCATTCGGCTGCGACAGATCTTGTTCGTCTCCAGGACACGCACGGTCACCCACCGAGAAGAAAAGATGGCCTTTGCCGTCAAATAGAAGACGCGATCCGAAGCGCTGCCCGCCGGGGCGGTACAGAGCGTCGTCAGCCTTGAATATTTGTTGCTGATCGACGAAGGCCCCATCCCGCAAGCGGCCTCGAATCACGGCCGTCATCGCCAAGCCGCCCGGACTCTTGTCACCGTAAGAAAGATAAATCCAGTCATTGCCCGGGCGCGCGTAATCCGGATGCACCACCACATCCAGCAGTCCGCCCTCGCCTCCATACACGGCGGGAGTTCCACGCACAGGGTCTGGCAGCAACTGTCCCTTCTCAACAATGCGTAAGCGGCCCGGCCGTTCGGTCACTAACATACGGCCGTCCGGCAGAAATGCAATCGCCCAAGGGGTTTCCAGCCCGGTCTCTATCACGGGCTCCAGCTTGAACGAACTGCTCTCACTTTGCAGGCTCACTCCTGGGACTGGAGCGTTATATTTCGTATGAGCCGTCGCGAAGCCGGCCGCCCGCTCGCGAATATAAATGAGAAGCCCGCGAATCTCGGCAGCGTCCAAATCCTGCCGCATTGCTGGCATACTGGCCTCGGGGTGACCATTGCGAATACTGTTTGCAACGCTGGCGTCGTCGCCTCCATAGCGCCAAACGCCGTCTACCAGGCTGGAAGCCGAGCCGCCCGCCATATCGACTCCATGGCAACTGGCACAGCGCTCGGCATAAAGTTTGGTGACATCGCGGCCTCGGCTGGGAGGATTTTGTTGACCAAAAGACGCCGGAACCAGGACGCTCAGACCACAGACTACGACCCAGACATTACGCATATGTCTTGTATTTTTGCACTGACGGTTGTGGCGCGCGCGGACACGTTTCCGAGCCGCGCGCGTCAGCAAGCGTTCCCGGCAATCGGGGATAATATCGAACGATGATTTTCAACGGCAAGAACATCGTAGTCACCGGAGGCGCAAACGGGATCGGACTAGCCATCTCCAGAAACATCGCCGCCGCGGGTGGCTCCGTTTGGATATTCGATTTGGAATCCGAGAATCCCTCTAAAGCGGCTCACTCCATCGGATGCCAGGCGTGCATCGCCGATATTACGGATCGCCAATCGTTAGAGAGCGCATTCGACGCGGCAGGCATTCCCGATGTCGTCGTGGCGAACGCCGGGATCGCTCAGCCCGCCTCACTGCTCAACACCACGGCGGATCTTTGGAATCGAACCTTGGCCGTAAATCTAAGCGGGGCATTTCACACCGTGCAAATCGCGGCCCAGCGAATGAAGCACGCGCGTAGGGGTTCTATTGTTTTAACCGCCTCGACGAACTCCTTCGACGGCGAAGCGGATCTCGCTGCCTACAACGCGAGCAAGGCGGGCCTGCTAGGAATTCTCCACACTGCGGCGAATGAGTTGGGACCCTACGGAATTCGCATCAACGCGGTCTGTCCCGGCCTAATCCGCACCCGTCTCACCGCATCCAGTTTTTCGGATACAAAGGTGATCTCGGAGTACTTCAAACATATCGCCCTCGGGCGCGGCGGCGAGCCGGAAGAGGTCGCGCAGGCCGTGATGTTTTTAGCATCGGATTGGGCCTCGTACATCACGGGCACGACGCTAATTGTAGATGGCGGCCAGATGGCTGCTAAGTTCGGGACATGGGGCAAAGAGACCGACAGCTTTGACGGCCAACGTTGGACCAGGGGCGCTTGATGCGGATCGTTAGTATCCACGCTCATCCTGATGATGCCGAAATTCTTGCGGGTGGTACGCTGGCACTGCTCTCCGCGCTTGGACACGAGATTGTCATCGTGAGCTTGACCGCTGGCGATTGCGGCTCGACCGTTCATGGCCCCAACGAGATCGCCACGATCCGGAAAGCCGAAGCAGCCGAATCCGCGGCACTGATTGGCGGCCGTTACCGCTGTGGTGGTTTTCGCGATATGGCGATCTTCAGCGACGATCCATCGCGGCGCGCGGTAACCGGCCTACTCCGCGAACTCCGCGCCGAGATCGTTCTCACGGCCGCGCCCAGCGACTATCTGTCCGATCACGAAGCGGCTAGCCAACTTGTTCGCGACGCCTGCTTCGCGGCCTCTATTCCGAACTACACGACACCGGCGGAAAGCCCTGCCCTCCCCGCCATTCCTCACCTCTACTTCATGGACCCTATCGACCAGCGGGACCGAAACGGCCATGTCACCGTCCCGGATTTTACAGCCAACGTCGCGTCCACGTTTGAGATGAAAAGAGCGATGCTCGCCAAGCACCAAAGCCAAGGGCTGTGGCTGCAACAGCAGCACGGAATGAAGGATTACATCCAACAGATGGAAGACTGGACACGCGCTTGCGGAACGAGAGCGGGTATCGCATTGGGCGAAGGCTTCCGGCAGTACCGGGTTCATCCTTATCCCCACGAACCTCTGCTTCAGCAGCTGCTTTTGGGGTATTTAGGCAATGTGGAAACGGTGTCTTTAGATCCGTGAACTTCCCCATCGGCCGACGCAGGATTCGATGCTGCCTCACGAGCCCGCCTCCTTCCGATATCAATAAAGTGAATGGGTTATCCTTCCGCGTTCATTCGCGCCGTCTAACCATCGAAGTAAGTCAACAACTGCCTACTTCTTTCAATAGCTTATGGCGAGCGCTGTGATGGCCGGAAGATTGCCTACTACTGGACTGCTGAATTAGTCAGAACCATCCCAAGGAGGTTATCGATTATGGGTGTGCAAAATGCCTGGCGCTATTGCCAGAAATGTCACGTGATGTTCTTTGACGGGTACACTCCCAAAGGCAGTTGTGCCGCCGGTGGTGGCCACGAGGCCGAAGGCTATATGTTTTTTCTTCCCCACGATCTTCCGCCGACTCCAACTGCGCAAGATCAATGGCGTTACTGCGGGAAATGTCACGCCATGTTTTATGACGGATACACCCCCAAAGGCAGCTGTCCTGCCGGTGGCGGACACCAGGCTCAAGGCTTTATGTTCGTACTTCCTCACGATATACCGGCAACGGGAACCGCTCAGAATCAATGGCGCTTTTGTGAAAAATGTCACGCCGCATTTTATGACGGATATACCCAGAAAGGTAGTTGTGCCGCCGGAGGTGGACACCAGGCTCAAGGCTTCATGTTCGTACTTCCTCACGACGTTCCTGGCTCGCTGGACTTCAACTTCGATCCGATCGTCTTCGGCGGCGGGGTTCCCGTGGGCGGCTCATCCCACCTGACCGTTCGGCAGGACGGCACATATACGTTCACGGGTCACTTTCATGATTCAGGAGCAACCGAGTACAACACCGCTCTGGTCTGGGCCATCAAGGATGCACAAAATCAGGTCTATACGTTCAGTCACGCCGGCCACGTTGCTGGCACCTTCGAATCCGGCTCACGCGATGATAACTGGCAAGTCGACTCCCAGGACGGCCGACTAGCCGACAACTGGGCGAACATTGGTGCAGCAGCTATCGGGAAAGGTGAGGCGAGTTCAAACCTGGATCTTGTCAATCTAACCAACTCTCTTGTCGGAACGCTAGGAACCATTCTCGGCGTCGTGGCAATTGCCGTCTAGTGAAAACGCGATCGGTCTGCCATAACGAATCCGGACCCAATATGGGTCCGGATTCCACATTGATTACGCCATTTCGTCTCAATTCGGTCGCTCAATAGCGTCCAGATGCTGGCCGACGCAGCCTAGCGAGTGGCCCGCGGCTACAGTGAGAAAGCACCCAAATTCATCCCTGTTTAACAATGGTGATAGCGGGCCGGTCGCCTGGATAGCAGCGGCGCGCCGCTCTGGAGTACAGATCAACCATGCCCATCAGTAGGCGTTATTTCCCGCAGACTATCAGCGTTGCCACCTTCAGGCTCGCCATGAGTGAAGCCGCTACCGCCGCGCAAGAACCTGCTCTAAACCGATCTCGCCCAACGATCCCCGTTCAAATTGGCTGCATCGGCTTCAGCATCACAGCCAAGCCATAGACATTCTCATTCCCCGCGCTAACCTCGATTCATGGACATCCGTATCGAGCACGTCAGCGATACCGCGCTGCTGGTCGCCGCCTCGCGAGCCCTGGAATCGGAACGCCCCGACGGCCTCATTTGCGATCCCTTCGCAGCCCGCCTCGCCGGTGATCGTGGAATGGCCCTCATGAAGAACGTCGCAGTTCCCCAGTGGATGGAACTGGGGTTAGGCCTGCGCACGCGCTTGCTCGACGAGATGCTTGCCGCCGCTCTCGTTCAGGGGGTCGATAGCGTCCTTAATCTCGGCGCCGGGCTGGACGCTAGGCCTTGGCGTTTGGACCTTCCCGCCCGCCTGCGATGGACGGAGGTTGACTTCCCAGAGATGCTCGACTACAAATATTCCGTGCTGGAAAGCACGCCGCCGCACTGCCGTCTGGAGCGGAAAAGTGCAGACCTCAACAACACCTCGGAGCGTCAGCAGGTCCTCGCCAATGCTGTTCACGGCGCGCATCATCCGTTACTGCTCAGCGAAGGTTTGCTGATGTATCTTCCGGCTGAAACCGTGCAGTCGCTCGCGGCGGAAGCCCGCGAGGCCGGGTTCTGGTTCTGGCTCATGGACTGCAGTTCGCTCGCCCTCATGCGCCGCGCGCACGGTAACGCTGTTGAGCACATCAATCGCGTTCGCGCCGAATCTCACCTCGAAGGCCCGCAAATCCGTGACGTCGTCGAACGGCACGGCTGGAAACCGCTTGACCGCCGCCTGTTTATGGAGGAGGGCCCAAAGCTCGCGCTAGATCGCATCCTTAAGATCATTGAGTCCGAGGGCCGGGCGCCGGAGCCGGCCGTGAA
>JALYVD010000446.1 GCA_030853405.1 Acidobacteriota bacterium | reverse complement strand
TTTTTCATCCAGTGGCTCGAATCGAGCGGATCGCCTGAGTTCAAGCTCGAGTACACCGTCTTGCGCACGCAACAGGGCTTTCGCGTTGTCGGTAAGATCAACCAGGATCTTGATACCTTCCGTATGCCGGTTGATCTTCGTATAGAAACGGAGGGCAATCCCGAGGACAAGCGCGTCGAAGTAACCGGAACCTCTTCCGAATTCAGCCTCGATACGTTTGGCAAACCGCGCAAGGTGGTCATCGATCCGAATCATGTTCTGCTGCGGCTCGATCCCAGCATTCAGATTGCCGTCGCTATTCGCCGCGGCGATCAGTTTGTTGAAGTGAATGATTTCTCAAACGCCCTGCGCGCCTATCAGCAGGCGCTTGAAGTGAACAAGAACAGCTCGCTCGCACACTATCGCATCGGCGAGCTTTTCTTCAAGCAGAACAATTTTCAATCCGCCGCCAATGAATTCAGGGCTGCGATCAACGGCGACGTCGAGCCGAAGTGGACGGAAGTTTGGTGCCACCTGGACCTGGGTAAAATTTTCGATGTCACCGGTCAACGCGATCGCGCAGTCAGCGAGTACAAGCAAGCCATTCGGACCCACGACAATTACGGGGGCGCGCAGGGCGAAGCGGCTCGTTATTTAACCAAACCGTACGAGCAAAGCAACTCTCAGACATAGAGTTTAAGCTCGCGGCAGTACTCATAGTCCCATTCCGAACTGGATGTAAAGAGTAAATCCTAGACCTTTGTGCATCAAATAGATTGAACAGGAGTTCCGGCTCCTCGCACTACTGCTTAGGTGCTTATTTCTTGCGTTATCCAATGTTCATGGCGACTGCCTATCGGTGAGTTGGGTGATACCCTGAAGGTACCCGGGAAAGGGGTAATTTTGGACGAAAGACTGAAGGAGCTGATGCAGGAACTGGGCAATGCGATCAACGAATCGCTGTCCGAGTCGGACCGCATCGCAGGCGCCATCGGCGAGATCAAGAGTGCCGGCTACGATGTCTTTTTGGTGCTCGAAGCGACCATAGGGTTCAACAAGCGCGACGAGTCGGAAGACGATTCCGATATGGTGGATATGGAAAACCGCCCCGAAGCGCCCATGCATTTTGAGTCCGCCGGGAAAATACGGCTGACGTCTCAGGACCAGAAGTTTCTTCGTGCGCTGAAAATCTCCATCGACGAGGAATCGAAGTAGTCGGCTACTGGAGTTCCTTATAGACGCGGTAGGTTTCCGCGACGGCTCGCTCCCAGGTGTAGAGTTTGGCTCTCGCCTTTCCGAGTTGTGTGAGTTTGCGGCCCAACTCGGGGTCGTCTATCAACCGGTGAAGCGCGGTTGCGATCTCGTCTGTGTCATCGGGATTCACTAGCAAAGCGGCGTCGCCCGCCACTTCCACCAAGGCGGACCGGTTCGATGTCACAACAGGGACGCCGTGAGCCATCGCCTCCAGGACGGGTATACCAAATCCTTCGTCGAAAGAAGGGAACGCAAAGATCGACGCCTTGCCATAGAGCTCGTCGAGTTTCTCCGGAGCAACATAGCCGGTGACGTGAATCCTTTCGCGGCAGGGACTGTCGGCGATCTGTTGCACGATCATTTCGGCTCCGTAGCCTCGGGCTGATCCGGCAAGTACAAGCCGCCAGTCCAAAGGCAATTGTTCGAACGCTTTCACCAGGCGTCCGATGTTCTTTCTAAGCTGCAGGACCCCGGCAAACAAGATAAGCTTCTCCCGGTGCTGTGGCCCTTCGCCGCTAATCTGAACGGTAACTCCGTGCGGGATCACGCGAATGCGTGTTTGATCGACGCCCAGCAACTCCGTTACTTGTGTAGCGGTGAATTGCGAGACGGCGATGATCATGTCCGCCTGGGACGCGGCATGGCGCGCCTGTTCCGTAAATCGCGCTCTAAAATCCGCGGAAGAGTACTCCGCCGTCATCACAAACAAGTCGTGAAAGGTACAGACCACTCTCCGTGCGGGCCGCCGGTCGATTCGCTGATTTAGCGCGTGAAAAACGCCGGCTCTAAAGGTAGGAAGCGGCGGAAGCAGTAACCGTCGCGAGACATTTGGCTGGTCGGGAGCGGCTGTTCGGCGAAATTGCTTTGCACGATAACAATGAAGAAAACTATCCTCAGGATGAGCGTCCGCTAACCCGTTGAGAATTTCTCGTGAATAGACTGCGATCCCGGAAGGCTGTGGATCCACGCTGTAGGTCGCGTCGAGCGCAATTCGCACGCTCTCAATAATACAGTTCGCACGCTCTCAATATTACAGTCCGTAATCTTTCAGTTTGCGGTAAAGCGTGGTGCGGCCGATTTCGAGCATCGCCGCCGCGAGCGTACGGTCGCCTTTCGTCACGTCCATGGCATGAAGAATAGCGCGCTTTTCCACTTCGGCCAATGGAATCACCTGATTCGCCGATTCTCCGAGCTGTTGTGTAAATGGCGATCCAGGTCCGGGCGTCATGCGAAGGTGACGCTCTAGTGATTGATTCGCGACCGTTGACGGAAGATCTCCCTTCGAGATCCATTGCCCCGAGTTCATCGCGACCATCTGCTGTACCGTGTGTTCGAGTTCTCGAACGTTGCCCGGCCAGTCGTATTGAACGAGCGCCTCCATCGTATCCGTCGGAACCTGGTGCCCGTTCCCGTGCCGCTCCAGGAAGTGCGAAATAAGAAGAGGAACGTCTTCTCGCCGTTCGCGCAGGGGTGGGAGCCGCAACTTCATAACGTTCAAACGATAATAAAGATCCTGCCGGAACCGGCCCTTCTCCACTTCGCTCGCCAGGTCGCGGTTTGTCGCCGCGATCACTCTGAAGTTCGAGGACCGCTGTGAGAGGCCTCCAACGGCGCGAAATTCTTTTTCCTGCAAAACACGCAGCAACTTCTGCTGCATGTCGAGGGGCAGCTCTCCAATCTCATCGAGGAATGCCGTTCCCCCGTTTGCGGCATCCAGAAGCCCAAGCTTCTGAACGTGCGCCCCGGTGAATGCGCCCTTCGCATAGCCGAAGAGTTCGCTCTCCATCAAAGGACCCACCAGCGAAGAGCAATCGACAACTACGAATTGGCCACGCTGCTCCAGATTATGAATCGCGCGCGCCACGACTTCTTTGCCCGTACCCGTTTCCCCGAGTATCAACACTGGAAACCGGGATCTCGCCATCCGCGAAACCAGACGCGCCACTTGCTTCATGGCGGGCGAGTTGCCAACCAGACCGGAGAGCGGCGAATTGTCCACGGCGGGTCTTGCGATCACGGAGAGTGAGTCTGTCCTCGGGAAGGTAGTGCCGTAGTTCCGAAGAAAATCTCGCTGACCTATTGCGGCGCGGGTTCAACTTGCGGCGAGGCTAATATCGGCGCAGGCGGCGGAAGCGGCGCGGGATTTAAAACCGTTTGATCCAGCCGTACGATGAAGACATCTTTGTTCTCGCCGCTCAACACGCCCGCTAGTTGCTGGGCCGCCGTAATCGATGCCTCCTTGCCCACTAGCACCCGCCACAACGGAATCCGGCCCTCCTTCAGAACGATTTGCGCAGTACCGAAACGGTCCGCAAACTGCGTCCGCACCTGTTCCGCATGGGCCGCTACTGAGAACGCGCCCACTTGCACCGCATAAAAATCGTTCGTCGGAACATCGGCAGGTGCTGCCACTACTTCCAACCTCACGCGCCCGATGCCCGGACCCAGTAAATCGATCTCCCTCGCCGCCGCCTTCGAGAGGTCGATCATCCTTCCTTCGACAAATGGTCCCCGGTCGATCACTCTTACGTTCACGGTCTTCTCATTCGCGAGATTAGTAATTTTTAGCCAGGTGTTGAAGGGCATCGTGCGATGCGCGGCCACCAGCGTCTCCATATCGTAGATCTCTCCGTCCGCTGCCTGCCTGCCGTTGTAGGGAATCCCATACCAGCTTGCGATGCCTTCTTCGGAGTAGCCGATCGCCACCGACGGAGGTGCGGTGATACGTCCGCGTGCCGATGAATAGGGCGGTTGCGGCGCATTCGGGGCCGCGGCCGTTCGATGATGTTTCCGTGCGCACCCTGAAAGAATGGCGCATACAATCGTCATCGCGAAGACAAGTTTCCGCCGGCCGGGCGGCAGTCGAAAGGGAGTTGATAAATCGATGAGCGGCACTTCTCAAAGGGTAAAACAAATTTTTGAATTACGTTTTGGGGTGTCTGAGAGGTATCGCTGTGTGTCATTCGAGACTTAAAGATATTTTTCTCTTGACTTCTCTTCAGAACAAATTTATATATGAATCACGCTGCGATCTGTATAAGATTGCAAATTTACGTTAGGGAGAATCAATCGATGAAGAACGCAACCAAGAAGGCGCCCGCAAAAGCTGCTGCAAAGAAAGCAACCAAGAAGGCGCCCGCAAAGAAAAAGAAGTAGCAGGTGACTCCGCGGTAAGCGGACACAAACCTTCAAACGCCCTCGAGTCTCTCGAGGGCGTTTTTATTTTGTAGCCGCCTTCTCAAGCTCTAGAACTCGGAACGTTTCTCCCATTCCGAAGACCAGCTGCTTCCAATGCAATCTCCACCGCGCGTCTGCCGCCTCCCAATTTTCGATCCATTCGCCGGTCTCGCAGATCGAGAGAGCCCAGGCCCGCAGAGAACATTCTCGAACTATCTTGAACCCGCTGTTCACGGCGGTTGCACGCAGCACTGAAAAATTTACATGCGCTGTGATGTCCTGTTTTCCAGGGGCGTCCAATACTTCGGAGTGCGCGGCGTGTCCCCGGTACGCCATCAAGGTCCCCATCGGGAATCGCGCCAGTTCCGGCGTGGCGTATCCATAGTCGATCACGAGCAATCTTCCTCGCACTAAAAATCTGCCGACCCGTTCAACCCAAGATCGCATCGCGAGGTTCACTTCGAGCAAACCGCCGACCGGCGCCGCTCCGCCTTCTCGTTCGGCGAAGCGCGCGAGTTCGGACGAGAGATTTTCCGCTTGAGCGAAAACAAACCGCTGTCCATCCCAAGTCACGCCGAGTTCTCGCCAGCCGCTTTGAGTTTTGGAAAGGAGGTGAACCGGCAATGCATCGAAGAACTCGTTTGCGATCACGAGACCTGACATGGACTCAGGGAGAGGATCAGTGTTCCACTCGAAAGCCCGGTAGTTCCACGGACGCAGGGCCTGCGCCAGTTCGCCTCGTCCCGCGCCGAGTTCCAGGATCTCAAAGTTTGCAGTCTTTTCAAGAGTGCTCTTCAATTTGGCAACATAGATCGCGAGTATCTGCCCGAAAGCCGGAAGTTGCTCGGCTGTATAGAAATCACCGCGAATCCCGAACGGGTCCGAGCCTCGCCGGTAATAGCCGAGCGCCGGGTGATAGAGCGCCAGATCCATGAAGCGGCAAAATGAAACTGAGCCGCGAACGGAAATTTCGGCGCGGATGACTTCGTTCAGTTCACCACCGCACATATAGATATGACATCACGCCAGATCTTGCCGACTCTTCCTGTTGACAAACAACAAGAAAAAACATATGCTTCTGTTGACTGCCAAAAGGAGTTGGTTAATTCATGGCTGAAAACAGGTCGGATGTGTTGCAAGGAACTCTTGATTTGATGGTCCTGAAGACGCTGGATACTCTGGGCGCTTTGCATGGCTACGGAATTGCCATGCGAATCCAGCAGATATCCCAGGATCTTCTCCATCTCAATCAAGGAACATTGTATCCGGCCTTGCTGAGACTCGAGCAGAACGGATTGATTCGCTCCGAATGGGGTACTTCCGAGAACAACCGTAAGGCGCGTTTTTATTCTTTAACGAAGGCCGGCGGAAAACGCCTTCAGCAGGAGCGGGAGAGTTGGGAGCAGTTTGCCGGCATCATGAACCGCCTTCTGACCGCTACGGAATAACTCGATGCGCGCACTGAAAGTTCTCTTTCTCCGGATTTGGAACACCGCCCGTCCTAACCGCCGCAAGGATGAATTGCGGTTAGAGATCGAAGATCATCTTGAATTTTTAGCAGCGGCCTACATTGAGCGAGGTATGAATCCCCAAGACGCGAGACTCGCCGCGAAGCGCGACTTTGGAGGCGTCGAACAGACGAAGGAAGCCTACCGGGAACAAAGAGGTATCGTCGCCGTTGAGAGCATCTGGCGCGATCTAACGTTCGCACTCCGCAGTTTACGAAAGAGTCCCGGTTTTACTGCCGTTGTGATTGCCTCCCTGGCGCTGGGGATTGGTGCAAACACGGCGATATTTTCTTTCGTGAACGCGATTCTGCTGAAGCGTTTGCCGGTTCCAGAACCGGAGCGCCTGGTCTCGCTGGCCATTTTCGGTAGAGGGCAAAAGCTAACGAGCGTAATCTCGCTCAACACATTGGATCTTCTTGCCAGTCGTAATAAAGTATTTGATGGACTGGCCGGGCGCTTTCCGACCGCTATAAGCGTTGTGGCAGAGGATGCGCCGCAATGGATGATGGGCGAACTCGTCACCGGACAGTACTTCCGCACTCTGAGAGTCACTCCCGCGTTGGGACGTTTGATAACGGACGAAGACGTCCGCGATGCAGTGGCAAATCCCGTTTGCGTTTTGAGCTACGCTGTTTGGCGGAACCAATTCGGGCGTGACCCGAATGTTATCGGCCGAACCATCCTGTTGGACGCTCACCCTTACCGCATCCTGGGCGTCACCGAACCGCGTTTCCATGGCCCAGAGTTACAGCGCCGCATCGACATACAAATTCCAGTGACCAGGGTCGGGGACTTCATGCCTGGGTTCGCCGTTGGAAACGGGTTCAACTGGAAGTCGGGTCTGTCCTTCTTGCACGCGATCGGCCAGTTGAAACCCGGACTGACACGCTCACAAGCCCAGGATGGCTTACAGGCTCTCTACAAAGAAGTAAATTCGGATCACGACACATCCACGGTCCGGCTCTCCGACGCGAGCCAAGGATTTGGCGAAATGCGCTGGACCTTTGGACGCCCGCTCTCCGTCTTGATGGGCATCGCCGCCCTCGTCCTGCTGATCACCTGCGCGAACCTGGCGAACTTATTGCTTGCGCGGGCGTCAGCAAAACAAAAGGAGTTCGCCATACGAATGGCTCTCGGCGGATCTCGATGGCGGCTGGTCCGCTATCTATTGATCGAGAGTCTGGTCCTGGCTCTCGCTGGGGGCGCGGCAGGGGCGACGCTCTCTATTTGGATCACGCACACACTGCTGACATATTTGAACCAGAGCAAGCCTACCATACGGGCGCTGCACATTTCGCCTGACTCGACGGTCTTCGTCTTCTGCTTATTGCTATCCCTGATCACCGCGTTGGTCTTTGGACTTGCGCCAGCGCTTCAGACCACACGGTCCGAGCTTGTGCCCGTGCTGAAAGAAGATCGCAGAGGTCCGGCACAGGTAGATCGCTCGCTTCTCCGCCGAATGCTAATCGCCACTCAAATTGCCCTTTCGCTGGTCGTCCTCTTCGCGGCAGGGCTCTTAGCGCGAACACTCAGCGGTTTGCAAACTGTCGATCTGGGATTCAAGCCTGACAAAGTTGTGACCATGTCTATAAATCCGGCGGCAAGCGGCCATTCGCAGGTTGACACCGCACGGATCTATGACGAGTTACTGGATCGTGCCAAGTCCCTGCCCAACGTCATCGCGGCGAGTATGGCGGTTGATACTCCCATCGATACAAGCGGGGGGCTCACCTTTCTTATCGAAGTGCCCGGTTATACGAGAACGTCGTCCGGAGACCTGCTTCCTCAGTTCGGCTTCGTCAGCCCTGGCTATTTCGCCACGCTAAATCAGCGGCGAATCCTGGGCCGCGATTTCACAGATCGGGATCTGAACGGAACGCAGCGAGTGGCGATTGTAAATCAGCGCTTCATTCAACACTATTTTAAAGATCGCAATCCGATCGGCCAACATTTTCGGCAGGGTGGCGATGTGGAGATTGTTGGCGTAGTCGCAAATGTTCGGGATCAGAGCGTCAGGACGGAGCAGGAGGATACCGTCTACCTCGCGGAAAAGCAAGGTCGGTCGTCCGGGCTGCAATTGCTGGTACGGGTTCGCGACAATCCCAAGCAGGCAATTTCGGGATTGCTTTACCTGGTTCGCCAAATTGACCCGCGAATGCCGGTCTTCTCAGTACACACACTCGACGCGCAAATCGATGCGAGCCTCTCTGCGGAACATGTGCTCCATTTCTTGTCAGGTCTTTTCGCCGCCCTCGCCACACTGCTTGCCGCCATCGGTCTCTTTGGAGTGGTTTCGTATGCCGTCGTGCAACGCACGCGCGAGATAGGGATCCGCTTAGCGGTTGGCGCCCAACGAAGGGATGTGGCGAGTCTGTTCTTGCGGGAAAGTCTGCTGATAGTCGCAATCGGGCTAACCGCCGGTGTACCTTTGGCCCTCGGCTCGATGCGTCTGATGAAGGGACTGTTGTTCGGCCTGAGTCCGGCAGATCCGTCCACCCTGCTCGGCTGCCTTGCTGTGCTGAGCTTGGCTGCACTGCTCGCTGTAGCTCTGCTCTTTGGAAATCCACTCGTGTTGACCCCATCGAAGCGCTACGTTACGAGTAGCAGCGCGAGCGGGTAGAGGGGCGGGGCGGATGGTCTTGCCGTCTGCCTTGTTGACGCTATGTAGAGTGGATCCAGTGAAGACCGGGATGACCCTGATCCAGCGCTCATCTCAAAGCGCAGACGACACGAGTGTCCGCGCCAGTTTGCCCAGCATGGGCAGAATCTTGTTGGATGAAAGGAGCCAACCGGGACCGATGACGGTAACCGTAGCGAACCGCAAGGCGAAGCCGCGAGGTGAAGCTGAAAAAGCGGGTAGCAAACTCTCGACCGTAGGAACACGAACTGGCAGTGAGGCCGGGTGCGGGCGACAAACTGGCTGGCAACAGCGAAGTCCAAAGGTCATCAAGACGCATCAGGTAGAGCCGGGCGGCACGAGGGGACAGATTCTGTTCTTAGCAGCGAAGCTGACACGGCTTCGCCGCGTTACCTTGGGGAGATCTCGGTGATGAGAGTCGCCGAGAAGTCAGCAGAGGCCGTAGTAGCGAGGAAGCGGAGTAACGCCCGTGGAGCGAAGGGCCGAAGAACGAAAGGATGGAGCTAGAGAAGGAACTGAAGCCGGTGCAATAAGAGGACTCGAATCACGGACGCAACAACTGCGGTGGACGTGTCAAGGACTTTGTGTAAACGCGTCTTTTATGTTCGGCTAAGTAAGCCCGGGTTTTGGTGTCTCTTTACTGCCCCGCTGTACCGGGTCGCGGGCCAGCGGGGGATGCACAAGGGGGCGGCATCATGGCCTGCGTCGTGAGATGAGACAGTCGAGTTCGGGGACAGTTGCCGTTAGCTGAAAAACAGTAGCCAGCGGTTAATTTCTGGTTGAGGATGAGCATAGCAGAGGAAGCGGAGGGCGGCTCTGCTGG
>JALYVD010000058.1 GCA_030853405.1 Acidobacteriota bacterium | reverse complement strand
TCAGCCGAGTCAAGAGTAAGCGGTTGTTTCGGGCGCCCTGTTCGCATGCAGCCTCCGGCAGTATCTTCTACCCCAGAATAAAGGAATCTTATTTCTTTATCAACGAATTTCTAACTCAGCACACTAGGGGATTCGGTTTGCAACACCAAATTATGCGCTTGACGCAGTGATAAATTCAGGAGATGCGCAGCGGTCCTCCGCCGTTCTTCGAGGTTGGCAAAACCTACTTCGACAACAAAAGTGAGTACACGATTATCGAGGCCACACGCAAAGGCTTGCGCCTAAAACGGCCAAACGGAAGCGAAGAACTGGAGCGAGATATCGAACTAAAGGCTCGTATCCACAAACGGATAGTTTCCGAAGGCGGCATGGAGGCCAGCAAGCTGCGCCAGTCATTCTTGCCCAGAAAGAGCAGGAGCGGAACCCTTGAACGGTTCTTTGCAATCATCGCTGAAATAGTAGAGCAGTACTCCAAAAACTCAAGCGATTACATGACCCACGATGAAATCGCTAACGCACTGGTGGAACATCCCGAAGCTGGTCCGTTGCTCGAACAGTTTGCCAGGGAAGATTCAAACCAAAAGACCGCATTGTGGTGGGCGGGAAGTCGCATTGCTTTTTTTAGCCAGCAATGGACAGTTCGGCGCGACTTTCCATACGACGGGCCATTTGAACGTCAGCGCTTAACGCAAGACTACGATTACAGGAAACGAAAGATCTCAATTAGACCGGAAGACCCGGACTACTAAGCTGCTTTTCGTCTCGTCACTTTCGCTTGATTTGCTTTTTGGGCTTAGGCTTTTTGAACGGATTTGGGATAGCACTCTTGGGAACGGAGAGCATCTTCTTCGCGGCGTCCCGGAACCGCTCGAACGCTTCCGGGCCTTCGTTCATTTCCGCGTGAGGCTTCATCGACTATATGATGGCACGGCTATGACCATATCAGCGGTGTGTACTTGCCTTCGCCAATCTTCTGAGAAATCTTGGTCAGAAATCTCGAAACATGCCCCCAAAGAGCAAGCGCCTCATCAGGCTCCTAGCATAGCTCAGTCTGTCAGGTAAGTAGTTACCCAAATAAGGGACACTTCCGGAAGTACATAGCCGCATCCGACGTTCACGAGCGGAAAAAGTCCTACCCGGCCCGATATCCCGATAACTCGGATGCCATTGGGATCGAAATTGTGGGCAAATCCCTGGACGGTCAGGGAAACACCTACGAACCATTGACTGACCAGGAAGAAGCTTCACTACGCTGGCTGCTCGCGGGATTGATCGAAGCGCTTAAGCTGAAGCAGGTCGATATATACCGTCACCCACAGATCTCGCGGAAGGGTAAAGGTGAGGCGGCGAATGCGGCGTGGTAGGACTTTGTCGATTGCAGCGCTGATTGTTTTGGCGTTTTCCGCCCTCATCGCGGACTCGCGCAAATTCACAATTCCATCGGACGCCGATGTGAGAGTTGTCAACGCGGGACGCGACTCGTCGGATCCAGCCTCATCGACGTGCAAAGATTATCGGCTGACGCCACGCCAGGTACGGAGGAAGTTTGCCAAAGTGCACACACTCGAGCCGGGCGAGTTGCACGATTCCTACATCACGGCGCCGTGCTGGGTCAGAGGCACGATCACGCTAAATGGCAACACCTATCGGTGGGAAATCCGTCCCGGTGACACAATTCGGACGGACTACCCGGACCATAACGACAAGATGTTGGGCGCCGCACCGACGGAAGATTTATCCGAAGGCGAGCGAAAGAAGCAACACTAGATCTTGAACAGGTAGCCCTCCGGTCCGATGATCCGCCATAACCGGCGATGAGTATTGGACCTATTGCTGAGTCACCGTTAAGGCGGTTCAGTAAGTAACCAATTGGATAGTCGAAGAGAGTATTCCTGCTATAGACCTCCTCAAATGGGCTTCTTTTCGAGCATCATTCAAAAAGCGCGGCGTTAACAATCAATCGATTAGGCCGAATCATTGGGCCGGACTGGAAATAGGTCCCAAGGTTGCAACCGACCGATTCCATCGCGGTCGCTCCGAAGTCCGCGAAATACAAATCGGAGTAGATCACAAATGAAATCTTTTACAGAGAAGCCATCGGTCAAACAAGCGATCGAGAAGCAAATTATCAAAGAGACCGCCAAGGAATCGGGCAAATTAGAGAAGCACGAAAAGAACGAGAAGTCTGAAAAAGAAAAACACGAAAAGGAACACAAAGAGCTCAAAGATCGAAAACACTAGGGCAAAGAAGGGAAGGAGAAGGAGCACGGCAAGTTAGAACAACTCGAAAAAGTTCACAAAGATGTCGAGGTCGTGCAAGCGGCAGAGCTCGGCTACTCCGGGGGTCCTGAAGCGCAGGCAGCCGAACTGCAGCCCGCGAAGATCCTCGAAAAGTTCGTCGAAAAGGTTTGGTATTTCGAAAAACCTACTCACAAAGAGTTCAAGTAC
Source organism: Acidobacteriota bacterium (assembly GCA_030853405.1). Taxonomy (GTDB): domain Bacteria; phylum Acidobacteriota; class Terriglobia; order Bryobacterales; family Bryobacteraceae; genus Bog-105. The sequence goes on along the minus strand of JALYVD010000058.1, from coordinate 2,165 downwards.
GAAAAGATTGAACACAAGGAGTGGGACAAGTACATCGAAATCGGCAACATTCCCGATCCGGGCGACCCGCTGCAAGCAACCACCGAGGCCCGTTTGGCAGCGCTTGAAGCGAACATTGCGCAGCTAATGCACTTCATCCCAGAGAATCTCCGCCCCGATCTAAGTCAGGGTGCTTTGAAGGGCGAAGGCACTAAGGAACCGGCACAGGCGGATGCCTCAACTTCCGGAAAGCCAGAACCTACCCCCGCGAAAGAAGCAGACAAAGGCAAGAAGCCCTAAAAGGCTCCATGAAACTCAGGAGGCCGACGATTAGCGGCCTCCTGAGTTCTTTGAAGGAAAATTATGTGGCGTATTTTTAGTTCTTACAACGACCGAACGGCACGCTGGGCCTATCAGGGCCTCAGTACGCTAGGCTTACGTCCCCTGCATTTCGTATCAACCGAAAGCCTTGTCAACACCCGAGTTTGGGAGCATCGAGTCGGCGTCGATGGCACGTCGATCCGAATCACACTGCCGACCGGCGATACGGTGTCAAGCTCCGATATCAAAGGCGTTCTGAACCGCATCAGCGCTCCCGCCCTGGCACATATCAAACATGCGGTCAAGGCGGATGGCGATTACGCGAACTCGGAACTGACAGCCTTCTATTTGAGCTGGCTTCATTCCCTTCCCTGCCGCGTCCTGAACCGCGCTACGCCACAAGGCCTCTGCGGCCGTTGGCGGCACAATTCGGAGTGGGTCGCCCTCGCTGCCGCTACTGGATTTCCAGTGCTTCCGTATCGGCAAAGCTGCCAAGACGCGGAGGGGCGTGGCTACGAACCACTAATGCCTTCAGACCAGCAGGGTAAATCCGTGATTGTGTTGAATGGAAAGTTGTTTGGAGCGGAAGTGACGCAACAGATTGAGCGCAGTTGTATTCGCCTGGCCGAAATGGCGGGAATGGATTCGATGGGCATTACGCTGGCTGCAATGCCCAAAGGCACTCATGTATTCGCGGGAGCGTCGATGATGCCACTTCTGGAGCTTGGCGGTACTCCGCTTTTAGAACATTTACTGCAAACGTTCGGCACTTCCGGAGGTGCGTTGTGATCCTACTTTGTGGCATAGCTTCCGAAACGCCTCTGCGCCTCGTGCGCGAGCAAATCGAATCCGAAGGGATTCCCTTCGTACTCTTTCACCAACGCGACTTCGCGGACGCCCGCATTTGGTACGAGATCGATTCCGCCGGTGTGCATGGTGAGCTGACCCTTTCAGGCAAAGTCTACAACTTGGAAGACTTTGATGCGGCTTACCTGCGCCTGATGGATGACCGGAACCTGCCCGAGATAATGGACGAAGCTCCTGATTCGCCATTACGCCGTCACTGCCGTTCGTTTCACGACGCCCTGACTAGATGGCTTGAGATTGCGCCAGGACGAATCGTGAATCGCGCCGCGCCGCAAGGATCGAATTTCTCAAAGCCGTACCAAGCTCAGTTGATTCAGGCGCAGGGTTTCTTAGCTCCGGAGACGCTAATAACCAATGAACCTGAATTGGTGAAGGAGTTTCATCGGAAGCACGGAACCGTCATATATAAGTCGATCAGTAGTGTCCGCTCTATTGTGCAAAAACTCGAGGAAGCCGATTATCCACGTCTGGAACACATCCGTTGGTGTCCTACGCAATTCCAGGCCTTTGTTCCGGGAACGGATGTTCGCGTACACACGGTAGATGGGAAAGCGTTAGCCGTCGCAATTGCTTCCGACGCAACCGACTATCGCTATGCGGCCAGACAAACCGGGGAAGCCGCCGAGTTGCGTGAAGTCGATCTTTCCGACGAGCTACGGGAGAAGTGTTGCAAGCTTTCAAAGTCGCTTGGGCTCGATTTCGCCGGCATCGATCTGAAGATTACGCCCGATGACGAAGTCTACTGTTTCGAGGTAAATCCCTGTCCGGCATTCAGCTACTACGAGCTTTCAACGGGAGTTCCGATATCGGCTACGCTTGCCAGATACCTGGCATCAAGTGAATCACGGGCCGTTGCGGCTTGAGTTGGGCGTCATCTGACAATAGATTCAGACCACATGCTCAATCTCTGGACACTGGGAGGTCTCTCGTTACCAGAACTGCTCCGTCGAACTGCTCGTGAATCCTGGCAGGACGCTGTTTTTGGTCAAGGCGGCCGA
>JALYVD010000413.1 GCA_030853405.1 Acidobacteriota bacterium | reverse complement strand
CCTGTTTCATCTCCCATGCCACTTTTCGATAAGAGAAGTGCCCCTTCACGCCGCTGCGCAAGCGCGAGATGTATTCCAGTTCCGCGAAATCCATCTTGAACAAAAACCTCGACCTAGCCGCAAACGGAAGAAGATACTGAGCCGCCGGGTTCGGAAGCTGCTCTATTGCCCGGTCCACCTGCCCCAGTGCCGCATTATAAACATCGCTCGCCCCACACAGCCCAAGCATCTCGGGAGTTTCGTATCCAAGCTGGTTTGTATATTGCTGCCGGAACTGCTGACACCGTCGATGGCGATGAAAATCGCGATACGCCCCAATATCAATTACGAATTCAAACACATAGGGTGCGCTGCGAAACTGACGCGGCAATTCGTCCCGGCGAGTGCGTGGTCCGAGCGCCAGATTCAGCAAGTCCCCTCTCCGGGCGGCTGGCCACGAACGAGCGGCTTCATAAAGTTCCCGGTACGGCCGATCGCTCACGGAAAACAGCAGCGTAGCGCAAATATCCGCCACGTGGTCCTCAGGCTGAAGCAGGTCAACGGCCTGAGTGTATTTAGGTTTGTCCCCCGCCGGGAAATGATCCTTTGCCCATTCCGTAAGGTTCGCGCGTAACTGTAACGGGTACTCGTGTGGATCGGCATGACGGGCCAGGGTGGGCGCAATAGCTTCTGTCTCCTTCCCGGCGTTCCACGAGCAAATTGGTGGCGCGGCACACGCTTGCGCCAGTTCTTCGCCGATCTCGCGCAATTCCCGAAACTCCGAAGCCTTCAGCCGCCGAATCTGTTTCTCCAGCGTCCGGATACTGGTCACCTGACCCGCGCCGGTGGGAATGCCGAACGGAAGCAAGTACCGGGCAACATCAAAGGCGCGCGCGGCCAAATTGCGGCGGTAGGCATCGGGTTTCATATCGTCCGGCCTAGGAAGCTGTGCTTCCAAGTGCGACACCGCCAGTTCCTGAACCTTGCGATAGGCCGTCAGCAAATCCTGGCAAGTGTTTGTGTAGAGTGAAGCCTCGCCCGGGGTCAATTCCGGGGGAATGATCGCCTCGGATTTCGAAAAGTCCTGATACCGAGAACTGCGAGCCTGCCCATCCCAAAGCTGCTCGTCTTCAATTTCGGTGACCGCGAGTTCGGAAACGCCCTCGAAACAGACTGCCAGATGACCAAGGTCGGCGATTGAGGCGTGACCGTACTGGAAATAGAAGCTTTCCAGGAACTTCGCGGAATCGTGCGTGCGAACCCATTCGACGGAATCCTTAATCGAATCGGGCGACCGGCTATAGCGGGCCAGCGCATAGGCAAGCTTTTCGGGTGGCATTGGCGCCACCGTGAGAACGCGTTTTGAAGGTGAATCCGGCAATTCGTTTAGTGTGCCACAAGGCGGGTCGCTATCCTACAACTTCGCATGAAAATCAGAATCAAGAAATTGCACGCCGGCGCGCATCTTCCCGAGTACGCCCATGGTCCCGACGAAGACGCCGGTATGGACATTCGGTCGGTGGAAGGAGCGGTTCTTGAACCCGGCATTCCAAAGGCCATTGCAACCGGTCTTTCCCTGGAAATTCCCAGCGGCTACGAGGTGCAGATCCGGCCTCGAAGCGGCCTCGCTCTGAAGCACGCGATTACGTTGCCGAACGCGCCAGCAACGATCGATCCCGGTTACCGCGGCGAGTTGAAAGTCATTCTGCTGAATTTGGGGCGCTCGGAATATCCGATTCAGGCGGGAGACCGGATCGCGCAAATGGTAGTGGCGCGATATGAAGCTGTCGAGTGGGAGGAAGGCGATCTGGCCGAGTCCGTGCGCGGCATTGGAGGTTTTGGGTCTTCGGGGCGCTGAACGTGCCCTACTCTAGCTTCTTAGCCGCTTCGGCACCGGCGACCTCGGACTTCAACTTGCTCGCCAAGGGCTGCGTCTGCCCGGCGTATTTATTACCAATTTTCTTGTAATACGGAATGGAAACGGGAGAGGAAAGCTGCTCGAATGTGAAGGAGCAGATGCGCATCCCCGGATAAAGAGCGACCGGCATGATGCCCAGATTACTGAGTTCAAGCGTCGCCTTGCCGCGCCAACCGGGATCGAACAAGCCAGCCGTGCCATGCACGATAATCCCGATGCGGCCGAGGCTCGAACGGCCTTCCAGCCGGCCGAGGACGTCGTCATCCAGTTCGAGACTCTCCTGGGTAATCGCGAGCGCGAATTCGCGTGGCTGCAGAATGAAGGGCTCGCCTTCTTTCACGTGGACGGTTCGCATGATGTCCTGGATGGCGCTTTTCTCACGCAGGTCGATAAAAGCGTGGCGGCTGTGCTCAAAAATACTGAACTCATGACCTAAGCGAAAATCCACCGAGCAACTGCCGAATTGTTCGGGTGGAAGTTCTGGAGAGATGCGGATTTTGCCTGCTTCAAGATAGCGCCGGATGTCAACATCGGAAAGGACCATAAAGGACTGGAATGCGAACAGTCATCCTAACATGCGGGGATGCTAAGATTGAGTTCGTGACGCGTTAAGGGCGCTTCCCTTTTCGCGTTTCTTTTTGTTAGTGGGCGGCTAGCTCAGTTGGGAGAGCACCACGTTCGCAACGTGGGGGTCGTGGGTTCGAACCCCATGCCGTCCACCAAATTATCCGTGAACCTCCGCGTAGCCTTGCCGATCCTCTTCATCTGGGCGAGCGCCGCTCTAGCGGCAGCGGATTCCAACGACATTCTCACCCGCGGATTTACTCAGATGCAGGCAGGCGACTGTCCGGCCGTCGCTGAAACGCTGCAGCCGTTGTTCACCGGAAAGACCCCATCTCAATCCTCTGCTTATCGCTTGCTCTCCGACTGCTACTCGAAAACAAACCAACCCGGCAAAGCATTAGCGACTCTGCGCGAGGGCCTGAAGAGCAGCCCTGGTTCCCTAATCCTGCAACGTACCCTGGGCGAATTATTGTTCCATGGGAACTCCGACAATCCCGAAGCCGGGGCTTTGCTTCAGAAATCCGCGGAAGCGTTGCCTCACGATCCCGAATCGCACCACTTCTACGCGCAATGGGCGTATCTCAATAATCGGGAGAGTATCTGCGTTGACCAGGAGAGGCAAGCTCTCGCCGTAGCCGGCTCGAACGAACATGCCCTGCTTCAGATGCATACGTTGAAAGCGCTCTGCGAAGACAAGCTCGACCAAGCGGAAGCGGCAGGCGGCGATTTTCGCGAATCGAACAGTATCAATCTGAAGCTGCCTCCATTCGATCCGGCGACCGCTCTTCAATATGTTGATTTCTTGAATCGGCGCGGAAAAGATTCAGAGGCTCAGAAAATCGTTGATGAGCTCTTGGCCCGGGCGCCCTAGTTCGGCCCGGCTCATCTGGAAAAGGCGAAATTCTTCTCCCGCGCCGGTCAGCGCGAGAAAGCTATCGACGAAGCGCAGCGGGCGATCGCCGGAGAAGGCAACGATCACAACGGTATTCGCGCTGCCCATGTACTGCTAGCCAGGCTCTACTTCGCCTTGGGTAGATCGCACGAGGCGGAAGAGCAGCAACAATGGGTCACGGCCCATTCCGCGGAATAGCTTTCGTCTATTGGGCTAACGTGTGCTTTGGGCCAGAGCCGCTTGTGTCTCTTCCAACCGTTGCCGGATTTCCACTTGTTCCGGCCCTGTCTCCAAAGCCCGAAGATAACAGGCGATTGCGTCCTTCGGCCGTCCTAGCTTGCGGTAAGCGTCGCCCAGCACCACCAGCGAATCCTGGCGCTCCTCGATCTTCAAGGCTTCTTCAAGCGTCTCGGCAACTTTCACGAAGTCCCCGGCCGCGCGGTATTGGGCTGCCCGCTGTTGCAGAGACCTGAAGCGGGCAAGCTTCTCGTTCGTTTCCCTCTCCATGCCGGTAAGTTCCGATTCCGCTCGTCGGGCCTCTTGCGGCTCATCTTGGACACGGTACAAACGCGCCAATAACCACAACGCGGTGCGGCGGTCGGCTATATCCATCGTGCCCTTCCTGGCAGCCTCCGCCGATTCTGTGGCGGCGCGGAAATTCTGCAGGTCATACTGGCACTGAGCCGTCCCTAGCAGGGCCTTCGCGGAATTCGGATTCTGTTGCAGCACTGTGGCGAATTCAGCGAGCGCAGCTTCCACTTGCCCGTTTTCCCGCAGCGCCGAAGCCTTTCCCATAACTGCCTGCGGAGATTGCGGCTCAATGTGCAAGGCGGCGGCGAACTCCTTGAGCGCCGCCTCATACGCCTTTTCAGCGAGCAGCACTTCTCCCAGCCAGTAGTGTGCGCGCCCGTCCGCTGGGTCAAGCGATACGGCCTTCTCCAGAACTTCCCGCGCTTCAGGCCCGGTGTTCCCGTTTTCCGCTTCGAACATGCCCAGCATTCGAAACGCTGGCGCGAACTTCGGGTCCTGTTTAGTGGCCGAACGAAGCTGTTCCACTGCCTCCGCCGTCTTTCCGTCCATGCCGAGAGCGGCCCCCCGCATGCTCGCCGCCATCGTCGTCGCCGGATCGATATTCAAAGTCCGCTGAAAGGACTCGGCCGCGGCAACATAATTTTTATCGCGAAACTGACACTGCCCTAACGCGAAGGGAATCGCCGCTTTATCCGGGTACTCCTTCGATAACTCGATGTAGATCGGCTCTGCCTGCTCACAGTGCCCCTGTTCCGCCAACCGGTTCGCTTCTTCGAACTGCAACCGGCCCGGATCGGCCTGTAACATCAGCAGCAAAGCAAACCCAATCACTCCGGTGCTTCCTTCACAATTAGAAATTTATTTGCTTGTACGTCGTGTAAGGTCTGTTTTATCCCGCTTGGCCAACGGATCTCGATCTCTCGAACGGACTGGGATGAGCCCAATCCGAAATGTACGCGGCTATCGCTTGAAGATGCATATCCGACGCTAGTGGTCGCCTCGTTCCACTGTGTCTTATCGGCGTGTGTTTTGCCGTCGGGCGTCGTCACCCGAATGCGGGCGCCCAAACCCATTCTGTTGCTGCGGGTACCCACCAGGCGCAGCACCAGCCAGTTGTTTTGATTCAAAGATACATTACGAAGGACCTTCGTCTTGCCTCCCAACACAGTCACAACCGCGTCCATCCGTCCATCATTATCCAGATCGCCAAAGGCCACGCCCCGATGCGCGGCTACTTCTTCAACGTCTCCGGCCCCGGAACTCACATCCTCGAACTTACCGTTTCCCAGATTTCGGAATACGGAATTAGGCTCCGGATAGCTGCGGCCATCGTGCATGTCCGCAATATTGTCCAGCACGTTGGATCGGGCGACAAACAAATCTTTCCAGCCGTCGTTATCGAAATCCACGATGCCGTTGCCCCAACCCGACATCCCAACCGTATAACCTTCCAGCCCACTGACGGTTGTGGCGGAAAAGAACCACTTTCCCATATTGAGAAAAAGCGGAAAGGTCTCGCGTTCCACGGCCGTAAACCAGATGTCGGGGCGGCCATCGTTATTGACGTCGCGGAAGTCGGAACCCATGCCGGAAAGCGCCTTGCCATTGTCGTTGTAAGCCACCCCGGCTTCGATACCGATCTCTTCAAAACGCTTGCCGCCGATGTTGTGAAACAGAAAGTTCGCGTCCGAATCGTTTGCGACAAACGCATCCACGTAACCGTCTCCGTCGAAGTCCGCGAACGAAACGCTCATTCCGCGCCCAAAGCTTCGAGCAATCCCCGTTTCTTCGGAAACGTCGGTGAAGTGACCATTTCCGTCATTCCGGTAAAGCGTACTATGTAACGGCTGATAGAACCGCGGATCGCAGTAGGATCGCCCTCCGCCGGGAGAAGAGCAATAGGGATCTCCACCGGGTTTCCAGACGCAATAATTGACGACAAATAGATCCAGCCTGCCGTCGTTGTTGTAATCGAACCAGCCGCCCCCTGTGGACCACATCTTCTCGCCGTGATATTCGGCGCCCTTCAGTCCTGCGTGCTCGGTTACATCGGTGAACGTGCCATCTCCGCTGTTATGAAATAACTCATTGCCGGTCACGTTCGCGACAAAGATGTCGGGATAACCATCGTTGTCGTAATCGCCTATGGCGACGCCCATTCCATAGCCCGTGCCTGCGACGCCTGCCTTCGCGGTTACATCGGTAAACGTTCGGTCGCGATTGTTGTGGAACAGCCGATTCGAGTAGAGCGGAGATGCCTTCTGAAGCGATGGAATGACAGCCCCGTTCACTAGATAGATGTCCGGGTAGCCGTCCTGGTCGTAATCGATCAACCCGACGCCCGCCACCATCGTCTCAATTTGATTTTTGCTGGGAGTGGGACTGTTCTGGGTCGTGAATTCAAGCCCGCTATGTTGTGTGATGTCCTGGAACCGGATGGTATTCTCTTCGGCGCCGTAGAAAATAGCCGCGATCGCAAATAAAAACGTTATTGAAGCCAGGGCGCGCATAATTGAACGTACGCTGCGATCACGAACTTCGTCGGCTCGCGATCACAGCCCCATTCAAAAGATAATACGAGCGGAACTTGAGTCCTTCGTGTTGTACTGAGCAGAGGTGCTTAGGTAATTTGCGCGGAGCCGTTTGGATACTTGGATCTTTTATTTCGGCGATTCTGTTCCTCTCCGCCGCTGTGCCGGTGATTGCGCGGATCTCATTTAAAGACGTCGCAAAAGAGGCGGGCATTCGGTTCATCCTGGATAATTCCGCGACGCCCGAGAAGCATCAGATAGAGACGATGATCGGCGGTGTCGCGGTATTCGACTACGACAACAACGGCCGCCCTGACATCTATTTTCTGAACGGCGCCCGGCTTCCCGGCATGGACAAGTCGGACCCGAAGTACTGGAACAGACTGTATCGTAACGATGGAAATGGGAAGTTCACGGACGTTACTGAGGCCGCCGGTGTCAAGGGTAGCGGCTACGGGATGGGCGTAGCCGTCGGAGACTACGACAACGACGGATTCGAGGACATTTACATCGCCGGCGTTACGCAAAATCAGCTTCTCCATAATAACGGCGACGGGACGTTTACCGATGTCACCGCCAAAGCCGGACTGAGCGGCGTTTTTCCCAAATCGGGCAAGAAACCACTGGCAGTTGGCGCGGGGTGGTTTGACTACAACAACGATGGATTGCTGGATCTCTTTGTCGTGAACTATCTCCAATGGTCCATCGAGCATGAAGCGGTTTGCAACAACCGCAACATTCGCGCTTACTGTTCGCCCGATAGCTACGCAGGACAACCCAACATGTTATTCCGCAACAACGGCGATGGGACCTTCACCGATGTGTCCGAGAGTTCCGGCATCGCGAAATACATCGGAAAGGGAATGGGTGTAGCGTTCGCCGATTACGACGGTGATGGCTATGAGGACGTATTCGTCTCAAACGATACGTACCGTAACTTTCTCTTTCACAACAAAGGAAATGGGACTTTTGAAGAGGCTGGAGTTGTCAATGGAATCGCTTACAACGAGAATGGGAAATCTATTGCCGGAATGGGCGCTGACTTCCGGGATATCGACAACGACGGCAAACCAGACATCTTCGTAACTGGCATGACAAACGACACCTTTCCACTATTTCGAAATGCCGGGGATGGCTTCAACGATATCACCAGTTCGAGCGGGGTCGCGGCAGCTACAGGGCGGCTTACCGGCTGGAGCAACGGCATCTTCGACTTCGATAATGACGGCTGGAAGGACTTATTCACGGCCAACTCCGCAATTCTCGACAACTCGGAACAGATCGATGGCCTTCCCTACCTGCTGCCCGACCTGGTTCTGCGGAATTTGGGAAACTCCCATTTCGGGAATGTGAGCGCCGGGACTGCATGGGCGCACCCCGCTGCGCTGCATTCGCGGATCTAAACGGGGACGGCAGGATTGACGTTGTAACCAGCGTTTTGAATGGACCTGCCGAACTCTTGTTGAACACCACCGCCAACCGGAACCACTGGCTTCTGCTCGATCTCCAGGGAACAAGAAGTAACCGCGATGGACTCGGCGCGAAAATCGAACTACGCGCTGGAGGGCGCATTCAGTACAACCACGCGACCACCAGCGTTGGATACGGATGCTCGAGCGATCGCCGCATTCATTTCGGCCTAGGAAGCGCCAGCAAAGCCGATGCAATCACTATTTTCTGGCCAAGCCGTCATAAGCAAATCCTCAAAGACATAGCGGCGGACCGTGTTTTGAAAATTCGCGAACAGTAGACATATTAAGGCCAGCGAGCCCGACCCAGTTCGATGCGGCGGACATCGTATGCCCCTACCGTCAATGTCTGGCCGCCCATGCGAAGGGTCTGTGGCTCGGGATGAAAGTTAGCGATCCAAGCGGTCTCGCCGACGGAGTTGCGCAGCACGAGTGCATCCGCGATCAGCGGACTCGAAGAGCGTGACGGGATGGCGGCAGCCGCGTGGAATTCACAGATCTGAGTCAAAATAGGGTCGCTTGTTTGATAGGTGACCGAAGAAATGCCCGCCGTAAGCAGATGTTTCAAACTGACCGCGATCCAGCCGGAGGAAGCGGGAAATTCTGGTACCAGCACGGGAGAGATTGAAAGCGGCCGGTCACCCGAGAACCCACGCGCGGTTGATACAGCGGGGCTTTGCCCTTCGAGGTTTTCGATCATGGTGTCGTCATCAGTGGCGTGAACGCGAGGGATGGGCCAGGTCACAAAGTCGAGCGGCTCAACGAGGTCGCGGTTGCGGTTGAGTTCCGCGAAGTTGGTGTGCGATCCGCCGCCAATTGCAACGCCTTTGAACAGTTCACGCGCTATCGCAACGGCGTCCGGTTGAGAGGGCGTATCGTGTTTCAGGAAGATCATCAATCGTGCAATATTCGACCGGAGCCGTCGGATGGCTGAATGTAGTGCCGGGAGGTCGCGACTGGCATCCGACGGGAATATCGCTATTTCCAGAGGAATCCCGCGACCGGCGGCAGCCTGTAGAGTATCAGCCCAACTGTCATCAGACAAAATTACATCGACTCTGAGGTGTGCTAGTGAATCGGGTTTCGCAAGACGATCCCAAACGGCGCCAATGGCGCCGACGGGTTTGGGATTCTCGCGATCGAGAGTAATTTCGATGGAGTCTCGAGGCGCGACGGCGGTCGGCGGCAGATTACCACGAACCGTCACCTCTACCCGCTGATTCACTTGATCACCGGGATGGACCAGCGTCGGATAAGGAAGCGCAAGCGGCGTCGAATAAGTCTTAAAGGAGCCGTCGCTCCAGTTTCTTTGATCTTCCGTCTCGAACACATCGCCCGTCATGCGGACTTCTACAGAGACCCCGGGATACGGCTGATGCGAGATGGCCCGCACGTTGAGGAAGGGCTGGTGAGGAGAGACGGAATCCGGGAAACGGCTCGACTCAAGCGTACCGTCCGCATGTTCAACTTGGCAGGTTTGATTCGCGCAAAATTCCAGAGGATGAAGAATGCACAGGCCAATGCGATTACGAAGAAATTCGGTCTTCACCTCGCCCTCGACGCTGAAACGAATACCGTGTTCGACCGTGCCTGAAATGACTCCAATCCAGCGGAAATCGATATCCTGAGCGGAGTGCTCAACGGATAGGCGGATATCGAAGCCGTTTTCAGAGGCAACGATCTCTTCGTGGGTTATCTTCGCTGGAACAGTATTCCAGTCCTGGTCGCGAACGGCAAAATAGACTCGTCGCAGCACTTCGCGGGAGCCAAGGCGTATGTTCCGGACGCTGCCCTGCTCGTAAGTGGCGACTAACAAGCCAGCGCTAACAGTTCGAGGGGAACCGGGGAAGGTTGGATTCATGGGTACACTCTACAATCCGACAGTGTACTGAAACAAAAGGTGTGAAGCTCTTAGCTCGACAGAAGTTTATTAGACGCGCGTAGCATGATTTTGTTGTAGCAAACCGACTCGCGCGCTACTGTTGCCAATGAGGCGATTCAGAAGATCTATGCAAATTCGTGTCTTCGCAACTTCGCTGTTTATCCTGACACTCCTGCCACGACTCGCGTTTCCGGAAGGTTCAGTATCGATAGCAAGCGACGGCTGGCAAGTCACTGCCGACGGAGATGCGGGACTTCTCACCATTGCGCACGAACGACTTGGAATTATCCTGGGCTCGGCTCATCTCGCGGTCCGAGGTGTGAACGGCGTCGAGATTGCTCACCATTGGTCTGCGCGAACCACGGCGGGAAATGAATTAGAGGTGAAGGTAGCGGCTCCTGCGGGATCGTGGCGCTTCCGTCTAACCGGGAACACAGTGCTAATCTCGACGACCTCATCTCACAGCTTGCTCAGGGCAACGGCTCCAGCATCAGCCAGCCGGATTGCCGTTCGCTTAGTGGACCAAGCAGGGTTTCCCGTCGAGTGGACGGGCACGGACGAAATAAAGCAGGGCTATGGTTCCCCCATGACGGCTAATCACTCGTATTTGCCGCGCACGAACCCCGACACGATGTACTTCTCACTCGGTCTGGTTTCCGGCTCACAATTCCACAGCCTCTTCGATCGAAAGAGCGACACGGCCATCCAGTTCGCACAGGGGACTCTGATGGAGCGCAGCGCAAACAGTCCAGACACGCTCGATATATCTATGCCAGTTCCGGGTAACTCGCTGATTCGCGTGATTCCGGATTACTACACTAAGTCGCTGGGATTACCTTTCTATGTCCCGTTCGACGACAGCGTCTTCAAAACCGCGCCCATGGTTTGGTCGAGTTGGACGAGTTACTATGCGGCGGTTACAGAGAGAGATGTGGTCAGTAACGCGGACTGGCTTGCGGCCCACCTGAAACCGTATGGGTTTCAGTACGTTCAACTCGACGACGGGTATGATCGCGGCAGTCACGGGCAGCATAGTTGGATCGAGGGTTGGAGTCCGATAAGATTTCCGCACGGGCCGCAATGGCTGACCGCGTACATCAAATCCAAAGGGCTACGCGCGGGCTTGTGGCTGGTGCCCAACGCCTATGCGGGCGCGGTGCAGACGCATCCGGACTGGTACGTTCGCGACCGGCAAGGCAAGATCCTTCTCGATTACGCAACACCTACTCTCGACTCAACCAATCCGCAAGTGCTCGCTTTTGAAAAGCACTTGTTCACAACGCTAGATAATTGGGGTTTCGATTACTATAAGTTCGATGGCGAACACGCGTTCGCCAAATACGTCCCGGCGGTTGACCGGACAAAGCTTTATAACCCTAATGCCGATCTGCTCGCGAATTACCGGGATCGGTTGCGTATCATCCGTGACACGATTGGTCCTGATCGCTTCCTTGAGGTCTGCCCGGCGGGATCGCCCTTGAACGGGATCGGCTATGTAGATTCCTATTTCAATGGTCAGGACCTTTACGCGAACTGGCAGGGTATGTATCCGCTGTTTAGCTCCATCACCGCAAACGCATTCCTGAATCACCTTGCCGTCTATGTGATGTCGGGCGAGGGTCTTGAACTCGGCAAGCCCATGACAGTCGCGGAAGCGGCCAAGAAGAGACCGCCACAGGTAATCGAGACCGAACGCGAACGCGAGGATTCGCCGACCGGGATCGGCGTCACCGATGCCGAAGCGCGAACGCTGGTCACCTACATCGCACTTACCGGCGTTGCCTATCCGCTGGCAAGCGTTATGACGGAACTACCGCCGGACCGTCTTGAACTGCTAAAAAAGACCATGCCCACGCAGCCGATTCTGCCAATGGATCTGTTTAGCCGTGGCACAGACATCGATTGGGCCACATTCAAACACGTACAATCCGACAGTTATATTCATAACTATCCTGAAGTGCTCGACTTGAAGGTGAATTCGGAATCAAGCGCCTATGATGTTACTGCCGTTACGAACTGGCGCTCGCAGCCGCTCACGCGGGACATCGTGTTCGGCGATGAGTTAGGTCTGGATTCTACACGGTCTTACGTCGCCTTCGATTTTTGGAATGAGAAGCTGCTTGGTGTTTACAAAAATCGAATAAGTGTAAACGTCTCGCCGCACGATACTCGAGTGCTATTTATCTGTCCGGCATTGAACAGGCCGCAATTCTTAGGCACATCCCGGCACATCACGGGAGCGTTTTCCGTATCGAGTCTATCGTGGGATAGCGCAAAGCATATGCTCTCCGGAATTTCGCAAGCCGTTCCTTCGGACACATACAAGCTTTGGATTTATCTTCCTGAACCGGCAAAGCTTGGAGAGATCCGTGCTTCCTCAAAGGCTGTTCGCGAGATTCCGATGACCCGCCGCATCAAGGGAAATTTGTTAACGCTCAGTTTTGAGGGCCAGAGTACCCCGATAGATTGGCGAATCGAATTCCGAAACTAGTTCCGCTCTGGCGCTCAGAGGAACGAAGCCAGCCAGACGCTTTCTTGGTTGTTGGCGAATTGGACAACTAGGCTTCGAGGTCCGCGACATCGACATCAAGCCCGACCTCTTCGCCACTGCTTTGACGAAAACGGCAACGAGATCGACTGGAGAGGCGCCGCGCCGAAGTCGCTTAACTCACGGACACATCGCCGACGTAACCCAACCGGCCCATTTGCCGTCCTCGACTCATGCAGCGATCGTTCGCTCTCATCTTGAGTGTCGTGTGCGCCGTTGCCAGCGCGTTTGCTCAAAACCGGGTGGAACCTGGTACCGTCGGTGCTAGCCCGGAAGCCAAAATACCAACTGTCGGAACGAGCGTCGCAGTACCCACTTTCAAATCGGCTCAATATTCTGAACCGTCCAAGCCGCCGGAACCCCGTCCGTTCTTGAAGAATCTCACGATCTATTCCTTTGGCTACGATCTCCGCCCTACTGGTCAGGGATTCGAATCGTCCTCCCGGCTCTCTTATGATTCGTTCACCGCGCACGGGCTCGAGTGCCCGCTTTGTGTCCCGAGGCCCATGATGGACCGCGCGAAATACACCATTCCGCCATTCGGAGGCGGCGCCACTCTAAAACTCTGCCAGGACCGGGCCGAAATGTTTGCTCAAATCGGCGGCATAGATGCCTGGAGACCCGACGAAGCAGTTCGAGATCACAGGTATCGCCAGCGCTACGTCTCTTGATGACCAATGGCTTATGCAGGGCGCGGCGGGCGCAAGGGTAGCCGTGGACCACAATCATCGCCTTTGGCTCGGAACCGTAAGCCGCTACTTCGATAATATGGGCGAAGGCAAGAAGCACTGGAACAGCGTGGGAGGCAGCGCCACTTTCGTATTCGGTCGCTGACCCATTTACCTTTTTTATACAAACATTCTCTTGCATAAGCGGCGCTTCTAGGTTACGCTGGTTTCATACAGCAAGCTGCCAGCGCCTTACCGGGTTACGGCAGCCACTGTATTCGTGATATGAATCGGCTCTACATAGTCGTTGCGCCCGTCGTAGTGGTAGCTGTAACCAGCACCGCCTGACCCGCGCTCACGAGCAGAAATCGAGGGCCACCAGGCGGTGATCAAACCAGCCGGGTGGCCCTTTTCATTTTGCGGCCGGTGTTAAACCAACGAGCCGTGTAGATCAAGAAGCTGTCTAAATCAATAAGCTATCGTTGAGGGAGTCCGTTCAAAAGCCATGTCGTCGAACCTTTTGTCAGGCGCGAAGATCCTGCTTAATTGCCTGGTCCGCGAGAACGTAGATATCATCTTTGGCTATCCCGGCGGCGTCACTATTCCGTTATATGACGCGCTGTACGATCACCCCATCAAGCACATCCTGGTGCGCCATGAACAGAACGCTGCCTTTTCGGCGCAGGGTTATGCTCGGGCGACCGGCAAGGTTGGCGTTTGTTGTGCGACGTCCGGCCCCGGCGCGACCAATCTCGTAACCGGTCTCGTCGATGCCCTGATGGATTCGATTCCGATCGTTGCCTTGACCGGCCAGGTCTCTAGCAAATTGATGGGTACCGATGCCTTTCAGGAAGCCGACACGTTCGGCATCACGCGGTCGTGCACCAAACATAATTTCCTAGTCAAAGACATCAAAGACCTTCCGCAAGTGGTCCACGAAGCGTTTTACATCGCCGCTTCGGGACGGCCCGGTCCAGTGCTGGTCGATATCACTAAAGACGCATTCCAAGGGCAGGCGCACTACGAGCCCGTGACCGAGATTCATCTGCCCGGCTACAAAGTCTATAGCGAGGGGCACAGTGGTCAGATTCGCCGTGCCGCGCAGATGATGTGGGAAGCGGAACGGCCTTTCGTTTACGCGGGTGGTGGAATCATCGCCGCAAATGCCAGCGCGGAACTGCGGGCTTTTGTCGAAGCTCTGGATGTTCCCGCTGTCTGCACATTGATGGGCCTCGGCGGTCTACCCGCTGAACATCCCAATTTCATCAGCATGCCCGGTATGCACGGCAGCTATGCCGCCAACATGGGCATGTATAACACCGACTTGATCATCGCGCTCGGGGTTCGCTTCGATGATCGTGTAACTGGACGATTAGCCGCTTTCGCGCCGCACGCCAAGGTGATTCATGTGGATATCGATCCCGCTGAGATCAGCAAGATTCGCAATGCCGATCTGCCGATTGTGGGCGATGTGAAACGCGTGATTCCGAAATTGGCAGCGGAGTTGAACGACCTTGCGCCCAGCATGAAGTCGAAGAACTCGGCTGCGCGCCAGGCCTGGTGGAAACAAATCCGCGAATGGAAGGCCGAGCATCCGCTGGTCGCCGAAAAATCCGAGACCGAGATTAAGCCGCAGCATCTAATGGCGGAAATCGACCGGCTTTCGGGTGGACAGGCGATCGTTACAAGCGATGTGGGCCAGCATCAAATGTGGTCCGCGCAATTGATTCGCTTCAATGAGCCGCGGCTCTGGATCAACTCCGGCGGACTCGGCTCCATGGGCTTTGGCTTGCCCGCGGCGATTGGCGCGCAATTCGCCAGACCGGACAAGCTGGTGTTTTCGATTGTCGGCGACGGCGGATTCCAGATGTCCATTCCGGAACTTGCCACTATTGCCAATCACGCTCTGCCCATCAAGATCATTGTGATGAATAACGGCTATCTGGGCATGGTGCGCCAGTGGCAAACGCTGTTCTATAACAACCGTTTGAGCCAGGTGGAACTTGGGTCCTTTCCAGATCCAGAAAAACTGGCTGGCGCTTACGGATTCAAAGGCCGCACGGTCGAATCGGTCGATGAACTTTCGAAGGCGCTGGAGCAGGCCGTCGCCGAACCGGGGCCTTATCTTTTGAACGTGAAGGTGACGCCTTTTGAAAACGTTTACCCGATGGTCCCGGCCGGAGGCGCAATCAACGAAATGGTGCTGCGTTCTCCGCAACCGGTGGAAGCGTAGGAGCGACGGAGATTTCACGTGCAACAGATCATTTCAGTACTCTTGGAAAACAAGCCGGGCGCGCTGATGCGTGTGACCGGACTGCTCGGGCAGCGCGGCTATAACATCGAAAGCCTCACGGTCGCGAGGACGCTAGATCCATCGCTTTCGCGGATGACCATCACGGTCGATGTCGATCCGAACATCAGGACGCAGGTGATCAAGCAAATGAATAAGCTGATCAATGTGCTTCAGGCCACCGATGCCACGGAAGGACCCGCCGTTAACCGCGAACTGGTTCTGATTCGGGTGCGAACCACACAGCAGAACCGCACATCGGTATTGAAGGAAGCCGAGATCTTCCAGGCTCGCGTAGTCGATTCCACCACCGAAGGCTTTGCTCTGGAGGCGACAGGCGATCCCGAAAAGCTGGACGAATTCATAGACGTCATGAAGGTCTACGGAGACATTGAGGTGACCCGATCCGGGATTGTCTCCATGTCTCTTGAAAACAGAAAGCTACGGTTGTCGCCGCCCGTACCACGAGGCGCGGCAATCGAGGAAGTTCTCGAACTGCAGGAAGCCGAATAGGCTCGCAACAACAAGAAATCACAGCAAGTAAGGACAGGTATGCCGAAACGATATTACGAGTATGACGGAACGATTGCTCCGCTTGAAGGCAAGACGATTGCAATCATTGGATACGGAAGCCAGGGACACGCACACGCACTGAATCTGCGCGATTCAGGCCTGAATGTTGTTGTCGGATTGCCGCCCACCAGTAAAAGCCGGGCGAAGGCCGAGGCCGCGGGACTTCGCGTGCTCAATGTCTCGGAAGCAGCCAAAGAAGCCGACGTGATCATGGTCTTAGTGCCGGATCATCTGCAAGGCGAAATTTACCGCAATGAAATCGCGCCTCACATGACTAAGGGCAAGACCCTGATGTTTGCGCATGGCTTCAACATTCACTTCAACGAGATTAAGCCTCCCGCCGATGTAGATGTCTCGATGGTTGCGCCCAAGGCTCCTGGCCATCGCGTTCGTGAAATTTTCACGGAGGGTTCGGGTGTTCCCGCTTTGGTTGCCGTCGCGCAAGATGCGTCGGGCAAGGCTCTCGAAAATGCGCTTGCGTACGCGAAGGCCCTCGGATCGCTGCGTGCCGGTGTGATTGAAACAACTTTCAAAGAAGAGACCGAGAGCGATCTCTTCGGCGAACAGGCGGTACTTTGCGGTGGGGCCGCCGAACTGATTCGCGCTGGTTTTGAGACGCTTACCGAAGCGGGTTATGCCCCTGAGATCGCCTATTTCGAATGCCTTCACGAATTGAAATTGATTGTCGATCTTATTTATGAAGGCGGTCTCGGTTACATGCGGTATTCCATTTCCGATACCGCCGAGTATGGCGATTACACGCGCGGACCTCGCATCGTTAACGACCAAACGCGCGCGGAGATGAAGAAGATCCTGAAGGAAATCCAGTCCGGTGAATTCGCCCGCACCTGGCTTCAAGAGAACCGCGACGGGCGCAAGAAGTTTCTCGCCATGCGTGAGGCGGCCAAGGACCAGCCGATCGAAAAGGTCGGTGCGGAACTTCGCTCCATGATGCCTTTCCTCAAAAAGAGAAAAGAAACCGGCGTTCCGCAGGAAACTCCCGTCGGCGCATAAATAATTTTCAACATATCAGTCGGACGTGGCCGGACAGCTTTAGCGCTTATCCGGCCACTTTTGTTTATCGCCTTGGAAATCCATTCCCTTGTGGTAGGCTGATGCCATCAGTGAAGCCTTATTTCTCTTTAAATGGGCTTTCATTCAGGACGAATACGACCTACAGGAGGAGTATGTATTATTTCGGCCGAACTACACGAGCGCTATTTACCGCGCTATTTGCATTGGCTTTCGCGAGCGGCGCAAGTGCCCTGCAGAAGTTGAATCCGATCCAGCGCGCACCAGGCGACCAGGATGTCGCGTTCGAAGTCTATCTACCGCTGCAGAACACGGATGCGCTCAAGCAACTGTTGGTTTCACAACAAACGCCGGGATCGAATTCTTACCACAAATGGCTCACGCCGCAAGACTTTCAAAAGAACTTCGGGCCTTCGCAGAAACAGATCGATCAGATTACCAGTGTTCTCCAGGGGTACGGCTTCACCGTAACGAAGGCGCACAGTCAAGGCGTTCACGTAGTAGGAAAGATTAGTTCGGTCGAAAGCACCTTCTCGGCCTCGCTGTGGACGGCTAAAACTTTGTCCGGCGCTGAGAGGCTGACGACCTCCGAACCCGTGACGTTACCTTCCGCGCTCAGTGCGGCGGGAGCCCAGATTTTACACTTTACGCCGATTATTCGCAAACAGGTAAACTCGCAAAACCTTGGAAAACTCCCCGATAGTCGCTATTCTCCCTTCGGTCCTTACTGGTTCGACGATCTGAAACAAGCGTACGAGTTTCCCTCTTACGAAGCGTTAACGGGCCAAGGGCGCACGATCGCAATCGTCATGTCATCGGATTTCCAGGACAGCGACATAGCAGCCTACTTCGCTCACGAGAAGCTGACGCCGCCAACGATCGTAAGAAGACGGGTATTGCGCGGCGCTACTTTCGATGCGGCCAAAAATCCCGGTTCACTGGAAGTGGAGCTGGATCTTGAGCAGGCAGGCGGCATGGCTCCCGGCGCACAACTCATGCTCTACAATATCCCCGATCTCGGTGATGACTCCATTCTGGGAGCTTACCTGGACATCGTTGAAGAAAACAGGGCAGACATCGTGAGTTCGTCTTTTGGCGGTCCGGAAGGGCTCTATACCGCCGCTTACAACGGCGGCGTGGATAAAACCGGGGTACTTCGCGTGTTTAACCAACTTTTCCAACAAGGCAATGCACAAGGGATTACGTTTGTTGCAAGTTCCGGTGATAGTGGGGCCTTGGGTCTGCCGCCGCTCGCCTACTTCACGACTCCTCCCCCAACTCCGCCAAATCCGCCGGTAGTCGTCGGCAACTTCGAACTCGGAATAGAGACCCCCGCTTCCGATCCGAACGTCACAGCGGTCGGAGGAACGGCCGTTCTTAAGACGACGAGTAACGCAGAAAATCGCGACTCCGCTTATCTGCGTGAATCGGCATTCGCCGATCCGATGCTTCCCGAGGATCCCTACGGCACTGGAAACCTGGTGGCTGGCGGTTATTTCGGACCTGGCGGCGGGAAGAGTGTTGTCTTCCAGAAGCCCGCGTATCAGCGGCTAGTCAAGACCGGATCGAAGATGCGGACTGTTCCGGATATTTCGCTTTTGTGCGGCG
>JALYVD010000400.1 GCA_030853405.1 Acidobacteriota bacterium | reverse complement strand
TAATAAATGGCCCGCGAAATCATTCAGTTTCAGTGCGGTGAATGCAAAAACCGCAACTACAGTAAGACGAAGAACAAAAGGACCACGACCGAGCGACTGGAGCTTAAAAAGTTCTGCCCCTATTGCCGCAAACATCAGCAGCATCGGGAAACGAAATAGATTCTGCTAGGCTGGTAGGAAGCCGAACAGGGGCATAGGCTAACGGTAAACCAGCGGTCTCCAAAACCGCCTTTGGGGGTTCGAATCCCTCTGCCCCTGCCAAAGATCACTCCCATATGGCGTGATCCCCAAATTAAGGTTTGAGATTCTCAATAGCGTATGGAATTAACTAAAGCCGCCAGTTGGCCGGAGCAGACACGGTCGTACTTCGAAGAAGTCAAAGGTGAGATGCGCCGCGTCTCCTGGCCGACTTGGCCGCAAGTGCGGGCGACCACCGCCGTAGTGATTGCAGCGGTATTTCTGTTTTCCGCTTACTTCGCGGTCGTTGATTTTTTTGTGCAATCCGCCGTAGACAAGATTCTCAATTCGTTCAAATAGATTCAGTCGATACAGTTTAGGTTAGGTGACAACGTAGGTCCATGGCAGAGGAGAAGTTCCACCACGAAGGTGCGGCGCAGTCGTCCGGCGAGCCGCATGACGAGCAGTTCCCGGACGATCAAATCTCCTCCGATGCCGCTTATGGAGACGAGGACGACCTGGAGGTCGATCCGGGCGTTTCAGCGGAAGAGATTCACACCGACGAATCCGAGGATACCAACATTGATGTGGACGACGGCGTCCACGGCACAGCGCACGAAGTTGAAGAAGAGCACGCGGTTGAAGCAGAGGCTCCTGCCGCTCCGCCCGATGAACCTGCGGGACCAGCCAAGCACTGGTACATCATCCACGCTTATTCTGGCTTCGAACAGAAGGTTGCCGAATCGCTGAAGAGCCGCTCTCAAGCCTTCGGCTTTGCCGAACGCCTCGGTCAAATCCTCATCCCTACCGAAGAAGTGGTGGAGCTACGCAACGGCAAGAAGGTCACCAGTAAGCGGTTGTTATATCCCGGCTACGTGCTGGTGGAAATGGAAATGGACGACGAGTTGTGGCACGCCGTCAAATCCACCCCGCGCGTAACTGGATTCGTGGGAGGCGGAACCAAGCCGGTGCCGCTGACCGCCGATGAAGTGAACGCAGTTCTTTATCGTCAGGCTTCGAGCGCCGAACGTCCGCGTCCGAAGATGACCTTCGAGAAGAATGAAAACGTGAAAATCGTTGATGGACCATTCACGAACTTTTCCGGCAAGGTGGACGAGATCAATAGTGAGCGCAACACTCTGCGCGTTATGGTTACGATCTTCGGACGCTCCACTCCGGTCGAATTAGATTTTCTGCAAGTTGAAAAGATCTGAACTGGACAACTTGAACACTTTAGAGCGGGAAAGCAAGTAGCAAGGATTTAGGAAATGGCAAAGAAAGTCACAGGGCAAGTTAAGCTGCAGATACCAGCCGGAAAGGCGACACCTGCTCCGCCAGTCGGTACGGCGCTCGGTCCGCAAGGCGTCAATATCATGGAGTTCTGCAAAGCATTCAATGCGAAGACCTCCGCGAAAGACCAGGAAGGTTTAATCATTCCGGTCGTGATCACCATCTACTCGGACCGCTCCTTCACCTTTATCACGAAGACGCCTCCGGTGGCGATTCTGGTGAAGCGTGCCGTGAATCTAGCCAAGGGATCGGCCGAGCCCAACAAGAATAAGGTCGGCAAGATCACCATGCAACAAATTGAAGAGATCGCGAAAATCAAAATGCCCGATCTGAATAGTTTCACCATCGAATCCGCAATCGAGCAGGTGAAGGGCGCCTGCAAGAGCATGGGTGTCGATGTAGTCTAGTACATCATTGGACTTCGTTCCACAAAGAGGGCTGTCAATTCCGGCAGCCCTCTTTGTATTTTCAAGGCGTATCCCAGCGGATCGCCCGACACCCTTCGAAACTGGATAATCGTTTCCCAAAACAGAACACCCGCCGAAGATCGAGCAGCGTAATTCGCGAGGTTAACTCCGGCCAACCCGTTGCATTGTAGACCGCGATGGATCTCCGTTACATCTTTCGCACACTGGCCAGAACGCCCGGGTTTACCGCGGTCGCCGTCGCCACACTCGCGCTCGGAATCGGCATCACCACTGTGGTATTCACAATCTACGGCTCGGTGGCACTCCGTCCACTACCGGTTCCGTCCCCTCAACAGATGGTCCGCTTCGGATGGCGCACCGGCGGTTTTTCATCCGGCCAGTTTTCCTGGAGCGAATACGAACGTCTGTCTAAAACGGTCCAGTCATTTTCGCCGGTGCTCGCCAGTTCGACTCCTCAGACGATCATTTTCAACTTGCCGGATTCAAAGGCGGACGCCGGGGACGTTGTACGAGTGAGGTTTGTCTCGGCGAACTATTTCGACGCGCTGGGCATCACACCGAAAATCGGACGGGCATTCGCCAGCGGCGATCCAGCAGTTGCGATGGTTAGTCACGATTTCTGGACAAGGAAGTTGCACTCAGATCCCGAAATCGATGGCAAGGCGCTGAGACTTAAAGGCGGCGTCCTTTCTGGCGTCTTTTCTATCGTGGGAGTCGCGCCTGGTAAATTCGCCGGAACCGGCGTGCCGCCGCAATCGCCCGATCTCTGGATACCAGCTTCGGCCCAGATTTTGGCAATGCCCGGAGTTGACTGGATCCACGATAACAATGCGCGAGAGTGGCAAGTGCTGGCGCGGCGACGGCCCGGCGTCACAGTTGCGCAGGGTTCGGCGGAACTTGCCGTGTTGGGCGGGAAGTGGCCGCTTGAAGCAGGTAAGCCCGTTCACCTGAACGCGGTCAGAGCCACATTTTTCCAAACCGATGGCGGCGCATTCGAAGGGTTCGTCACCGTCTGCGCCATATTAATGGTGGCCGTCGTTCTCGTTCTCGTCATCGGCTGCGTAAACCTGACCCATTTGATCGCGGCGCGGAACTCGGGCCGCGAGCATGAGACCGCCTTGAGACTAGCGCTCGGGGCAAGCCGTTGGCGGTTGATGCGGCAGCTGTGCGGTGAGAGTCTCGTGATTGGTCTACTCGGCGGAACCGTCGGACTGATTCTCTCGATTTGGACGTGTAATTGGCTCGCCGTGCGGGCAAGTGAACTCATCCAGGAAATTACCAACGGCACGGTGGGAGTGGCGCTAGATCTTTCACCGGACTGGCAGGTGTTGGCCTGGACTGCCACCATTTCGGTGATGACCGGCATCGCTGTCGGAATCCTCCCCGCGCTCCGTGCGTCCAGGGGCGACGTAAATTCAACGCTAAAACAAGGTAGAGGAGCCGCGGGTGTTATCAGTATCCGGCGTAGTGGCAATCTTCTGCTCACAATTCAGGTGGCAAGCTGTCTGATTCTGCTCGCTGCGGCGGGGCTGCTGTTTCGGGGAGTATCCCGCTCGGCGGATATCGACGCAGGCTTCAATTTGAAGAATCTCGCGGTGGTGGGAATGGACACCCGCTCCATCGCAGGATCGCCGTCCGCACGCCTTAAACTCCAGCGCCAAGCGGTTCAGCGCATGCAGGAACTTCCGGAAATTGCGTCTGTTGCGTGGGCGGACCGAGTGCCCTTCCTCGGCACTGGTAGTGGACTCTTTCGTAACGAAAAGGGAGCTGTACTTCCTTGTATCTTCAATGGCGTGTCCGACGGCTACTTCGCCACGCTCGGCATCCCATTGATTACGGGCCGCACGTTCACGCAGCAAGAAATCGAGCGGGAGCAGCCGGTTGCCCTCATCAGCGAATCCACGGCAAGACGGCTGTGGCCCGGGCGTGACGCACTTGGCCGAAGAATTACTCCCGCGACCAATTGGCTCCGGGACGCAGCCGCGCACGAGTCACTCACCGTAATCGGCGTGGTGAAAACGGTTCGGAGCACATACCTTTCGAAAGAGGATGAAGGATATGTGTACATACCGAGGCGGCTTCACGATGCGGGGGCTCTGTTTCTGGTGCGTACGCGGACGCCACCGGACAAATCGTTCAAGTCTCTCTCGGCGGCGTTGGCGGAAATTCAGTCGGACCTTCCGGCGCGGACATATATGGTCGGCATGGAGCAGGGGCCAGTCCGCATTCAGGAGTTGATGGTGCGGGCTCCAGCCGTTTCGGCGTCTGTACTCGGAGGACTTGCCCTAATGCTTGCATGCCTGGGGATTTATGGTGTTGTATCTCATCTCGTCTCTCAGCGGACGCGGGAGATTGGAATCCGTATCTCGCTGGGCGCGGAGCGTTGGGACGTTATTAGCGTGGTGGGCGGGCAAACGCTTCGGCCGGTGGCATGGGGCGCGGTGGCTGGATTGCTTGGAGCATTTGGCGTCTCTGGATTGCTACAGGCGTTGATCGTGATGCCTGACGCTCCGGATTTGACATACGGGGCGGGCGCGTTTGACCCGGTCGCTTTTTTGGGCGTGCTGTCTGTTCTCGGGGCGGTGGTTGTGACTGCGGCGTTCATGCCTATGCGGCGGGCAATGCTAGTGGAAGCGGCGGTGGCGCTTCGTCACGAATGAGGGAGATCGCTCCCACGCCGGTTGATTTCAGCCACATTCCGCACGGTTGTAAAGCAATTCAATTAATTCTGGTTCAAGAACGCCACAGGCGCTCCTCTCCAGGAAACTGCCCCCAAGGCCCCGACATCTAAGCACACAGGGGAGAATACCAGTGATGCTACTAGCACCTCAGGTAAAAAGAGTCATCTCAATGTGCGCCGCCGGATTTGCGCTGTTCGCGATGACGGCATTTGGGCAGCAAGATCCACCATCTCGCGTCGCTAGACTTAATTACATCAATGGAAACGTTTCAATGGAGCCCGCCGGCATCGATGATTGGGCGCCCGCCGCAGTCAACCGGCCTTTCACAACGGGCGATTATCTCTACGCCGATCAAAAATCCGTAGCGGAATTGCACATGGACATCGCGGCGATACGCGTTGGCGAACTCACCAGCTTTGGATTTCTTAACCTGAACGACCAAGTCGCGCAACTCAAACTCACCGAAGGAGACATGTACTTCCGCCTCCACGACTTCGGCGAAAATCAGATCTTTGAAGTGGACACACCCAATGCCGCCATCACGTTTCTTCGCGATGGTGTGTATCGCATCCATGTAGACCCAAACGCAAATACCACCTATGTCGTAACCCGAAGCGGACAGGCGGAGATCACGGGCGGCAATCAGGCTTTCACGCTGAATCCGGGAGACGCCGCTAGCCTGTCGGGAACAGATCAGCTTGCGTATAACGTCGAAGCTGCGCCCGCTCCCGATGTCTTTGACAATTGGTGTGACCAACGGGACGCGTACGAGGCGCGGAATGCGTCCTCCCGGTACATCCCTCCGACCGTGATCGGGAGCGAAGATCTCGGCGATAACGGCGTGTGGAGTGAGACTCCCGATTACGGGGCCGTCTGGTATCCGCGCAGCGTGGACGCCGGTTGGGCGCCTTATCACAACGGACATTGGGCCTGGATCGAACCGTGGGGCTGGACCTGGGTGGATGACGCGCCCTGGGGCTTCGCGCCATTCCACTACGGTAGATGGGTTTATTGGCACGAGCGTTGGGGCTGGGCCCCAGGACCGATCGCCGTGGTC
Source organism: Acidobacteriota bacterium (assembly GCA_030853405.1). GTDB lineage: Bacteria > Acidobacteriota > Terriglobia > Bryobacterales > Bryobacteraceae > Bog-105. The sequence continues at coordinate 6,041 of JALYVD010000400.1, read as the reverse complement.
GTCGGCCGGCCAGTCTTTCGGCCTGTTTATTCGCCAGCCTTGGTGGCCTGGTTCGGCGGCTCGCATTGGGGTGTTTCGATCGGGGTCGGCGGCGGCGCACCCAGTTTAGGATGGGTTGCTCTGGGGTTCGGCGAGGTCTACACGCCGCACTACGCCTGTAGCCGTCAATACTTCTCGAACGTCAACGTCCACAACACCCGCATCCAGAAGAACGTAAACATCACCAATGTCTACAACAGTGTGTACGTCAACCACGCGACTTACAACCAGACGCTTACAAACGTAAGATCGCCCAACGCGGTGGTGTCGATGCCGCAACGCGCGTTCGCTAGCGGCAGGCCGGTCAGACAGGACGGCATTTCGCTCAGGCCCAACCAGATTGCACACTTCACGCCTGCACAAGCAACTATGACGGCTCCCTCGGTTGCGCCGACGCGTCAGGCGCTCTCACCCGCAATAGGTGAACGGGCCGGGCGCCCCTCTGCTCAGATTATGCAGCGGCAGGTGTTGGCGAGAACGGACCCTCCTCCGGCGCCAGCTAGTTTTGCCGCGAGACAATCCTACATGCAGCAACACGCAGGCCAGCCGCATAATTTCGAAGCCATGCATCAGGCGGTCGCCCCGGCTACCAGACCCGTCGCCATGGTGAGGCAGATTTCGCCGCGCCAGCCTATTGCCGTACGCCCTGGTAATTCGGTGGGGAACGCACCGCCCGCAGCCTCTCTCGCGAGACCGGCTGCACGTGGAGTAGAGGCGAACAGGGCATCCGAGCCGAACAGGCCCTCAGAACCGAATAGTCCTCTGCAAACAAACCGGCCGCTGCAACAGAACCGGCCAAATCAGCAACAGCCTCTCAACGAGCGCGGTCCCGAGCGGCAATCGCGTCAGGTTTCGCCTCCTTCGGGACATGGAACTCCGCCGAACCTACATCGCGAATATAACGGCCAAGGAAATAACGCGCCAACACCGAACCCGGCGTATTCCAGCCAGCCGGCGGAGCGGGCACAACCAGAACGGGCGCAACCAGAACGGGTAAAACCAGAGCGGGCGCAACCAGAACGCACCCAGCCGCAATCCGTGAGGCCGCAGTATAACCGGCCAGAAGCCAACCCCCCGAGACCTCCTCGAAATGAGACGGCCCCGCCGCCCCGGCGAACGGAATCGCCTTCCAACCGTCCGGTCGAACCCCCGCGCCCGGAACAGAGAGGCGCTTCGGAAGCTCATCCGCAATCGCACCCAGAGCCTCATTCGGAACCTCACAACGACGGTCACCACGACGAGAAGAAGTGATTCCGAAGCCGGAGTTATCTTTTGCTGCCGAAGTTCCGTACGATGCGGAACTTCGGGCTAGAGTGCTGCTTCTAAGTAGTCGCGCCCTGAGGTAGCTTCGGCGTTATCATGTTTCTCCTGATCCCGCAGACAATACGCCGTCCAGGGGACCGCATCCAGCCGCGCTTCTTCGATCTGCTCACCACAATCCAGGCACGTACCGTAGGCGCCTTCTTCGATTCGCCGGAGCGCATCGCGCACAGCCGTGAGCGTATCCGATTCCATACTGCTTATCTCGCGCGCCATCGTCTGTCCGGTCGATGAGGTAACGTAATCCATTGGATCTTCCACCTCTGCCGTTCGGCTCTCAACCGCATCGGTCTTCAAACGCGCGATCTCGCCCTCAAGTTCCTGCTCCTTTGCAAGCAGCCGTTGCTTATACGATTTAGTATTCATCAGGCCTCCTGTATGTGACGCTCCCGCGAAACATCCTGAGACGAGTTAACCCATATACGTTTTTTGATCAGCGAAGCAACTTCCATTCCGCCGCGCACCGCATAATTGGTGCCCCGGTCCTCCGGATACACCTGCGCCATGGTTGACAGGAACACGTTCTCGATGGGTGTCTCCATCTTAGGAATCAGTGAGCTGTAATTCTGCTCGATGATCGGCTGGGAGTAATCGGCCCGCCACACGTGAAACGCCTTCACCCAATCCCGCGAGAACTTCGGGAACATGCGCGCAATCGCGGCTACGCTGAACGCCAGCAGATCGGTATCCCCCATACGATACAGTTCCGCCTCAGGCGGCAAATACTTCGACAGATAAACGATGTGCCGCCCTCCATAAGAAGATACCGGCTCGAAATTGGTGTGCTCAATGATACCGACAAACGGAAAAGAAGGATCGTTCACGTTCAGCCAGTAGAGGCTCGATAGGCTTCTGTCTAGTTCCAGCACCAAACAGACGTTAGACAAGTAGCGAATCCGCCGAAGCTCGGAAACATAAGCGGTCGTCGTGTGTGGCGCCAGCAAATCCGCCGCCAAAGGCAGAGGTGTTGTGAGGATTACAGCTTCGCTCTCCACCGTGCCGGACGTGGAATGGATGCGCACGGCACGGCCACCGCGCACTTCGAGACCCGTCACCTCGGCGTGCGTTCGAATCTCTCCCCCCAGCCGCTCGATCTCTTTCGCCATGCCAGCGGCGAGCGCGGCGAATCCGCCCCGATAGTAGGCAAGCTGCTCTGCCCCGCCCTTCGACCGGCTGCTTCCGCGCAGCTTCAGCTTGTTCCAAAACCAGACCGCCGAAATCTCGGAAGAGACTCTGCCGAACTTTCCGATCAACAGCGGCTCCCAAACAACTTCGTAGACTTTGCGTCCGAATAAGCCGATCAACCAGTCCTTTGCCGTGACCGCCTCAAGTTCCTCCCAATTCTGAACGCGCCGCGCCTTCAGCGCTCCCAATCCTAAGCGGAGGCGGTTCACAACGCTCAGCGGAGTAAAGCGCAGCACGTCCAAAGGCGCACTCAACTTAAAGAAGTTATGCGCATAGTACATGCCGGTCCGCGACTCACGGAGCACAATCCGGTCTTCCAGATTGAGGCGCTTTACCAACTGCATAATGAATCGATCGTTGGTGAACCAGTGATGGTAAAACTTCTCCAGCATCTGGTCGCCGACCAGGAACGACCCGGCTAGTCCACCAAGAGCCTGGTCTTTTTCAAAGATCGTCACCGGCAGCCCGGCCGAGGCTAGTTCCAGCCCGGCGGCGAGTCCCGTGAACCCGCCGCCGACGATGCAGACTCGGCTCACGAAAGACCTGTCTTCGTATGGATCAGATCCGCGTCCGGCGACATGGCTTCGCTCGAACCCCGCCGGTGAAGCACCGAACGCATGATGTAGAGAGGACGCTGCTTGGCCTCGGTGTAGATTCGGCCCACGTACTCGCCCACAATTCCCAGGCTGATCATTTGGAGACCGCCAATCAGCAACATTCCTATGAATAGAAGCGTCCAGCCAGGTACCCAGATATGAGTGAACAATCTGAGCACCAGTGCATACACGATTCCCGCGAAAGATAGAAAGGCCGAAAAGATACCCACTACCGACAGCACGCGAAGGGGAACCGTGGAGAAAGAAGCAACGCCATCGATCGCCAGATGCAGCATCTTGCGAAACGGATACTTGGTGGTTCCCGCGAACCGGGCCGCCCGGGCATACTTCAGGCCATACTGACGAAAGCCGATCCAACTACACATGCCACGCAGCAAACGGTGGCGCTCCGGCAAACTCTTCATCGCCTCGACCGCCTTTCTGTCAAGCAATCGGAAATCGCCGCTATCGAGCGGAATCTCTACGTCTGAAAGACTATTCATCAACCGATAGAAAGCCTTAGCCGTCCAGACCTTAAAACCGCTTTCGCCTTGCCGCGATTCGCGCACTCCATAAACAACTTCATACCCCTGCCGCCAGATCTGGATCATTTCAGAAATCAGCTCGGGAGGGTCCTGCAGGTCGGCATCAATGATGACAACCACCTGTCCCTTTGCGATCTCGAGGCCGGCCGTTACCGCCGTCTGGTGGCCGAAGTTACGCGACAACTCGACGACCGTCACGTCTGGATCGATGGCATAAATCGCTTGTAGCTGGGGGAGCGTATTGTCTTTTGAGCCGTCGTTGACATAGACGATCTCATACCGGGCATCAAGTCCCGTGAGAACATTCGTGAGCCGCCGATGACATTCCTCAATGACTTCTTGCTCATTGAAACAAGGAACTACGACACTGATGCTCGGTGACGGATTGGACATCACTTCATCTTTTTTTCGTCGGCACTGCCTTTGGAGGAACTCGCTTCCTCTTTGCCAAACCACTTACTGCCGCAGTCATCCCGTAATTCATTCACGTTGAGCCCACCAATTGTAAATTCGTCCAGATGGCTCTCGTCGTTGTGGTCGCTGATACGCACTCGCATGCTGGAACCCGTTAAAAGGTGGTGCAGGGTTTTCCGGTCGACGATGGCGCGCTTCTGGTTCGTGCCGGATAAAATCACGTCCCATACCGGCTTGTAAATTTTCTGATCGTCCACTTTTACCGCAGTTTGAAGGGCCGGCGAATAGTAGTTCATCGGATCGCGCCGGGTCGGCTCCAGCAAAACGTCCGCATTGTAAATCACATCCGGCGGCTTAGAGTGTCCGGTACACGAAATCGAAATGGCGGGATGACGGTCCGGGTCTATGGTATCGGCGGGAAGTACAAAAGACACAGTTGTTTTGCCCGCCTTGTCTACTTCTGTAGTTCGAATCCATTTTCCTCCGGCCCCTACCGATTGCTGTGCAAAACAGAAAGCACTGGCGGCGAGCAGCGTCAAGCTAACCTTTATCGCGATGAATTTCATCCAGCTCTTTCCACTATATTCATATCGGCTTCCGAACCGCGACCGTCGGAACGTCGCTGATTACAAGCGTATTCCAGTAGGTCTATGCAAAGCGGCCATCGTCTGCTCGATATCGAAATTGCGGCTAACTTAGAAAGAGACGGTAACTCCCTAACTGTGTCCCGCGATAAGCGACTGCTTCAGTAACTGAAAGAAAACGTCCCCGCGCACCACGGCAAACTGGGAACTGAGCGAATCGACGAGCGTGTTCACATCGGTTGGCATTAAGTTCCAGGCCAGCACGCCGATAGCAACGAATAGAGGGCTCTTACCATCCCAGCTGTTTAGGGCATTGGTCAGCGCCGTTTGCCCATCACTTACCGAACCGATCCCAATCTGCGTAAACACCGGAAGGCCATTCACCACAGTGAGCCGGCTGGTCGCTTCCCAATTGTAAAGAATGCCCAACGGATTTACATCGCGAATGTAGGCCGCGGCCACGTCGGGCGCAAGCGGCAGATCCGTGCTGTCATTGCGGTTCAGCGCGTAGATGACATTCATTCCAGTACGCCTCATGTAACGGCCGGACCGTTCCGTAAACCGCGCCAGGTCCGTTATCGGCCAGTCGCCAGGATACGTATAGCCGGCGCCCGAGGGCCCCGCCACCAGCAAATCATTGTCAGTCTGAGTGCGCCGATAATAGCTCAACATGCTGGGCCCGGCATTGAGCAGTAAGGGATCGATACTCCAGTTAATCGGTGTGCGCCCTCGATTCGGATCGTCCCAGATCATACGCATCCGGTGCTGGTCGTACTGAATATTATCGCCTTCGCTCATCGTGAGCGTGACGTAAATTTTGTTCTCGAGCGGCGGCGTCGTGACGGGCGGCTGCAGGGACGAGATGCGCGCCCGAACGCCTCCAAACGCCGTTGCGTTGTTGAAGTCGTCGGTGGCGCCCACCGCGACGCCGTATTGCGCGCACAGGGTCACGCCCGGCATCTCATTTCCGTTCGGAAACCAGCCCAGATAAAGCGTGTCCGCCGCAACTTTCCCTAGGATCTTCCCAAGCAGTGTTGCCTCCTCCGTCACCAGCGGATCCAGCCAGAACACCAGTGCCCTCGTGGCCACAATGTAATCTCGAAACTCCGGATTCGCCACCTGTTCTTCGGGCGCGGTATTGGTGGCCGTCACCAAATATTGGTTCCACATCAGCGTCTGCAGAGTCAACGTTTTGGTTCCGGCCGGTGGCTTGAAAGCGTAAATAAAGTAATTTGTGCCGTCGGCAAACCGCCACGCCGAAGCCAGCTGTGAACTGTCGGGATCATACAGGAACGGCTTCTCGGCATCCGTGCCCGGCTGAAAAGAAGCGATCGTGTTGCCATCCGCCAGTACCGTGA
>JALYVD010000389.1 GCA_030853405.1 Acidobacteriota bacterium | reverse complement strand
ACATCAGCCAGTTGGGCGATATGCGTACTGGTTCGATCACTACGACCGGCGGGCGTTGCGGTAATCCCAACTGCCATTGCCGGGAAGACGGAGATCCGGGACACGGCCCGTTCTATCGCCTGACTCGTAAAGTCAGCGGCAAGACGGTCACCGAAACATTCGCTTCTCCGGCCGCGCTGAGAAAGGCGCAAGGCGAGGTGGCGGAGTTGCACCGTTTCCGGGAACTGAGTCAGAGTCTGGTGGAGGTCAACGAAAAGATCTGCCAGTCAAGGCCAGTCGAGGATACGCTTACGATCCAGGAAAAAAAACGGCGGAAGCGATCCGGCAGGAAGTCGAACGCGAAGTAAGCAGTCTGCTCCGGATCGTCTTTCAGAACCGTCGCAAGACCGGTCAACTGGATCTCGAAGCGGTCGAGATGGCGATGCGATCGGCGATGCATCAGGCCGGAGCGGCCGCCTTGAGTCAGTTGCTGCGATGCGAACCGCCCGGCGCTGAAGAACGGGAAATACCCTGTCCCTGCGGCCACAAAGCGCGCTACCGCGAGATGCGTGCCCGTCACCTGCTGACGACCGTGGGGCAGGTGGAGTTTCTGCGCCCCTGGTATCCGTGTCCGCAATGTCATGAAGGCCAGTTCCCAGCCGATACGGCGCTGGACATCGACAAGACGGAGTTGTCTCCCGGGGTGCGCTGCATGTTAGCGTGGGTTGGTTCCCACGCTCCATTTGATCAGGGCCGACGGCAGATCGAGTTGCTCGCCGGTCTTGAGGTGACCACCAAAACCGTCGAACGCACGGCGGAATCCATCGGGGGCGACATGGCCCGCCGCGAGCAGACGGCGGTGAATCAGGCTTTACAACTGGATTTACCGATCCTCGTGGGCGAACCGATTCCGATTCTCTATGTGCAGATGGACGGAACGGGGATTCCCGTTGTCAAAAAAGAAAGCGAGGGGCGAACCGGCAAGGTGGAGGGGCACCCGTCACACACACGCGAGGTGAAGTTCGGCAACTGCATACGGTCTGGAAGCTTGGAACCGCGGCTGGAGCCGCGCCCTAAAGTAAGGTTGTGATCGGAGACGGAGCCGAATGGATCTGGAATAATGCCGACCGGCACTTTCCCGGCGCTGTTCAGATCCTCGATCTGTTCCATGCCCGTCAGCATCTCTGGGATCTGACCCGCCTGATTCACCCCGGTGACATGCGGAGTCAGGAGCAATGGATCCTGCGCCACCAGCCCAAACTCGATAACGGCCAAATCGATAAGCTGGTCCGGTTCCTCCGAAGCATCGACGCTTCCACACCGTCAATCGAGGATGCGATCCGGATCGAAGCGGCTTACTTCGAGCACAACGCCGAGCGCATGCGCTACCCCGACTTTCGACGCCAGCACCTGTTTATCGGCTCTGGTGTGGTCGAAGCCGGTTGTAAAACCGTGATCGGTTCCAGACTTAAACAGTCCGGAATGTTCTGGACTGTGAGCGGCGCAAACGCCATCACCACCCTACGTTGCTGCCGCCTCAACAACCGTATCGAAGACTATTGGGAATCACGACCTGCCGCCTGATCTTCCACTTCTATGTCACGCACCCAGGAATCGGGCGTATCCAGATGCGTGAAGACACCATTGGCGTACAAGAAAGCGTGCGAGCCTCTACTGTCAGTGAAACTTCCGACGACCTCCCCAATATTGTTGATGCCGAGGGCGTCGGTGCCGATGCTGCCAGAAACCTCGATCATGGTCAGGAGGCCGTTCGAGTATAAGAACCCACGATCTCTACCCTCGATGAAATCCGGAACTGATCCTGCAATTTAATCGGCGTTGTTGATACCGTTGAGCATTACGGATGGACTCCCCAAAATGTCGATGGGAGTTATGACGCCATTGTTGTACAAGAATCCGTCCACAGCATTGCCCATTACATAAGTCCCGACAATCTGGCCGAAATCATTTATTCCGGCGGCGATGGGGAATTCTGCACCGGGAATGTCGATAGTACTAACAACGCCGTTCGTGTCCAGAAATATCGGCTGGTACTGCTGGCCCGTGGTGGCAATGAAATTCCCGACAATCTGCCCGCGATTGTTGATGCCACCGGCCGCCACTCGAAAAGCGCCGGGCACTTCAATACCGGTAAGGCTGAAGGTAAGAGGATCAGCCTTAGTAGCTTGCTGCAGACCGGGAAGACTCAAACTTAGTAGGACTAGCGCGACGTAGGAGTGCATTGTTTCAGCGCGGATCACCGCTTGGATCAGTCTATGTCTTCCAGTGAGGAAGTGCCGGTCATTGGGCTACCTGGCTTCGGTCCGATCCGAGAATTCTTCGCCACTGTCCGTCATCTTCAGGCGCGGGTGGCCTCGATTCTGCTTGCCGTGCGCAGCGGTCAATCCGCAGGAACGATGTGATACTCCTCACCGGCAAAAACGTGTGATACAGTTGGCTGGCATAAACAAACCACGACAATTTCTCTGTAAATTCATTGAAAGGATTACGGGATGAACCAGACGAGTGCATATCGGATTTTCAAGCGGTTTGCCTTCTTCCTAACGGTGGCATTTAGCCTCGCAACGAGCAGTTTCTCGCAAGGTGAGCTGACGACGATTACCGGGACGGTAACCGATACGTCCAAGGCGGTCATTTCGGATGCCGATGTAACAATTCGCGCCACTGCTACTCACAGAGAGACTCGTGCCACAACTAACCCGGCGGGACTGTACTACATAACCTCTCTTCCTCCCGACACGTACGAATTGACAGTTGAAAAGAAGGGCTTTCGTGTCTCGCACGTAGCTAACATTCCTCTTACCGTGGGCCTGACGGCGACTATCGACGTGTCACTTGAGATCGGAACCGTTAATCAATCCGTGGACGTGACCGCCACGCCAGTGCAGCTTGAGGCACAGACCTCCGCGATGGAATCTACAATCACAACGAGAGCGATTGAAGAATTACCTAATGTTTCGCGTAACCCTCTTTCCTACGCAGCATTGGTTCCAGGCGTTATTCCCACGACAGGTCAGCAGGCGATTGGAAACCAGGTAATCGGCTCTGCAACAACCGCTCAAATCGGCGGTGGGCTTGCTCAACAGAATGAAATACTGATCGATGGGGCGGAGAGTCGGGGTACGACGGAGTCGGGCTTATCGTATTCAATTCCCCTGGAGGCGGTAGCGGAGTTCCGGGTTGATACGTCAACGTATTCGGCGGAATTTGGGCGTGCGCTGGGTGGTGTCGCCGAGATGGCGACGAAAGCGGGCACCGATCAGTTTCACGGCACGGGCTGGGAGTTTTTTCAGAATGACGTCTTAAATGCCAATAGCTGGCAGAACAATCGCAACAGCATTTCCAAGGCACTCTACCAGCAGAACCAATTTGGCGGGAACATCGGAGGTCCGATCATTCGGAATAAGACCTTTTTCTTCTTCAACTATGAAGGAACGCGGCAGGGCAGTCCGGATCAGGTCCTTGGCACAGTTCCTACCGACTTGGAAAAGGCGGCCAATTTCTCCCATACCTTCGATGCAAAGGGGGACCAAGACATAATCTACGATCCGAATACCACCCGTCCCGATCCTAACAACCCAGGCCACTATCTCCGCGATCCGTTCCAAAACGACACGATTCCGGCAGCCCGGCTCAACCAAATCTCGACCAATGTTCTCAAGTATTATCCGGAGCCGAACAGGCCTGGTCAAACTGCAGCTGATATTAATAACTTCCTACAAACTGGAAAGTCAGTCACTAACAAGGACAATTATCTGGTCCGGATGGATCACTACCTGAATCAGAGGACTCGTATCTTTGGACGTTTCGGCTACACGCCATACACGAACTTCAGCACGTTGCCGGGCTCCCCGGCTAATTCCAATGCTCCGGGTTACGTCTATGGCGCTCGTTCCATCAACTCGGACCCGGCTACCGCCGCAATGATTGCAGTGACGTCCACTTTCACTCCGAATCTGTTGGGTGAGGCTCGTTTGAGCTACACACGTCTGCAATACAATACGTTTCCGGTAAGCGCCGGTTTCAATGTTGGGTCGCTTGGGTTCCCCGCGTCCGTCACAAACAACGTTCTATATAACCAGTTTCCGGCGATCAGTGTCCAGACTTACGCGACCGGAGGTGGACTTGCAGTTACGGGTGCGCCATCGAATGACTTCGATCCGCTTGGCGGCGCCACCCGAACGCTAAACCCACAAGACACATGGCAAGCGCAATACCACCTCACCGTAGTTAAGACTCGTCACAGCATTAAATTCGGCACTGACGATGCGCTGTTCCGGCTCAACGCCTATAACTCGCAGTATTCAGCGGGCCAATACATTTTCGACCGCACTTACACACAAGGACCGAATCCGAGCAACACGACTCTGAACGGAGGAAACGGCTTAGCCAGCCTGCTCCTTGGCGTTCCTGTATCCGGCACGCTCACAATCACGCACCCCCTGTTTCTTTATCAGAAATCTTACGCTCTGTACGTGCAAGACGACTATCGGGTAACAAATCACCTAACGTTAAATCTTGGGCTCAGATGGGAATATACGACTCCATACGCGGAAAACTTCGGTCAAATCGGTGACTTCAATCCCACGGCGATCGATCCGGTTACCGGGCTACCCGGTGTCTTCCAACCGATCAAACCAGGCGGCTACCAGGAGAACCCCCAATACAAACACTTCGAGCCTCGGGTATGGTTTGCGTGGCAGCTGAATAATAAAACGGTCATTCGCGCGGCCGGCGCCATCATGTACGCCAACTATGTTGGAGTAAACGACGCGGCAACCGACTTCGGAAACGGTGGATTTCTTTCTAACTTACTTTCTCTTGGGGCGCCAAACTCGCTGCCGAATACGCCACCCGTGGGCGGCTCGTGGAACAATCCTTTCGCGGGAGGCATCATTCAGCCTAACCGGAGTACCAGTTTCGTCGGGCAAGCAGTGCGTGCCGACGAGCTTGTTAGGCCGACGCCTTACATGACGGATTGGAACTTCAATATCCAGCGGGCATTGACTCCCACCTTATTGTTAGAAGTAGGCTACGTCGGTTCGAAAGTGACTCATCTTTATTGGAACCGGCAAGACGACGCTAACAATCCAACTGAACTTAGCTTAGGTTCAAAGTTACTAGCTTCGGTGCCGAACCCGTTCTACGGAAAGATCAAAAGTGGCGCGTTAAGCTTTCCAACGATCCAGGAACGACAGTTGCTGTTGCCCTTCCCTCAATACCAGGCTGTATTGATCTTCCGGCAACCTTATGGCGACATGGAATATGAGAGCGCGACAATCCGCTTGCAAAAGCAGATGTCCCATGGACTGCTGTTTACCGCGGCATATACAAAATCAAAGACGATCGACGACACTGCACAATCGAATACATGGATAGTCGGACCTTCCGATTCTCTCTACGATCCCCGGTATAACCGGTCGATTGACGCGAACGATGTCCCCCAGCGTTTCGTAGCCAGCTACATCTACGATCTCCCCTTCGGAAAAGGTAAACAGTTTTTGCAGAACGGAGTCGCTGCCGCCGTACTTGGGAATTGGGAGTTTAGCGGAATTACAGTCTTGCAGAAGGGGACGCCACTCTTGATTACTGCGCCCGACCAGACAAACTTGATCAACTTTATATCTACGGCGGGCCGTGCCGACCGGATCGGTAATTGCGCGCTGTCGAGCGGTCAAAGCGACAACCATTGGTTCAATACCGCGGCGTTCATAACAGCACCCGCCTATACGTTACCGACCGACTCGCTCAGTCAGCCGAACTGCCGCGGACCCGGCATCGTCAGCTTCAATCTATCGCTAATAAAGAACATTCAGATTATGGAGCGGTATAAGATGCAGTTTCGGTTCGAAACTTACAACACTTTCAATCATCCCGTGCTGAGCGCATCGGGTAACACGACCATCGTCAATAGTCCACAGTTCGGACAAATCGTCAACGGTGGCGCTCCACGGAACGTTCAGCTTGGCTTGCGAATTCTATTCTAAGGAGTGCAATGTTACGGCGAGACTTTGGCAAGGCCGCGTTGGCCTTTACGTTTGCATCGGAGCGTTACGCGCGCGCCTCAGTGGGGTTAGCGCCGCTTAAGATTACCGACGTCAAAGCTATTCCGACGCGGCAATGGGTATTTCTGAAAGTCTTTACAAGCGAACCGGGCCTCTATGGCATCGGCTCGACCAGCAACGCCTACGAAGCGTCCGCCGTAGTTACCGCGATCGAACAAAAGTACAAGCCGTTCTGGATCGGCAAGAGCGCCGACCGCATTGAGGACCTTTGGGATAGCACGAATGTCCTTGCTTACTGGCGGAATAGCACCATTCAGAACAACATTCTGAGTGGCCTCGACATGGCGCTCTGGGACATCAAGGGGAAGCGCGCTCGAATGCCGGTTTACGATTTACTCGGAGGAAAGATTCGCGACGCGGTTCCCATCTATGCTCACGCCGATGGCCGTGACCGGGAGCAAGTGGCCGAGAATGTCAAGAAGTACATGGACGAGGGGTACCGGCACGTTCGGGCTCAGATGGGTGGTTATGGCGGTGGAGGATTCGTGCCGCCCGGGAAAGGAAGCAGGCCGGCCGATGGCTTCACCGGGAACGCCTTCGACCAAGATATTTACATTAATGAAATTCCGAAGCTATTCGAATTTCTTCGCGTCAAGCTCGGCGGAGAGGTGAAGTTGCTGCACGATGTTCACGAACATCTAACTCCAACCGGCGCCGTGGAGCTCGCCAAACTGCTGGAGCCCTACCGGATGTTCTACGTGGAGGATATCCTGCCGCCGGAGCAGATCGAGTGGTTTCGGCGTATCAAGCAGGTGACTACTACGCCGATGGCAATGGGTGAGCTGTTCACCAGCCCGCACGAGTATCGTCCGCTGATCTCCGAGCGGATCATCGATTTTATTCGCTGCCGCGTGTCCCAGATCGGCGGCATCACGGCCGCGAGAAGGATTGCCGCGCTCTGCACCGAGTTTGGCGTTCGCACGGCGTGGCAGGAAGGCGGCGATAACGATCCCGTTAACCAGCTCGCGGCTTATCATGTCGATCTTACGATCCCGAGCTTCGGCATTCAGGAAGAGAACCATTTCCCTCCCTATGTTCACGAGATGCTGCCGGGCACCGCGGAACTGCGCGGCGGATATCTGTATGGGAATGGTGAACCGGGCCTGGGAATCGACATCAAAGAGGACATAGCGTTGAAGTACCCGCCGCAGCCGGTGAAGCCCGGCGATAGCTGGACAACGGTTCGAGGGATGGACGGATCGCTCGTAAATCCATAAAGAAAATTATCAAATGAAAAACGTGACAGGGCCGCACATATGAAAGATGCCATGAAAGATTTAGCGTCTAGTCTTGGAAGAAGAGAATTCGCAAAGATGGTCTCGGGAGCCGCCGCGCTGCTCGCTTCCACGGAGACCGCTTCAGCCTCGGTACACCGGTATCCGCAAGGCATCAAGATCGCCACGTCCTATCAAGCCAACCCGAGTGACGACGATCTGTTATTCCTGAACCAGATTGGCGTCGAATATGTAAGTCTTCCCGCCACGCCGGAAACAGCCAACGCCGAATCGTTCATACGGATGAGAGAGAGATTCGAATCCGGCGGAATCAAGGTCTATAACATCGGTTCGGGAGTTGGTCCGAGCGGCAGCCTGCATAACATCCCTGAGGTTACGCTGAATCTTCCGGGACGCGATCAAAAGATTGAGGAATATAAGAACTATCTTCGCTACTTAGGCAAGGCCGGCATTTACTACACGACTTATGCACACATGGGTAATGGCATCTGGAGTAGCGGCCGGGCAAAGATTCGCGATTGCGATACCAGGGAGTTCGACCTGGCAAGCCCCAACAAATACGGTATGTGGGAAGGCAAGATCTACAAGGAGCCTCTCTCCCATGGCCGGGTGTTCACGAAAGAAGAAATCTGGGACAATTACACTTACTTTATTAAGCAAGTCGTACCGGTCGCGGAAGAAGCCGGCGTAAAGATTGGAATTCATCCGGACGACCCGCCCGTTCCGGTGTTGGCGGGAGTTCCGCGTTGTATCTCTGGTAACTTCGAAGGCTATAAGCGAGCGATGGAAATTGCCGATAGTCCCAACGTGGGACTCTGCCTCTGCTGCGGGACGTGGCTCGAAGGTGGCAAGGAACTGACCGGTAAGGATCCGGAGGAGATGATTCGCTACTTCGGTCCGCAGAGAAAGATTTTCAAAATCCATTTCCGGAATGTGAGCGCCCCGCTGCCTCACTTTGTCGAGACCTTCATGGACGACGGATATTACGACATGTACAAAATCATGAAGGCTTTGCGTGAAGTCGAGTTTGATGGAATCGTGATCCCCGATCATATTCCGCGGATGGGACCGGGGCCCACGGCAGATAACCGCTCCGCAGGACATGGTTATGACAATCCCTACAATCGGGCCAGCCTGGCTTACAGCATCGGGTGTATGAGAATACTTCGAGAACGAGCTAACCGCGAGGCCTGATCAGCATTTGCCGAAGGATTCGGACGGCTCCGTCCTTTCCTCGTACGCCAATTTCTTTGGGTGGCCCAACGCAACTTGGACACCCTGAATCGCAGGAACATGCCGCAAGTAACTCCAGCGCCGCGCCGAGAAGTTCATGACGCCGCCGAAAGAGCGGGTCGCTTTGGCCGATCCCTCCGGGGTAGTTGTCATAGAGCAGCACATCCGGTTCGAAGACTTCTTTCCTGTCCGCCGACTCGTCGAGGACAGCGACTGCAAGGTCTCTCGGATCGCTCAGTAGCAGCACCGTGCCTACGGTTTTCAGAACGTTGCCTAATCCGTGGACGGCGTCCTGTAGATCGGCTGTTGAGAAGCCTTCAAAATCGGCAAAGAACTGCGCGGGTAGATGCAGCCAGAAGGCAGTCGTGTGCATTTCCTGTTCGGGCAAATTGAGGTTCCCGGCCCCGATGTTTTCGAGCGTGTAGAACTTAATCTTTTTGAAACCCACGATCTGACGTTTGACACGCACTTCGCCGTGGGCTGACTTCACAAGCGCAGCCTCCGCCTCAGTGGCTGTTTCGAACTGGGCCAATTCGCTCACTTGCGTGTAGACGATGGCCTCCGTGAAGTAATCGGAATCCACCTGACGAACGTAGGCTTTTCGGCCATCGTAGTCGAGTTTCTCTACCTGATATTGCCGCGCATCGTGCAGGTAAATCGCCTTTTCATGCAGGGTGGTGAGCGCCGATGGAAAATCCACCTCGCCTATGACTTTGTGATCTCCCGTTATATCCACTACCAGAAAGTTGTCGCTGGTGACGGCACGCAGACTGACCGCATCCGCCGGGTAGCTGTCGCTGACCCAATGCCAGCAATCCCCAGAATGGTGAAGCAGCCGCAGTTCCTCCGATAAAAACGTGCAGAGCTTGCCCGTGTCATGGTCTCCAAACGATTCGCCGTCCCGGATTGGCAACTCGAAAGCGGCACACTTCAGATGGCTGAGCAGGATTTCCAAATTGTCAGGGTTGATATGCGCCTCTTCAGGCGACGATCCGAAGAAGTAATCGGGATGTTCGACGATGTACTGGTCCAACGGCGCGCTGGAAGCCACAAGTACCGCAAGAGACGAAGATTGACGGCGGCCAGCGCGGCCCGCACGCTGTAAAGTGGAAGCGATAGTACCGGGATAACCGGCAAGAACGACCGAATCGAGCGATCCGATATCGACACCCAATTCGAGCGCGTTCGTCGCGACAACCGCTCGGATGGATCCACTGCGTAATCCTTCTTCGGTAGTACGGCGTTCCTTCGGCAAGTAGCCGCCCCGGTAGCCGCGAATCGCCTCGTTCGAGAACGGCAGGTGTGCGCAGGCGTCCTTTAAATAGGTTGTCAGAACTTCCGTCGCCAGTCGATTGTTCGCGAAAACCAAGGTCTGTTGCTGCTGGCGTATGAACTCGAGTGCAATGCGGCGCGCTTCGTGCAAGTAGCTGCGGCGAATGCCTAACTGACGATTCACTACCGGCGGATTATAGAAGACGAAATAGTTGTCGCCTGAAGGAGCGCCGTTCTCCGAGACCACTTCGAACGGCTGATTGGTAATGGCTTCGGCCAGTGTCTTCGGATTCGCGATGGTTGCGGAACAACAAATGAACTGCGGTTTTGAGCCGTAAAAGTCACAGATGCGCTTGAGCCTGCGCAAGATGTTTGCGAGATGACTGCCATAGACCCCGCGATAAAAATGCAATTCGTCGATCACGAAATAGCGCAGATTCTCGAACAGCTTGGCCCACTTCGTGTGGTGAGGTAGAATCCCCGTGTGCAGCATATCGGGATTGGTCATCACGATATTGGCCTTCTCTCGAATGGCGCGGCGTGCGTCTTGCGGAGTATCGCCGTCGTAGGTGTGACAGCAGATCGGACCGCCGATGGCATCGTTCAACCGCTGCATTTCCAGACGTTGATCTTCGGCCAGCGCCTTGGTCGGGAACAGATAGATCGCGCGCGCCGAAGGGTCTGACAAAATCCCATGCACGACCGGCAAGTTGTAGCAAAGCGTTTTGCCGCTCGCTGTAGGCGTGACAACGACGGCATTTTTCCCGGCCAGCGCGTGTTCGGCGGCAGCGGCTTGATGCGTGTATAGATTTTCAATACCGCGCGTGGCCAACGCCGCTTTCAGAGCGGGATTGAGCGCTGCGGGAAAAGGCGCAAATTGCGGAGGTTTTGCAGGCTGATGACGAACCGCGCGAACGGGCGAATCGTCCTGCTGCATGGAATCGGCGAAACGAGCCGCCAAGGCCGGGATGGCCGAAACCGATTGCAGCGCCAGAGGGTTGGTGGGAGTGACGGGAAGTTCGCCAAAGTCGAGTGCCAGGTTCACAAGTTCGCCTTTTGTCCTACCCTACCGAAATTTCGCCGCTAGAACAAGAGGAATCACTTAATCAAACCCGCTAAACGCTGGACAGTTTTAAACGTATCCGAATCGGCCGCTGTTTTATCGCGCCTGTATCGCTTTACACGCGCAAAGCGCAGGGCCAGACCACTCACATATCGCGAACTCACTTGGATCTCGTTAAATGCGATCTCCGCCACAATCTTCGGCTCAAGGTAAACAGTATATTGATCCCGTGCGATCTCAATTTTCTGGAACTCTTGCGTCTGCCATGCCAGCATCTCGTCCGTCAGGCCCTTGAACGTTTTACCGAGCATCGCGAATCCGCCCTTCTCCGTATCGCGCGCGCCGAGATGAAGATTACTGAGCCACCCGCGCCGTCTTCCATTGCCCCACTCCGCCGCGAGAATAACCAGATCCAACGTCCGCGCCCGCTTGACTTTGAGCCAGCTCTGACCGCGTGCCCCGGCTGCATAAGGGGCGCCGGGCGACTTCGCTATTATCCCTTCGTGCCCGCGTTGCAAAGCTTCGTGTAGAAAAGTGTCGGCCTGTTCCTTATTCGATGTTGTGAGATATGGAACCAGATTCCCGGGCTCAGATAACTTGATCAGTTCGGCGAAGCGGCGCGACTGCGGTTCGTCGATCGCGGGCTGACCGTCCATATATAAGAGGTCGAACCAAAATGGCGTCATCGGCAGTTCAGCCAATAGCCGATCAATGTTCAGCTTCCGCCCGAATCTGCGCATCGAGACTTGGAACGGCTGCGGCCGCCCCGCCGCATCCAGGCTCAAAACCTCACCATCCAGGATCAGATCGTGAACAGGCATCGCGCGGACAGCATGAACCACTTCGGGCACGGCTGCGCTGACGTCGTTCATGCTCCGCGAGAAAACCGCCACCTGATCGCCGGATTTGTGAACCTGGACGCGAGCGCCATCAAACTTATATTCAAGCGCCGCCTCGCCGAGTTCGTCAATCGCGCCCGCCACATCTTCAGCGGACTGAGCGAGCATCGGCTGTACCGGCTGAAACAGCCGGATGTCGTACTGCACGAGACCAGCCTCGCCTTTTTCAAGGAGAGCCCGTGCGACGGCGGGTGCTCCACCGCCCATCATCGCGGCGCGGCGCAGCCGGTCCAGTGAAACTCCGGAGGCCTTCGCCAGCGCATCCAGCATGATTCCCTCAAGCGCACCCTGACGAATCTCGCCCATCAGCAGCCCGGTCAAGAATTGTTGCTCAGGCGCAGTTGCGCGCCTCATGATCCCGCTCAATAATTCACGCCGCAGTTGTTCCGCGCCACGGCCTTTGACGGCCGCAATATCGGACAGCGCTTGATCGAGTTCCGAAATTTGCAGCGATGCTTCACCTGCCAGAGGAGCCATGGCCTCGCGTACCGTCGCATAGCCGATACCAATACGTCCTTGCCGGGCGGCTCCGGACAGAAGCGCGACCGTGATTTCCACTTCTTCCGGGCTGAGCTGTTTCAGCAGGCTCGCGAGAAGATCGGTTTTCTCCAGGCGCTTGGTGGTACTCGCAATGCGGCGGGATGTCTCAACAACTTGCGCGAGCAGCATAGATTCAGCATATTGTGTGGGGCCGGATCAGTCCTCGCAAGTCGGCCAGCATTCTCTAACGGCCGAGCTTGCTGCGGGACTGTTGACGACATTCGGCCCGCGAGCTACACTGCCTGTAAGTAATGCTGGCAATCGCCGGCGGTGAGACGGATTCTGTTTTTCCGAACGGACGAGCCATGCGCGACCTGAAGTGGTCACCATCGGGAAAGGCCGTAGCCCGGAGGGCGTTCGACCAAGCCCTTGACGCAGAGAGTTGCGAGAACTCATCCGGGAGGCGAAGGACGTGGCGGCGGGAGTGGATGAAGCGGCTGAGTTGTGGAGATTAGAAATCTGGTTGACCCAACGCCGACTGGAAATTGAGCGCAAGTACGACTAACGCTACTCCGTGCTCCCGTTGGTATTCGCCACACTTGTGACGCGGGGCCGTACTAACGAAAAAGATTTGCACGGCCTTGACCCGGAAAAGATCGAAAGCATCCTGCGCTTTGCATCCCGGTCTTGAAAATAACTGGGTACTAGCTCGCAATCGCCGGCCCCAGTTGAAGTTGACTTAGACTGGGTCAACTACCGGATGGCTCGCCACGCGTCAGGAATTGTTTCCGGCATGCACGCGATCCTCTTGTTAAGCGCTGTAATGGACTACGACTCGTGCCGACTTTTCCAGCCGCTGACAACTCCATGGAGTGGTCCCCAAAACTGAGACAAGTAGTTAAGGCTCAAAATCCATTGAACGGAGAATTGAGTCATGGGGTTGTCGCGCCGACAGTTCACGAAAGAGTTTAAGTTGGCCGCCGTGCGGCGGCTGG
>JALYVD010000385.1 GCA_030853405.1 Acidobacteriota bacterium | reverse complement strand
GCTCCGGCGTTGATGCGCAATAACGGAAATGGAAAGTTCGAAGACCACACTTCCGCGTTTCCATTTGTCAAAGGTCAGACGTTAGATGCGGTTGCCTTCGCGGTGCGGGGCGATACCGCGGCGCGTGATGTTGTTGTGTCTTACAGCGACCGTCCGGGCGTGCTCTATACGGATAAATTGAACGAGGTTTTCGAGGCTTCCGACCTTCCGGCAATTCCGGCAGGCAGCGATTCTCTGGACGCGCAGGATTTCGATCACGACGGATTTCTGGATATCGCCGCTTACGCTCCGGAGAAACGTGCGGCACGAAATAACACGGAAGGAAAACTTGTCGTGGCCGGGGCAGTCAAGTTCCTGGCTTCGCCTGTGCGCGCCGACTTCAATGGCGACGACCGCGAAGATTATGCCCGCATCTTGCCGGATGGTTCGCTGCATGTTTACACCAACGCCTCGGCCGCTCAACGCTGGTCAACGGTTCGTATCGACGGCATTAAAAACATGAAGCTCGCGCCGGGAGCCACGGTGGAAATGAAGTCAGGCGTGTATTATGACAAGCGCATTTACGACGGTACGCCGCTTGCGTTCGCGCTAGACAGCCATGCCGACGCGGATACCATTCGCATCACGTGGCCGAATGGACTCATCCAGAACGAAGTGCATCAAAAGGCGAATCGAGCGCTGAATATCGCGGAAGCGCAACGGCTTTCCGGTTCCTGTCCGATGATTTTCACCTGGAACGGCAAGGCCTTCGAGTTCATTACGGATGTCCTTGGAGTAGCTCCGCTGGGCGCGAGTTCTGGAGATGGAAATTATTTTCCGGTGGATCACGATGAGTACATTCAGATTCCCGGGTCTGCGCTTCACGCCGAGAACGGTCAGTATCAGGTTCATATCACGGAAGAGTTGCACGAGGTCTCTTACCTGGACAAAGTTCAGCTTGTCGCGGTCGATCATCCGTCTGACATAGATGTCTACACGAACGATAAATTCAAGTCGCCGCCCTACCCGGACTTTCGTCTTTTCGGCGGCAAAACGAAGATTCATCCCGTCAAGGCGACGGAAGATAACGGCGTAGATGCGACGGCGCGGCTTAAAAAAGTGGATCACGCTTACCCGGACAGCTTCCCTCATAACGATTCCGGTGTCGCGAAGCTGCACACGTTGGACTTGGACTTCGGAAAAGCCGCTTCGTCCAACCATGCAGCGCTCGTTTTAAACGGCTGGGTGGATTGGGCGGACGGCAGCACATTTTTGGGTGCGTCGCAGGACGGTACGGGTCTTATCTTTCCCTACCTTCAGGTGAAGGACGCGCATGGCCGGTGGAAGACCGTCGTGCGGGATATGGGCATTCCTTCCGGGAAACCGAAGACGATTGTGGTCGATTTGGCCGGCAAGTTCCTGTCGTCCAATCGCGAGGTCCGCATTGTGACAAACCTCTGTGTCTACTGGGATGAAATTTTCTTGGTTGAGAACTCACAGGCTCCGCAGGTTCGGTTGACGCCGGTGAACGCTAACGATGCCGATTTGCATTTCCGCGGTTTCTCGCGCCCGGTGATCGACGCCAACCGTCAGCAACCGGAGCAGTTCTTGTATGACCAGGTGTCGCTCATCTCGAACTGGAATCCGACGCCGGGGCGCTACACACGTTACGGCGATGTTCGTCCACTTGTCACAACGGTTGACGACAAACTGGTGGTTATGGGATCGGGCGATGAGTTGAAGTTGACGTTCCCGGCAACTAAACTTCCGGCTCTGCGTAAAGGCTGGACGCGCGATTTCCTGTTGTTAGTGGACGGTTGGGCCAAAGACGCCGATGCCAATACGGCATTCAGCCAGAGCGTCACGCCGTTACCATTTCACGCGATGAGCGCTTACCCGTATAAGAGCCACGAACATTTTCCGAGCGACGCGGAGCACGCGGCCTATGTGCGTGAATATCTAACTCGCCCCGCATTGAAATTGATTCGTCCGCTTGCCGCGCAGAGAGGTTTGGAATAGATGAAGACCGCTAACTTCGCTTCAATTGCATTACTTACATTTACTGCGTTTGCACAGACTCCGCAACGGCCGACAGGCCGGCAGATTATAGAACGTATCCAGGGTCACGTCGGAATCCCGTGGACCACGCCGACCGTCGATACGTTCAAAGCCGGAAGTCCCGATACACCGGTGACAGGAATCGCCGTGACAATGATGGCGACACTCGACGTGCTGGAACACGCAGTGGCCTCGGGCAACAACCTGATCATCACGCACGAGCCGACGTTTTACAACCATCAGGACGAGAGGGCTAACCTTCAGGCGCAGAACGATGCCGTGCTCTCTGAAAAAGAAGCGTATATCCGCGATCACCACCTGGTCGTATGGCGCTTTCACGACCACTGGCACCAGCGCCGTCCCGATGGCATTTTGTACGGGATGGTTCATGCGCTGGGGTGGGAAGCGTATCAGAACGCGGAAAATCCGCATTTGTTTGTACTTCCAGAAACAACCGTGGCCGATTTGGCCGCAAGCTTAAAGCGTAAGCTCGGCATTAAAGTATTAAGAGCGGTCGGCGATCCCGCGCTGAAGATTACAAAAGCCGCAATGCTGCCTGGTGCGGCAGGTTCCGATGTGCAGATAAAGATGCTGGAACGGAGCGATGTTCAAGCGCTTATAATCGGCGAAACGCGCGAGTGGGAAACGGTAGAGTATGTCGCGGACGCCTCGACGGAGCACAAACAGAAAGCGCTTTTGATTCTGGGCCACATCCCGTCCGAACAGGCGGGCATGGAAGAGTGTGCGCGCTGGCTGAAGACCTTTGTCACGGATGTACCGGTCCAATTCGTTCCCGCTGCGGAACCATTCTGGACTCCCCGCTAACGCGTACGTCATTCCGAAGAACCCGCGGCTTGCGCCTTGTTTTGTTCCTCGGGTTCGGCGGCGAGATCGTCAAGAAAGACGAAATAATAACCACCCTGCCAGCAGATCCTTACTGTCCGGTCGTTGAAACCAATCCCGCATAGTTCAACCTCGCTGACTGCCGGAATGCTGACGATCAGCCCCATCCGAGCTTTTTCTTCCCCGGCGGCTATGATCTGAATAGTGGATATTTCACGGGGCAAGCGCTGACGCTCTCCGAATGGCTCGCTACCTTGCGTCTCTGTGCTGCTCATAGAGGTTACCTCCTCGGTTACCCCGAGGCGAGGATTGTACCCGAAAAGCATCGTACCGTCAAAAGAATTCACGCCGAAATCAGCGCTGCCCCATCAGTTCTTTCAGCCGTAAATAGCCGGCGCGGCTAACCGGTACTTGCGAACCGTTCGTTAAAACGGCGAGGCGGCTGTCTTTTGTGTACGGCTCGATTTTCGCGACACACTCCAGATTCAGCAGGAACGAGCGATGCGTCCGCACGAAACGCGATGGGTCGAGCGACGATTCCAGACTCGATATTGTCTGTTGCTTCAGGTACGTCTTTCCCGCGCTATGAAGCGCGACGTAGTCGTCTTGCGCTTCGGCATAGTCCAACTGGTTGGCCGGAACGATGTGGATACGCGTGCCGTCCTTCACTACGATGCGCTGGACAAATTGTCCTGGCGGCAGGGCAGCGCTTCTTAAATCGCTCGCTTCGGGGAGGAGCGTCCGTTCGGACAGCCGTCTACGCGCCCTTTGCAATGCGGTCCTGAAGCGATCGATGTCGAATGGTTTCAGCAGATAATCCACGGCGGCGGCATCAAAAGCTTTCATCGCATACTGGTCGTGAGCGGTAACAAAGACAACCGCCAAATCGTTCCCGACCAGCTCAAGAACCTCAAAACCGTTCAACTTAGGCATTTGCACATCAAGGAACAGCAAATCGGGCCGGTGCTCGGCTACCGCCTTCACGGCATCGAATCCGTTGGTACACTCGGCGACGATCTCTATATCGTTCTGCTCCCGAAGATACTCGCGAACTAGTCCGCGGGCCAGATCCTCATCGTCCACGACGATCGCCCGGATGGCCATTAGCGCGCTCCCTTTTCACGCTCGCAGGGAATCGATAACACAACCCGGTAGCGATTCCGGTCCACTTCGATGTCCAGGCGCGCGTTACTTCCAAATCTGGCTTGCAGCCGGTTTCGTACGTTGATTAGCCCGAAGCCGCTCTTCTCGGTGGCCGGAGCGTCCGGATCGAACGGATTCTCCACTACTACTCTCATGGTGTTTTTCGAACGCCGTCCCGCGATCTCGATTTCTCCTCCCTCTACCAACGTCGCAATCCCG
>JALYVD010000384.1 GCA_030853405.1 Acidobacteriota bacterium | reverse complement strand
GTCACTCACGATTGGGGCGAGTTGCCGGCGCAGATCAAGTACGGCAACACCCACGGTGTCTGTCAGGACTCTCAAAACCGTTTCTACATCCACCACACCGTCAACGCGGCGAGCGAAAGCAACGACTCGATGGTTGTCTTCGATGAGTACGGTAAGTTCGTTAAGAGCTGGGGTAAAGAGTTTAAGGGTGGCGCACACGGACTGCATATTCGAAAAGAAGGCAGCACCGAGTTTCTTTATCTTTGCGACACCAAACGTGGAATCGTAGAGAAAGTAACTCTGGACGGCGAAGAAGTCTTCACAATAGGCTATCCAAGCGAATCGGACGCGTACAAACCCAACCCGGACGGAACTAAGAAGAAATACAGCCCAACTAATCTGGCAATCGCGCCAAACGGCGACATTTATGTTGGGGATGGCTACGGATCTAGCTACGTGAACGTCTACAACAGCGCCGGTAAGTACCAACGAACTTTCGGCGGCATGGGAAGTGAACCGGGCCAACTGAACTGTCCGCACGGCATTATCCTTGACAACCGTGGACCAGAACCGATTCTCATGATTGCCGACCGCGCCAACCACCGCATCCAGACATTCACGCTTGCGGGTACGCATATCGGGTTTTTAGAAGGTACGAACTTACCTTGCTACTTCGATTTCTGGCGCACCGGCGAAACCGTCGTACCCGATCTTGGCGCGCGAGTTACTTTGCTCGACAAGAACAACAAGGTTATTGAGCACTTAGGCGATGACTCGGCCGCCCACAACTGGGAGACGGTACGGAAGTTGGATCGGTCGGCCTTCCAACCCGGAAAGTTTGTGTGTCCGCATGGAGCCTGCTTCGATCACGACGGAAATATCTTTGTCGTCGAATGGGTTGAAATAGGCCGAGTGAGCAAACTTCGAAAAGTCTGAAGCACGGCTAATAGCGGATCTTATCGACACTCCGCCCCCACTCCTCAAATGCTCGTAAACCAGCATCGGGCAGTAGGCAGTGTCCTGGAATCGATCTCTGCCCGGGCGCCAACGCCAGCTCTTCATAGATTCGCTTGTCATTGAAGCCTGCTTCGGCTGCCTGCTCGCGGCTACATGCAAAGTAGTAAGCCGCCGTCCGTGCCCAGTAAATCGCAGCCAGGCACATAGGACACGGTTCACAGCTTGAATAAATTGCGCAGTCATCAAGCTGAAAACTGCCGAGAGCCTGACAGGCGGCGCGGATCGCCACCACTTCCGCATGAGCCGTTGGATCGTTGCTTGATGTAACCAGATTAACTCCGGTTGCGACAACTTGGCCTCGCTTCACAACGAGGGCTCCGAAAGGACCGCCCCGGCCCGACCGTACATTCTCGACCGCGAGTTCAATAGCCCGCTCCATCCATTGCTCATTTGCCATTTGCTTGTAAACGTGCCGTTACATTAGACGGCTATGCTGAAGATTATGTCTTCAGGATGGATAGTTTCTCTAGCAGTCTGGTTGGCCCTCGTTTTCGCGTGCCCTCTCATGCGTGCTCAATCTGAGGTTGGCACAACCGCCGTCAACGGAACTGTGACCGACCCAAGCGGCGCAGTGGTCCCGAGCGCCAATGTCGTCGTTACGAAGGTTGACACCGGGTTGGTTCGCCAGACCACAACGACAGGCTCAGGGCTTTACAGCATTACTCAATTGCCCGTGGGGGTTTACGATCTTACCGTTGAGCAGACGGGTTTCAACAAAGCTGTACGTAAGGACATTCATCTGAGCGTCGGCTCGGTTTCCACTCTTGACATTCAGCTTCAGGTAGGCTCTTCGGCTCAGAGCATCGACGTGACGAGCGAAGCGCCGATTGTTGAGACTAGCCGGACTCAAGCGAGCACCGCCGTCTCCGCCCGGGAGGTCCAAGAGTTGCCTATCAACGGACGCAACTTCCTCGATTTCACTTTGACGACGCCTGGAGTCGTGCGCGACCCCACTCGCGGCGGCGATCTGTCCTTTGGTGGACAGCGCGGCACTTCTAACAGCCTGCTAGTCGATGGCTCCGATGCCAACAACACATTTTATGGACAATCGACCGGCCGTGCCGGAACCGGCCGCAATCCGTATTCGTTCAGTGAAGATGCCGTACAAGAGTTCCAGGTCAACACCAATGGATACGCGCCTGAGATTGGGCGTGCTGGCGGCGGTGTGATTAACGTTATCACGAAATCAGGCGCAAACGCCTTCCATGGAGATGTGTTCGAGTTTTACCGGGACAAGTCGCTCAATGCCAATAGCTGGGATAACAACGCGCTCGGCAGGCCGAAGCGTGCCTATCACTTCAATCAATTCGGAGGCAACGTGGGCGGCCCCATCGTCAGAAACAAAGCGTTTTTCTTCTTCGATTACGATGGCCAGCGCAACACTACCCCTAATACGGTTGCACCCGGTATACTGCCGTCGGCCACGGACGCGCTGGGAAAATCCGCACTTGCCACTACGCTTCAGCCCTATCTAGCCTCTTACGCGAACAGCCTTAACAATGATGTATATCTCGCGAAAGTTGACTGGAATCTCACCGATAAACAGCATGTCAGCTTCCGGTACGATACAAATCGTTTCACCGGTCTGAATTTTGAGAACAGCGGTGCTACGAGCGCCCTTGGCCATACCGGCAATAGCGACGTTGCAACCGACAACGCCGGCGCCATCTACACGTATGCGCTCGGTACGAACAAAGTTTTCGAAGGCCGCTTCTTCTACACGCGGGACTACGAGCCCGGTCAGGCAAACTCCACCAGCCCGGAGACGATCATTTCACAGAGCGGCTCTACCGTGATTGCATTTGGAAGAAACAGCTTCAGTCCACGTTCAGCCAATATCGACACGTTACAGCCGACTGCTAACTTGTCTCTGGTCGAAGGCGCGCATACTTTTAAATTTGGTGTCGATGTCATTACTCAGCAGATAGCCAATTACTTCCCCGGTAACTTTGGCGGTTCGTTCACGTTCAGCAGCTACGATAACTTGGCCAATAACATACCTTCCAGCTTCACTCAGGCATTTGCGGGGCCAGGGACGACAGGCGCGACCGTGTATCCAAACGTGAATGAGTACGCGGTATTCGCCGAAGATAGTTGGCGGGTTTCGCGCAAGCTGACCCTGAACTACGGCCTGCGCTATGACTATTTCGATTACGCGCAGCCGCCGGTGCTCAATCCCGACCCGAGTCTTACCGCGCTTAACATTCGGACAAATCGCATTCACATCGATCCGAAGGATCTCGGCCCTCGTATCGCTTTTGCGTACTCGCCGTCCGAGAACGGCAAGACCGTTATCCGGGGTGGTTATGGCGTCTTCTACGGCGTCACTCCCTCGATTTTCACCGGCACCGCATTTACACAGAACGGCATACAGGTCCAATCGTTCACGTTTAACGGCACTGCAATTCCAGTGACTTATCCGAATCTATTGCCCGCGATTCCAACCGTGGGCAGAACGCCCAGCCTCTTTGTTTTCTCCGATAATTTCCGCAATCCGGGCACTCAGCAATGGAACCTGAATTTCGAACGCCAGTTCGGCAATAACTATTCGATTACCTTCGGGTATCTGGGCGTCAAAGGCAGTCACCTCCCGCGTACCCGCGACATCAATTTGAATCCTACGGTACCCGTCAGTGCTCCCGTGCAAGGCGGCGGGTTTCTAACCTTCTACCGTCATCCAAACCCTCGTCCCAACTCTAATTATGGACGTATCTGGTTGGCCGATAGCGGAGCGGATTCCATCTATCACGGCGGATTTGTGCAACTGACCAAGCGCTTTTCAAGCAACTTCCTCGTCCAGACGTCTTACACGTGGTCGCACGCCATCGATGACGATCCCGACGCAACCGCCGTTGTGTTTGGCCCAGACGATTCGAAATTAGTGCAGGATAACTTGCTTCCCAACCTGGATCGCGGAAATGCAAACGCCGATATCCGCAGCCGCTTCATTTTCTCCGGTGTGTGGAGTCTCAATTACGTTCCAAAGAGCGCCAATGTCTTCCTTCGCGCGATCGCGAATGGCTGGGAACTTTCCACCTTGGCGACGCTCCAGAGTGGGCGTCCGTACACGTCTACCATCGGTCTGGCCTCCGATATCAATAACGATGGCAATCTCAGGGATGACCGCACTCCGGGCGAGGGCCGCAACGCTCTACGTGGTCCAAATTTCCTGGACGATGATGTCCGGCTTTCTCGTTTTGTCCCGCTTGGCTCCGAGCGTGTCAGATTGCAACTGATTGGCGAGGCGTTTAACGTGACCAACCGCGTGAACTTCACGTCCCTCCGCACAACTCAGTACAACTTTACGGGCAGCACGTTTATTCCCGTTCCAACCTTCCTGACGCCAGCGCCAGGAAGCGCCACGGGTGACCCTAGAATTCTGCAGCTTGCGGCCAAGGTATTTTTCTAAGCTATGTTTGAAAAACTGCTGCCGGTCCGAATTTTGCAACAGGCCCGGGCTCGGCAGCGTCTCTCAAATCAACAAAGGATTTACTATCGGACGAAGAATTCTGACCCTGGCGTTCTTTTGCCTCGGTGTAGTATCGGCGCAAGAAACAACCGGACCAACTCGGCGTTTGGAGATCACTGTCCTCGATGGTTCACGAAAGCCTATTTCAGACGCCGTCGTTGAGGTGCGAGAGGAACAAACTGTCGTCGCTTCCCTGAAGACCGACGCGGCCGGCCATGCCGTTGCTCCGCACTTATCCCCGGCGAGTTATTCACTTTCCATCTCCAAACCGGGATTCGAGACTATCGAAGACAGTCCTCTGAATTTGGCGACAGGCGAGGAAACCTCCGTCGAAATCACTCTGCCTTCGAAGCTTTCTCACAAAGAAGAAGTGGAGGTGCACGCCGATTCGGAAAAGCTGGACTCGAGCCGCCAGGCAGAGCAGGTCCCGCCTTCCGCGGCTAGAGAACTGCCTTCCCGTCCTGAAAACGTGACGGACGTCCTGCCGCTGATTCCAGGCGTGGTGCGCTCTCCATTGGGCGGTCTCAGCATTTCGGGTACAGGTGAGAATCGGAGCGCGCTCATCGTCAACTCCGCCGACGTGACCGATCCCGCTACGGGACAATTCGGCACTACCGTGCCGATAGATAGCGTCGAGTCGATCAACGTTTTCCAGACGCCGTTTCTGGCTGAATATGGGCGCTTCACCTCTGGGCTTGTCTCGGTCGAAACAAAGCGCGGAGGCGAAAAGTGGAAGTGGGATCTGAACGATCCATTTCCAGATTTCCGAATTCGCAGCTATCAACTGCGAGGGATCAGAGACGCTACGCCGCGGCTGAATTTCGAAGGGCCGCTCATTCCTGGCAAACTCTATTTCTCCGAAGGCTTCGAATACGCAGTTCGGAAAGTTCCAGTTCTGACGCTTCCGTTTCCGGATAATCAGCAAACAACTCAAGGCGTGAACTCGTTCTCGCAGTTCGACTATATAGTGTCGCCCGATCAACTGCTGACTGCCACCTTCCATTTCGCGCCAGAGCAGATGAAATCGGTCAATTTGAACTCATTTAACCCCGAATCCACTGTACCCGATGCAAGTATTCACGCCGATACCGCCACTCTTGCCGACAAGTTGACGATCAATGGCGGCGATCTATTCGAGAATACCCTCTCCTACACGCATTTCACGACTCGTGTTTGGCCTCACGGCATGGAAGATCTTACGATTACGCCTGAAGGGAATTCAGGTAACTACTTCGCCCAACAATCCCGCTCGTCATCGCGAACTGGATACCTGTCTACTTATTCGGTTCACCCGATTGCGGGATGGGGCGAACATAACTTCAAAACCGGCCTTTACGTTGCGCCCAGCTCCGAACTGTCCGATATCGTCGAACGGCCGCTCAACATCCTCGACTCGTCGGGCCGGTTATTAGAAAACGTGAACTTCATAAACGGTTCTCCGGTAAAGAAAACGGATACGGAAACGGCGTTGTTTGGCCAGGATCACTGGCTCATTTCTCCTCGCCTTGCCCTCGACCTTGGAGTACGCGCCGAATCGCAAGAGCTGACCGAGGCCCTTCGCGTCGCTCCGCGCGCCGGTTTCGCCTGGACTCCTTTCAGTCGAACTGGAATCGTGATTCGTGGTGGAATCGGACTCTTCTATGACCGTGTGCCCCTCAGTGTGTTTGGATTTCCCCAATATCCGAACGAAGTAGTTACTACTTACAACGAATCAGGGCAAATTGCCGGAAACCCGGTCACTTACATCAACGCTTTGGGGCAAGTCGATACCAAAGCGCCCTTCGTTTTCCACTCGAAGACGCCGGGAGATTTCTCGCCTAGCAGTACCAATTGGAGCTTTCAACTGGAGCAGCCGGTGACATCTGCCCTGAAACTTCGGGCCTCTTACACGCAAAATCAATCGTCGGGGTTAGTGATTCTCAATCCCGTCGCCCCCAAAATAGACGAGACGTCCGGCTCCATGTTACTCAACGGAAGCGGCCAATCGCGCTATCGGCAATTGGAAATGACCGTCCGCGTGCGCTTACAGTCCGATAGACAACAGCTCTTCTTCTCCTACGTGAACAGCCACGCGAGGGGCGACCTAAATGATTTCAGTAACTACCTGGGCAGTTTTCCCGCGCCCATCATTCGCCCCAACCAATTCGGCACTCTTCCCAACGATCTTCCCAACAGATTCCTAGCTTGGGGCTTGGTGCATTTGCCATTTAAAACTCAAGTCGCGCCGATTTTCGAGTGGCGTAACGGGTTCCCTTATTTAGCCGCCGATCCCATGCAGGCGTACATCGGAAGTCCGTACGGTCAACGGTTTCCGCAGCTTCTTTCCGTGGACGCCCGCGTCTCAAAGGATTTCAAAGTGAATCCAAAATATTCGGTCAGACTGTCTGTTACTGGCAATAACCTGACCAACCATTACAATCCCGACTCCGTCTACGCAAATACCGGCGCGCCGCTTTATGGAGAATTCTTCGGACAGCACAAGCGCCGTTACATGCTGGATTTCGATGTCCTGTTCTAAGCTCGTATAAACCTGCTAGAATTACTCTGCTCCCAAGTCCATGCTGAAAGAGATCAACCCTGTACTGATCTGCGTGTCGGCGCTCGTGTTCGCGCTCGCCCTTCGAGCCGAAGAACTTCCCGCCGGAACGACTATAGAAGCCAGGCTTCTCGTCTCAACCGGGTCGCGCCTGTCTCACGTGGGCGATCCTGTCACGGCGGCCGTCATCGCACCCGTCATTGTGAACGGTAGATTGGTTCTCCCGCAAGGAACAATCGTTTCCGGAACCGTCGATAAAGTGCAGCGTCTTGGGTTCGGGCTCAAACACCGCACAGCGGACATCCAGTATCGCTTCGATAGCTTGCGTTTGAATGGCGGGGAGATTGTTCCCATTGACACCCGCGTTATCGAGGTTGAAACTGCGAAGGAGCACGTCAATTCCGTTGGCCTTGTGGGAGGCATACACCCGGCGGCAAATCTCTCTTCCGCTGTGTCCCTCTATGCACTGCCGTTTCTGTATGCGACACCGTTCCTGGCCCTTCCGGCGTACGGGATCAAGTCTCTGATTGCGAGAACTCCGGACCCCGAGATTTACTTTCCGGCCGGTACCGAGATTGTTTTACGACTGACGGATTTGGCGCAGGTTCAAGGTGGAACGTCTCTCCGGGTTGCCGGTGATTCGCAGTTCTCTCCGGAGGAAATTTCGGATGTCCAGCGGCTGTTGGCTGACAGATCGAAGCGGCAGGC
>JALYVD010000356.1 GCA_030853405.1 Acidobacteriota bacterium | reverse complement strand
AGTAGCGTCAGGACCCTTGGCCCGGGTGCGGCCATCCCGCCGATGACCGAAGCCCATGGGTTCGATCGCAAAGACGGCGAGGCCGTGTTCGACGGCCTGCAAGGCGAAGTCATGCTGGTATCCAGGCTTGTTAGTGCGGTCGGCTCCATGTTCGTCGATGCCGACAATGTCGTCCACCCCTCGGCCGTGACCCGGAATTGCAATCACCGTCGCGTATGGAGGTTTCCGGTTGTTCGGAGTAAGGAGATAGCCAAATACGGCGACTCCAGGCCGGCTTTGGAACGCGATGCGCTCACGGCGATAACCGGGATATTGCCGGACATCGGCAGTAGTGGGGGTGAGTGGAGTTCGCTCGGGAAAGCCACCAAGCAACTCGATAACTTTGGCTCGCAACTCTCGCTGCCACGCTTCCGCATCGGAACGATTCGTTGCCCGGAATGTCAGCCGCAGAGGGGCTGATGGGTAACGCTCCTGCGTCCACTTCACCGGGTCGAGACCGTTCGAATCCGTAGCGAGTTCGGGAGGCTTCATAGCTGCTTGATCCGTCTGGGCCGATGCCGCCCGAGCAATGGCGCCAGCAGCGGCCGCGCTCAACGCGAACTGCCGCCGGGTGGACCTGTTCATCATCGTTGAATTATACGCTTCTGGCTTGAGCGCATGCGATCCAACAATTGCTGGACTTCCGGGTCGGGCCTAATCCGCAGAGCTTCATCAAGCTGTGTAATTGCTTCAGGCAGCCGGCCCGGAATTTCAGATAGAGCGACGGCGAGATCATAATGCGCGTCGAAGTAATTGGGATTGATCCTGAGGGCGGCTTCGAAATGCGCTATGGCCTCGTCCGTCCGCCCGCCCATTTCCGATAAGGCGACGCCAAGATCGTTATGCGCTTCCGCATAGCCTGGATCGATTCTGAGTGCCTCTTCGAACTGAGAGATAGCTTCCGGCAAACGGCCCGGGAGCTTAGATAAACCGACTCCAAGGTCGTAGTGCGCTGCGGCGCAATTTTTTCGTGCTTCCGGGTAGTCAGGATCGAGCTTGAGCGCAGTCTCGAACTCGGTGACTGCATCGGCAGGGCGTCCCGACTTCGATAGCGCCGCGCCTAAGTTGTTATGGGCCTCGGCGTAATCGGGTTTGATCCGCAGAGCCGCTTCGTATTCTGAAATGGCCTCGGGCAAGCGGCCTGGCATTTTGGACAAGGTGTTTCCAAGGTCGTTGTGCGTTATCGCGGAATTGGGATCGATCCGCAAGGCAGCTTCATATTCGGCGACGGCTTCGGGAGAGTGGGCCGGAAGCTTCGATAGAGCCGTTCCAAGGTCGGTGTGCGTGCGCGCCGAGTCAGGGTGAATTCGAAGCGACTCTTTGAGGTGGGCGATCGCGTCGGGCAGTCTTCCGGGAACATCTAAGAGGGCGTTCGCGAGGTTGTGCTGCGCAAGATAGTTTTGATTGGTCACATCGATCGCATGCTGGAAGAGGGTTTCACTGTTGTCCCAGTACTGGATTTGTTTCCATGTGACGGGCACGCACGCCGCGCACGCGACAGCTGCCACAGCGGGCACCGCAAGCTTCGTCCGAGGCCAGCGGCGAGCAATATCGGCGGCTCCCCAGGCCAGCATGATAAAGATTCCGACGGCCGGCACATAGGTGTACCGGTCTGCCCGCGCTTGCGCCCCAACTTGTACGAGACCGATCACTGGAATCAGTGTTCCCAGGTACCAGAACCAGCCTACGGCGAGATAAGGATGTGTTCGAAGCAAGCGCAAAACCAGAGTGGAAATTCCCACAACGATCGCTACGGCAAGCGCAACCTGCCACGCGGAGAACGAGAGAGGATAGGGATAAAACACGGCCAACCCGGTGGGCCAGAATATTTTGGCGAGATAGACGGCATAGGACAAGAGGGCGTTCTCTATCCGCAGTCCGATGGGAAATGCGAAGACAGATTCGACCGCTCCGCTGCCGCGTTGAACGAAATAGGTAACGACCGATACGCCGACGGCGAGCAACAGGAGTGGGAGTTTTTCCCAAATGGGCCAGGTAGCCGGGGCACTCCTTAGAGACAGCCGTTGAAAGGGCCATACGTCGAGTAGGAGCAGCACGAAAGGCAGCGTTACAATCATCGGCTTAGCCATCAGGCCAAGGCAGAAGGCGACAAGCACAAGGCCGTAGCGGGCAATTGTTTGCCGCTCGGTATAGCGCACGTAAGCATACAGAGTCAGGCACCAGAAGAAGGCGCTAAGAACATCCTTCCGTTCCGAGACCCAGGCCACCGATTCAACATGCAACGGATGCAGCGCGAAGAGGAAAGCGACGAGAGCACTAGGCCAAAGTGCGCGAGTGGCACGATTGAGAAAAGCAAAGAGCAGCACCGTGGCGAGCGCATGAACCAGAACGCTCGTTATGTGATGCCATCCGCTTGCCAGGCCAAAAAGCTGGAAGTCCAGCATGTGCGAAAGCCAGGTTAGCGGGAACCAATTCGCGGCATCTCCGGAAGTGAACGCCCATTTGAAGGCCTGCCAAGTCAGGCCGCCTTGAACGTGAAGGTTGTTGGTGACGTATTCGGGATCGTCGAAGTTGACGAACGCGAAGTGCCGCACGTTCGCATAGACGAGAATCGTTGCAGAGAAGAGGAAAACGGAGATCCAGAAGCCGTTGAAGGAATTGCGGGTTGTTTGCGGGATGGGGACTGATGATCTCTCAATGCGGCGAGTCTTCCGGCGAGTCTTACCCACGACCTGCCAGTTTAGCGTTGCTATCGAAATAGAGGGCGGCTGGACCGCCCCCTTGCTTGTACCCCAACGCGCTTAGAAACTAAACTTCACGCCAAGTTGCATTGTCCGGTTGCCGCCGTTCACACCTGTGATATAGCCGAAATTTGAGCTTGTGACGCTGGTGCCAGGATTACTGAACTCTGGCGTGTTTGTGATCGCGAACGCCTCGCCCCGAAGTTCTAGCGAGTATCGTTCCCGGAAGCGGATGATCTTGAATAAGGAGGCGTCCAGATCAAAGAAACCAGGACCCGTAAGGTAATTGCGCCCGGTATTGCCGAACGCTCCTGGAGCGGTGGTATTTGCGAAGCTCGACGGGCTGAACCAGGGACTATTCGGCCCAATTCCGTTGAGGATTTGTAGTGGTGCGATCTGGTTGGCAGTCTGTGCGTTACCCGGGGCGTTCAACGCATTTCCGCTGGCCCCGAGGGTCATCGGCGTGCCTGTCATCAGAGTTAGGATGCCGTTCACACGCCAATTGCCAAAGGCGTTCCCGAGCAATCCGGACGTGAGCCACTTCTTGCCCTGGCCGAATGGCAGGTCATAGACGTAGCTCTGAACGAACGTGTGAGTGCGATTGAAATCGTTTCTGGCCCAGTTTCGGTGCTGGTTGATATAGAATTCCAGCCCTCCGTCGTCGCCATTCTGAAAACCCATTCCTTTGCCATAGGTATAGGCGGTTGTGATTGCCAGGCCGCCAGAAAAATGCCGGTCAAGCTTCACTTGCAGAGCGTTGTACATCGTTCCATAGGGCTGGAAATACAGGGTTGTGTCGGCCGTGCGCTTAAACGGGGCGTACTCGGGACGGCAGGCGTTTCCTAATCCAGTACAAGTTGCGGCATTCAGGTTGTACTGGATCTGTGAAGCGTCCACTCCGTGGTTCCCCACATACGCTACGTCCAAGGCGAAGTGTCCCGGAAGCGCCTGTTGAACGGCGAAGTTGTAGGATTCCACGTAAGCGTTCTTGTAGGTCGGATTGATCGTCAAGTAGTTTTGAGCTATCGGCGCGTTGATGACTCCATTTGAGGGCACGACGGGGAGAGCGGGCGAAGGGAATCCGGTCTGGAATGTCGCCACTTGGCCACTTGGGAGAACCGCGGGGCCAAAGGAAGCGACGGCGGGATTGTAAGCAACATTGGCCCGAACAGGATAGTTGTACGCATACGTGTTGTCCGGGTACGGCGTGTAGCTGATGCCGAATCCGGTGCGAATAACCGTAGATTCGGTTAGCCGGTAGGCGGCGCCGAATCGGGGAGCGAAGTTCGTATACTTCGTCGGAATGCCGAGGTTGGACGGATTCCCACCCACGCCAGCTACGACGAGAGTGTTGTTTTGCGGATTGTAGTTCGATAGTCCGCCGGGAAATTGCGGCGTGTATGCCGGATAAAGTTCCCAGCGCAGGCCAAGGTCAAGCGTCAGTTTCGGCGTGACCACCCACTTGTCCTGGCCGAACAAGAAGAACTGTTTGCCGCGAATCGACGGAAAATAGGTAGCGAGGTCGCGGCCTACCTGGCTGGGGACGTCGAGAAGGAAGCTGGCGAAGTTGTTGTAATAGCTTGTCGGCGACGCTTTGCCGTTGGTATTCAATGCGGTTTGGCCATCGCTGAAGTTATAAACTCCTCTTGGGCTAAAGGTTTGCTCCTGGAGGAGTGCGTCGCGAATAAACCGGAGGTCACCGCCAATTTTGAAAGTGTGATTCCCGACAATTTTCGTGATCGTATCCGCCACATCGATGTTTGCCTCAGCCCGCACCCACGGCACGCTTGCCGAATATCCGAGAATGGGGCTTGAATAGAACGATCCGATATTGATACCCACCAGACCGCTTGTGATTTGATCGAGGTTGACGCCGGGAATCCCAATCGCGGTTGACTGCGGCTGACCGTAATCCGATGGCGTTGCGATGTTGTTGTAGTAGGCCACGCCTGCGCGGAATTCGTTCACCAGAGTGGCCGAGAAAATGCGGTCGTAATTGATGCCGCCACTGTAAGTGCGCTGCACGCCTTTTGCTTCAAAGGCACCTTGCGCGGGGCCTCCGGCAGCGCCAAAGACCGGCGCCTGGTAAACCTCGGGCCGGCTATAACTCAGCCTTACGCTAAAACGATCTTTATCTGTCGCGACGTAATCCGCCTTGACATCGTAGGAGAGGGTGTCTTTGTGGAAGGGCAGAAGGGCGAAGTAGTTGTTCACGCCGCTTGAACTTGGCTGGTTCGGCGCCGGAAGGAGCGCCAGCAATTTGGCTGAGATGGGATTGATCATGCCGACGGGGATGACATTGCCCTTAAACTGGCTGCGTCCGCTACCGTCGGGATTTCCTGTCGTCGGATCGTAGATTGGTGTTGTCGAGGCGCTGAGATTACCGCCGATCTGGGCCGGAGTGGGAATGGTAAGTGTGTTCGTGTTGGCTTCGTGGTCGCGGACTTCGAGAATGTCGCCGAAGTAGAACAGCTTGTTCTTGATGATGGCTCCCCCAACGTTGCCGCCGAAATAGTTATAGGCGAGATGTCCCACCGTCGGATCGAAAAATCTGCGGGCGTTCAAATCGCTATTCTGGAAAAACTCGTACGCGGCGCCGTGAATCTCATTGGTGCCAGATTTCAGAATTACGTTGGTTACAGCTCCGCTGGCCCGTCCTAATTCCGCTTCGAAGTTACTTGTAGAAACGTCCACGGTAGTAATAGCTTCGATAGGTGGCACCAGGATCTGGAGAAGTCCGGTCCGCTCATTGTCGTCGATACCTTCTATTTGATAATTGTTGCCCTGCCGCATCTGTCCGTTGACTTCCGTCTGAAGCGAACTGGCGGCGTTAAAGAAGCTGGAGTGTTGGAAGGAAGCGCGGGTAGTTCCCGGGACGAGATTCAGAAGGTTTTGAAAATTCCGGTTGGTTCCTACCGGCAGATTGGCCATCTGGACCGTCTCGATTTTGGTGCTGATATCAGCGCGGTCGGTTTGGAGGACTGGTGGCGCCGTACTTACTTCGACGGTTTGGTTTACGTCGCCAATTTCCATTTGGACATCAACGCGGGTACTAGTGTTCACATCGACGTTGATGTTCTGGCGGGTCTCCTTTTTGAAACCCCCTAACTCAACCGTTACCGAATACTTGCCCGGCGTGAGGTCGGGGAAGGAGTAGTTGCCGCTGTTGTTTGTTTCCGAGGTGCGGACAACGCCGTTATCCACCTCCGTCGCAAGAACTTTAGCGTTTGCCACGACGGCGCCGGAACTGTCCGTGACTGTCCCAAGAAGCGTCGCGTTGACCGCCTGTGAAAAAAGAGCTTCTGGCAAAGCGAGGGCGAGCGCTAACAAGGCGCAGACCAGATACTTGTGTTTCATGCTTGACCCCTTATGAAATGAAAGAACTGTGTGTTAAGGTAACCTCATCACATTAGGGTAACCTTATCACAAACTGGGTCGCTAGTAAAAGAACAATGTCAATCGATGCGGTCCGGTGCGATACCACTCCCTCACGGTCGTGGTTCAGTTAGCAGCCGTTTTATATGAGTTCTAGTACGAAATTCCAGCACCCCACGATTATCGATATTGCGGCACAGGCTGGGGTGGCTCCGATGACGGTGTCCCGAGTGATTAACGGCACGGGGTACGTCAGTGCCGAATTGCGTGAACGCGTGCAGCGGGTTGTCGAAGAAGTAGGATATCTCCCGAACGCTCTGGCGCGAAGTTTAAAGCGGCAGCGGACGCATGTCGTGGGCATTCTCCTGCCGGATATTGCGAATCCTTTTTCCGCCGAGTTAGCGCGGAGCATTCAGAAGGTCCTGCTTGAAAAAAAGTACTCGGCTTTCATCACGACAACGGAGCAAAGCGTTGAACGCGAACAGGCAGCTCTGAGAGCATTTTTCGATCATCGCGTGGATGGTGTCGTCGTCGCGACCATGGAGACCAGAGCGGGGAACGACGCGCTCCACAAATTCATCAATCGGGGCATGGCGATCGTGATGGTGGGACGCGCTCTGAGTGAATCTCCGGTGGACCGGGTAACTTCCGACTACTGGAAAGGCGGCTACGATGCCGTTGAGCATCTGATTTCACTGGGGCATACGCGTATTGCCTTTCTGGGAGCTTCGGTCCTGAACGCAGGCCGGTTGAGGCGGTTTCAAGGCTTCATAGACGCGTTGCGCGATCACGGAATCCCGGTGTCGGAAGAGTGGATTACAGGGTCGGACTCTGGACCTGCCTACTCAACGCAGCAGGACGGCTACGAAGCGATGAAACGGCTGCTTGCGCTGCCAGAGCGGCCATCGGCGGTTTTCGCGCGGAACGATTTCACGGCGTTCGGGGCAATGTGCGCGATCCGCGACGCGGGACTTGTCATTCCCCGCGACATTGCGGTTGTGGGCTTCGACAATGTTCCGCTGGCCTCCTATTTCACTCCGTCTTTAACGACGGTTGAGCAGCCGACGGCGGAGTTGGGCCGTAAAGCTGCGGCGATGCTGCTGGAGCGGATCGAACGCACATCGACGGAAGCTCCCCGCGAGATCTGCTTCCCGTGCCGCCTTGTTATCCGGCAGTCTACGGTGCGCGACTCTACAGTTGAAGGCGACGACAAGATTGCGGCCAATCAGATATCGACAGGCGCTGTTGGATGATATCCGCCTCGGGCCGGCAATCGTCAGAGGGTAAGTTATCGGGATTGCAGTTCAGCGGGAGTCCGATTCGAGGGTTGCGCTGGTGGATAGCGGGCGTCCTTTTTTTAGGCACCTTCATCAACTTCCTCGACCGCCTGACGATTTCCGTGCTTGCGCCGGTGATTACCGCACAACTCGGGCTTACCAATTTAGAGTTCGCTGGAATAAGTTCCTGGTTTCTGCTCGCTTATACGATCAGCCAGCCCTTGTCAGGCAAACTGTATGACCGGATCGGTACCAAGCGCGGTTTTACCATCTCCATTCTGATCTGGTCCAGCGCGGCGATGGCCCATGCATTCGTGCGCAGCCTTGCCGGTCTGAGCTTTCTCCGCTTCTGGCTGGGCGTGGGGGAAGCCGGCAACTGGCCAGGCGCGGCGAAGGTGATAGCGGAATGGTTCCCGCCTCGCGAAAGGGCATTGGGAATGGGGATTTTCAACAGCGGCACGGCGCTCGCTTCCGTCGCCGCCCCGCCGTTGATCATCTGGTTGCAACTGCGGTTCGGCTGGCAGGCGACGTTCCTGGCGACGGGCGCTCTGGGGTTTGCGTGGCTTGTAATCTGGCGGCTGGTGTATGAATCGCCCGACCGGCATCGTTCGATGAGTCCAGACGAGTTTGCAATCATTCAGTCCGGGCGGCAGACACTCACGCACACGAAGCACGTCCGCTGGCTCCCGCTTTTCAAGTATCCACAAGTATGGGCGATTGTGCTTGCACGTTTCTTCGGAGATCCGGTGTGGTGGTTGTACATCACGTGGCTTCCGCTTTACTTGTTCAAGGTTCGAGGATTCAGCCTGAAGGAAATCGGACTGTTTGCGTGGGTGCCTTACGTCGCCGCAGACGCGGGAAGTCTAATTGGTGGTTGGCTTCCAGGATTTGCTATGTCCCGCGGATGGGACGTGAATAAAGCACGCAAAGCGGTGCTATTGGCCAGCACGGCGCTTATGGCGATGGGCATATTGACAGCGTTCGCCGTGACACCGGCCGGTGCGCTTGCCACTATCGCAATAGTGCTCTTTGGGTTCCAGAGTTGGATCAACAATGTGCAAACGATGCCCAGCGATTTCTTTCCCGAGCAGGTGGTGGGAGCCGTAGCCGGGCTTGGGGGCATGGGCGCCGGGATTGGAGCTATTCTGTTTACCCTCGCGACTGGATTCGTTACGGATCACTTTCATTCGTACACGCCGATTCTGGTGATGGCCGGCTTGCTCCCGATCT
>JALYVD010000330.1 GCA_030853405.1 Acidobacteriota bacterium | reverse complement strand
TATTTGCGGAATAAAGACCTGAACGCCAATAACTTCTTCAACAATAGAAACGGCGTGCCTACCGGCGCATTCACGCAGAACCAGTTTGGTTTCACTCTGGGCGGCCCGGTGGTTATCCCACACGTGTACAACGGAAAAGACAAGACGTTTTTCTTTATGAACTACGAGGGCTTCCGGCTTCGGCAAGGAAGTCCGCTTCTTTTGTCCGTTCCCACCGCCGCCATGAGGAGCGGGGATTTTTCGGGCCTGGGAATTAACATCTACAATCCCTTTACCACTCAACAGGTAAATGGCGGATACGTTCGTCAGCAAGCCAATTGCAACGGCCGGCTTAACGTAATTTGCGCCAATCAGATGGACCCTGTCGCGGCCCATCTCGTCTCGCTTTGGGCGCTACCGAATGTCTCCGGCGCGGGCGCAGTGCACAATTGGGCTGGCAATGTGAGCACCGGGGGCAACACCGACCAGGGCACATTCCGCGTTGACCATACAGTCAGCGACAAACAGAGGCTTTTCTTCCGTTACACGTACTGGTCCGATCTTGACTTGGCCGGAGATCCCTTCCACAACGAGACTTATGCGGGTGGTGTCGGTACGCCAGAGAACTACAATACGCTCCAAACAGTTATTGACGATACTTACACGCTGTCGCCGCATACGGTTATGGATATCCGTGCCGATTTCCTGCGCTTCCGTTACCTGAGAACACCGGCAAGCATCGGATTCGACGCGACGTCCATTGGCTGGCCAAGTTACTTTAACCAGGATGTCGCCAGCCAGGTCCGCGCTCTTCCGAATATCTGCGTGAATGATAACGTCTACAACGAATTCTGCGGTGGTGAAACGGGCAGCGTTATCGCCGGTTTCGATACCGCGCTTGAAATCGCGCCAAGTCTAACCACCGTAGCGGGACATCACACAGTGAACTTCGGGGGCGAGTGGAGATCGGCAAGGCACAATTACGGGCAGACCAATAACGGGACCGGCGGATATAATTTCAAATCGAAATTCACGGCTGCCGATCCCTCGACGGGAGCCATCGGCGGGTCGGCATTCGCTTCGTTTTTATATGGGGCCGTGGACAGCGGCTCGGTTCAGGAACCTGCCTTTACGGCAAGTCAGCAGATTTATCGGGCACTGTATGTGAATGATACCTGGCAGGCAACTAAACGCCTGACGATAAATGCCGGCGTCCGTTGGGAAGTTGCCGGTCCCTGGACCGAGCGCTTCAACCGTATCAGCGTGTTCTTTCCGAACGCGACTAGTCCTCTTGCCGCTGCGACCGGTTTACCTCTAAACGGCTCTGTCGGTTTCGCGGCATCGCCCCAGCGCCTGGACCGCAGTGCGGTGAATACCGATCTCACCGCCTTTTCCCCACGTGTGGGGGCGGCCTATCTGTTGACGCCTAGTACGGTCATCCGCGCCGGTTACGGCATCTTCTATTTGCCCAATGATGTGAATTTGTTCTCGGAGCCGGATCACGACTCCATCAATGCCATCACGCAGTCAATGAATTCAACGGTCGATGGAGGTATTACTCCCTTCAACACTCTGGCGAACCCATTTCCGAGCGGCATCGTTGCGCCGCCACAGCGGAACTCGGATCCGAACCAGGCGTTGTATGGCAACGGAGTTCTGACACAAGTTCCGAACAACCCACTGGGCTACAACCAGCAGTGGAACTTCGATATCCAGAAGCAATTTGGTCCTAGTTTCCTCATCGACATTGCCTACGTGGGCTCCAAAGGAACGCATCTGCCAATCCAAACTCAGTCTGAGAATTATCTGCCGCTTACAGAGGTTCAACAAATCGCTCAGCAGGTTGGAACTACCGCATTTCTGGGGAAAGTAGCGAACCCGTTCGCCGGTAAGGTTCCCGCCACGTCCCCGTTTAACAGCTCTCAGATCGCTTTTGAGCAGT
This sequence comes from Acidobacteriota bacterium, assembly GCA_030853405.1. Lineage (GTDB taxonomy): Bacteria > Acidobacteriota > Terriglobia > Bryobacterales > Bryobacteraceae > Bog-105. The sequence continues at coordinate 24,265 of JALYVD010000330.1, read as the reverse complement.
TGCTGCGGCCGTTTCCTCAGTTCGGGACGGGCAGTATGCCTCGCAGGGCTCCGGAGATTCAAATTACGAATCAGGTCAGCTGAAGGTGACGAAGAGGTTCAATGAAGGCGGAACAGTCATGCTTGCGTACACGAAATCGAAGTTGCTCGGCAATACCGAAAGCACAACTCCATGGCTGGAATCTAATGGTCCGGCGGGCGTCCAATATTGGGGCAATCTCCGGCTGGAGCGGTCCTTGGAAAGTTATGACGCTTCGCAGCGAATGGTGCTCAGCTACGTAGTCGATCTGCCATTCGGCAAAGGAAGAAAGTATATGTCACATGCGAACAAGGTGGTGCAAGCGGTGGCTGGAGGATGGGGCTTAGATGGAATTCTGACGCTGCAAACAGGGTTCCCGTTAGAGTTTTCAACGAACAACAACAACATCCACGATGAAGGCGGCGGATCTCGTCCCAACTTCAATTTAACCGTTTGTCCAAACGGAGCGGGTGTCAGTGGTTCGGCATCAAACCGCGTGAACGCCTGGTTCAATACTTCGTGCTTTTCCGCGCCGCCGAACTTCACGCTTGGTACTGTTAGCCGGACTACGCCGAACCTGCGGCAAGACGGTATTCATAACTTTGATTTTGCGTTGTTCAAGAACTTCGATGTGACTCCAGAGGGCCGTTTGAAAGCGCAGCTTCGAGGCGAGTCATTCAACTTGCTCAATACACCGCAATTTGGATCTCCGAACACCCAACAAGGTCGTCAACATTTGGTCAGATAACGTCGCAGAACAATAACCCACGGCTGATTCAGGTGGCGGCAAAACTAATCTGGTGATAGCGCGATCCCTGCTATTGCTCCTATGGTCAAGTTCGGGGGCGTCATTTGCCGCGCAGGTAACGGATAACCCGGCGCTCGGACAAAGGGCGGTGGAAGCGGAGAGGCACGGCGATTTCGCTCGCGCCATCTCCGCCTTTCAGCAGTTGATTGCGAACGGCGCCGATAGCCCGGAACTTCGAGATAATCTCGGGATCGCGTATTACCAAATTCGTGACTTCAACTCCGCTCTTCATCAGTTCCGAATTGCGTTAGCGGCGAGCCCGAACTCCGCGCCCGCGAATTTATTCGCCGGTCTTTCACTCCTGAAACTGGAGCGTCCTAAAGAAGCGTTAACGTACTTGGACCGGGCTCATCATGCGCAGCCGGCGGACTCCGCGCCTGTCCTAGCCGCCGCTCAAGCGGAGATCGCGCTCAACCAGGTCCGCAGCGCCCGGACTTCTTATGAGCAGGCAACTCGTCTAGAGCCTCGGAATGCCGAGGCATGGTACGGCTTGGCAGTCACGAACCGGGTATTGGCTGAACAAAAACTCAAGAATTCGAAATCTGCAGCCAAGGCGTTCATGGATTCCTCGGAAGAAGCAATGCAACGGGCGATGAGACTTAATCCGGATTCTGTACACGCCCGGATGCTGCTGGGCGAATCCTTCCGCATTGCCGAAAGGTACCAGGAATCCGTTCGCGAATACCAGGCGGCCACGGCTCAGCAGCCCGGTCTTGCCGCCGCCTGGTCGGGTCTGGCAGCGTCATACAGCGCTTCTGGCGATGATGAGAGCGCCCAGAAGGCTGCTGCGCGAGCACACGAATTGGACCCGAACGATTCCGATACCAACGCTTTGATCGCGGCCATCTATTTGCGCCAGGGGAATATCGTCAAGGCCGAACCGTTTGCACTTTCGGCGCTTCGAATTGAGCCTGGTCTTTCCGCTGCGCATGTGGTGCTCGCAAAGATCTATTTGGCAAGAAAGCAGCCCGGGCAAGCGCTCCCGGAGTTGCAGACGGCGGTGAAGGACGACAGCGATGGAAGTACATATTATCTGCTGGCGACAACTCTTAGAGAGCTAGGCAGGCGTGAGGACGCGGCGGCGGCCATGCAAAAATTCAAGCAGCTTCACAGTGCGCGCGTAGCGACGATTCCGGACAATCGCTGAACTGGTCCGAGTGGTAACGGCACATTTCACATTACCCTGGTAATATAAGGAATGACGCTTGCTACCTCCAAGGTTACGGCCCAGGGACAACTTTCGGTTCCCGCCGAGGTGCGGAGAAGGCTAGGAATCGGCCCTGGGTCGGTCTTGGAATGGGAGGACGAGGGTGACAAGATCGTCGTGCGGCGGTCGGCTCAGTTTTCCTCGGAAGACATACACCGTGCGTTATTCGCTGAGCAGCCACCCAGATCTCGAACTATCGACGAGTTGAAGGATGGCATTCGGCAACGAGTCAAACAGCGGTATGCGCGCCGTTGACACCAATGTTCTTGTTCGCCTGATTACCCGGGACGACGCGCGGCAAGCCAGGGCGGCAGACGCTTTCGTCGAAAAGGGAGCCTGGGTTTCCACACTAGCGCTCGCCGAAACGATCTGGGTACTTGGAGCCGTATACGAACGCGGCGCATCCGATCTTGCCGTTGTCATTGAAATGCTGCTGAATCACAAGAATTTGACGTTGCAAGACTCGGAAGCCGTAGGCATGGCGCTCAACCTGTTCCGCTCACGGCCAGGTCTGGGCTTTTCGGATTGTCTTACGCTTCAGTTGGCGCGGAGAGCCGGGCATCTGCCGCTTGGTACATTTGATCGGAATCTGGCAAAGGCCGAAGGCGCCCACAAGTTATAGGGCAGAGCCACCGCGAAGCATCCAGCGCTTGACGGTGCTCTGCCAGTCGGCTACAACTTCACCGTGACGGTCTTGATTTCGCAGTATTGCTGAAGTCCGTATTCGCCCAGTTCACGGCCGATGCCAGATTGTTTGAAGCCGCCGAACGGCGCCGCCGCGTCGAATACATCAAAGCAGTTGACCCACACCGTCCCAGCACGAACATTATTCGCCACGTGATGCGCTTTTCCAATGTCCTTCGTCCAGACGGCGGCGGCAAGCCCGTACATGGTCGCGTTCGCGCGCTCGACCAAGTCGTCCATGTCTTTGAATTTCAGAATGCTCATCACCGGCCCGAAGATCTCTTCCTGGGCAATCTTCATGTCGTCTTTGACTTCCGAAAACACCGTCGGCGCAACGAAGTAGCCACGATCACCAACACGTTCGCCGCCGCACATCAGCTTCGCGCCGTCGCGCTTGCCGGCTTCTATATAGCTCAACACCTTATTGAACTGGTCGTTGTCTACTTGCGGACCCTGTTCCGTTGTAGCTTCCAGCGGATTGCCGACCACTCGGCGCTTGGCACGCTCTGCGCTCCGCTCCACAAACTGGTCGTACACCGATTCTTCGACAAACGTCCGCGAGCCAGCGCAACAGCATTGGCCCTGGTTGAAGAACAGAGCGAAGTGAGCGCCCTCGATCGCCTGCTCCATGTCCGCGTCCGCAAACACGACGTTCGGACTCTTGCCGCCCAATTCGAGTGTGACCCGCTTTAAGTTCGACTCAGCCGCCGCCTTCATAATGAGATGGCCGACTTCGGTCGAACCGGTGAAGGCGATCTTATCGACGTCCATATGACGAGCCAGAGCGGCCCCAGCCGTGGGTCCGTATCCCGGCAAAATGTTGACCACGCCTTCCGGAAATCCGGCTTCGAGGATGAGTTCGCCAATTCGAAGCGCCGTGAGAGGAGTCTGTTCCGCCGTCTTCAGAATCACGGTGTTTCCGGCAGCCAGTGCCGGGCCAAGTTTCCAGGCCTGCATTAACAGCGGGAAATTCCAGGGGATAATTTGACCCACCACGCCCACCGGTTCATGCCGCGTATAGCAGAAATAATCGCCATTGATCGGGATCGTTTTACCCTGAATCTTATCGGCCCAGCCAGCGTAGTAGCGGTAGCAAGCGATTACCAGCGGGAGATCGGCGCCCAGTGCCACGTGTTTCGGTTTGCCGTTGTCCATCGATTCGAGCGTCGCCAGTTCATCCTGGTTCTTCTCGATCAGATCGGCAAGACGATTGATGAGCTTGCCGCGCTCGGAAGCCGACATTCTGCGCCAGGGACTCTTCGTGTGGAACGCCTTGCGCGCCGCCTTGACCGCGAGATCGACGTCCGCCGCATCGGCTTCGGCAACGCTTGCGATCACTTCGCCTGTCGCCGGGTTGATGGTTTCGAAAGTCTTGCCGGACACGCTGTCAACCCATTGATTGTTGATCAGGATCTTGGTTTGCCTGACTGAACTCTGCGTTTCTGAGGGATTGATTGTAATAGTCGCCATGGTGCTCCTTCTGTGAAGACATCATACGCCAAGGCGACTCAGCGTAACGCGTTTCCACTGCTTTCCGGCACGAATGACAGCCACGCCGCTCACACCGTTAAGCAGCAAATCCTTGTGGGCCGTTCCGTTAATCTCAACGGCCCCGGCTTTGATTCTTCTCGCCGCTTCAGTAACGCTAGGTGCAAGTCCGAGTAGCGCCAGCAGTTTATCGACACGAATTCCTTTGTCACTGATGGCTTGCTCCGGCAGTTCGACCATCTCGGTATCTTCTGGCTCCCGTCCCTGCCGTACTTCTCTGTTGAAGGCCTCGTGCGCGGCCTCGGCGTCCGCCGACGAATGGAAGTCCGCCACGATGCGCCGGCCGAGTTCCATCTTCACTTCCATCGGATCTCTTCGGCCACCCGCCACGGCAGCGCGCAATTGGGAAATCTCGTCAACCTGCATATCGGTTAGCAACTCGTAGTAACGGTACATTAGATCGTCGCTGATCTGCATCACCTTGCGGAACATCACTTTGGGCGCTTCGGTGATCCCGATGTAGTTGCCCTTTGACTTCGACATCTTCTCGACGCCATCGAGTCCTTCGAGAATCGGTACCGTCGCTACAATCTGCGATTTCTGACCGTAATCTTTCTGGATCTCGCGTCCTACTAACAGGTTCCATTTCTGGTCGGTCCCGCCCATCTCCACATCGCATTCAAGAGCGAAAGAATCGAACGCCTGCGCCAGTGGATACAACAGTTCATGAACCGAAATCGGAACGCCGTCTTTGAAGCGTTTGCTGAACTCGTCACGCTCAAGCAACTGGGCCACCGTGTATTTTGAGCAAAGGCGTACCAGGTTCTCAAACGTAAGCGGCTCCAGCCATTGGCTGTTAAAGCGCACCTCCGTCTTTTCCGGGTCCAGAATTTTGAAGACCTGTGCCTTGTACGTTTCCGCGTTCTTTTGAATGTTCTCCCTGGTCATGGGAGGCCGCGTGATATTCCGCCCGGTCGGATCGCCGATCAGCCCCGTCATGTCGCCTATCAGAAAGATCACCGTATGTCCGAGATCCTGAAAGTGCTTCATTTTACGAAGCAGCACCGTGTGTCCCAGATGCAGATCGGGTGCGGTAGGATCGAACCCGGCCTTGACGCGAAGTGGGCGGTTCTCTTTTAGGGAGACGGTCAGGCGCTCACGCAATTCTTCTTCACGAATGAGTTCAGCCAGACCTTTCTTGATGTAGCTGAGCTGTTGATCGACGGGTGGAAATGGCACGTTCGCTCTTCATTGTAAAGGGCAGACCATAGAATGGAGGGCATGAGACTGCCGCTGCTCCTCCTTGCAGGAGTTACGATCATGAGTGCCCAGTCCGCCTCCTTCAATTCGCTGGTCGATCAGTACTTCGACGACTACTTCCGGCTGAATCCAACCGCGGCAACCCAGGCGGGCTTCCATCGCCCTTACGACACGCAACTGGAAGATTACTCGAAGCGTGGATTTGAACAGCGCGTGGAACTTTCGCGAAAGTACCTGCCCAAGTTCGAGAAGATTCCGCAGTTCGACGATCGGGATCTGATGATTGCGCACCTGAAAGCCGACCTGCTGAATATTGAGAAGATCCGGCAGCAGTCAACCAATCCAGATTTTTATTCGAGCGGTGTAACCGCTTCTATTTTCACCCTAATCAGCCGAAAATTCGCCCCGTCCGAGGAGCGGCTGAAAGACGTCATCTCACGCGAACAGCAGATTCCGCAGGTGCTGCTAGACGCAAGGCATTCGCTCGACAACCCGCCGAAGATTTATACGGAAGTGGCACTGCAACAACTTCCCGGCCTTCAGAGTTTCTTCGCCAGTGATGTGCCCGCAGCGTTCACGGAAGTGAAGGATGAGAAACTGCAGGCCGAGTTTAAGAAGGTGAACTCCACGGTAATAGACGCTCTGAAAAGCTACGAGAACTGGCTTAAAACCGATTTACTCGCGAAATCACACGGGGACTTCCGGATTGGCGCCGATAACTTTCACAAGAAGTTGATGTACGAGGAAATGGTGGATTTGCCGTTGGACCGGGTGCTCGAAATCGGTTACGCCAACCTTCGTGCAAATCAGAACGCATTGAAAGAGGTTAGCCGGAAAATCGATCCGGCAAAAACTCCGCAGCAGATCTCAGAACGGTTAGGGAAGAATCATCCACCACCCGATCAGCTACTGCAGGCGTTTCGCAACACGTTCAACGGCTTGATCGATTTCATCAACTCGCATCACATCATTACGATCCCTTCTCAGATCAGGCCCATTCTCGAAGAGACGCCGCCCTTTATGCGCGCCCTGACGACAGCCTCGATGGACACGCCGGGCCCCTATGAAAAAGTCGCGACAGAGGCTTACTTCAATGTGACTTTGCCGGAGAAGGACTGGCCGAAGGAAAGAACTCAGGAGTTCATGACCGCGTTTAGCCACGGGACCATCGTGAGCACGGCGATCCATGAAGCCTATCCGGGTCACTACGTCCAGTTGCTCTATTTCAGGAATGTTCCTTCGAAGGTGCGGAAATTGGTGTGGGCGAACTCAAACGTGGAGGGCTGGGCGCATTACACCGAACAGATGATGCTGGATCAGGGGTTTGGAGACGGCAGCCCGGAATTGCGGGCGGGCCAGTTGATGGATGCCCTGCTACGAAACTGCCGCTACATCGTGGGAATCGAAATGCATACCGGAAAAATGACGTTCGAACAGGGCGTCGATTTCTTCATGCATGAGGGCTTTCTATCGCGGGCCTATGCCGAAGTCGAGACGAAACGCGGAACATCGGACCCGACGTACCTTTACTACACGCTGGGCAAACTTGAAATCCTGAAGCTACGCGACGATTACCACAAAAAGATGAGCGCCAGTTACTCGCTCGAACAGTTTCATAACGAGTTCATGAAACAGGGCGGCGTGCCTATTAAGCTGATCCGGCACACTATGCTGGGCGACAATTCGCCAACTTTATAGGGTTGCTTTGCTGGAGAGGTTGGAGGGGAGAAGCAGCCCTGAGCGCCGCTTCTCCAAAATTGAATTTGGAACCCGCTCTTGATAGCTAAACCACTAGCGCGTTCCGGTCTAGTCCATTAGTGCAATGCCAGGCCGATAGATCTCAATGTATCCTTAGATACTCGATCTTATGTCTACGCTGATGCAGGGCGATCTCTCCGAAGGTTCCGCCCTCGACAAAACTATCCGATATCGCCGGTTTCTCTTAATTGTCGCTGGGCTCGGCGGCTTGCTCTATGGCGTAGATGTCGGAATCATTGGCGGAGCTCTCCCTTACCTGGAGGCCACGTCGGGGCTCGACGCTTCACAACTCTCCATGATCGTTGCGGCGGTGCTGCTAGGGAGCGTCATCTCGACGCTTTTCGCCGGCGTCATGGCCGACTGGATGGGGCGAAAGCCATTGATGGTTCTGAGCGGATTTGCCTTCGTGCTGAGCGTGCCGCTGATCGCTCTGTCTCACAGTTACGGAGCCCTGTTCTTCGGGCGGCTTTTGCAGGGAGTAAGCGGCGGCTTCATCGGCGTGGTTGTACCGCTTTATCTAGCCGAATGCCTGGTCGCCTCGAACCGGGGTAAAGGGACGGGAATCTTCCAGTGGCTTCTTACTCTGGGCATTGTGCTTGCGGCGCTGATTAGCATTTATTACAGTTATCGGGTCGAAGAAGTGGCCAAGCTCGCGAACGCCGGAAATTTGCTTTCTTTCGAGGATCAGGCGTGGCGGCGAATCTTCTGGGTTTCGCTTCCACCTGGAATTTTGTTTGTCATCGGCAGCCTGATGGTAACCGAATCGCCGCGCTGGCTTTTTCGACGGGGCAGAATCGAGGCCGCCCGAATCGCTTTACTGCGCTCCCGCACTCCGGCGCGCGCCGAGATAGAACTGAGCGAAATGGCGCAGGTAGCCGCGGAGGGCAAGAAGACTTCCGCTGGACGAGTGGTGAAGGACAGTCTCCTGCGCAGGAAATATGTCGTTCCATTTTTACTCGCCTGCGTCATCTTGTTCTGCAATACGGCGACCGGTATCAACAGCATTATCGGCTATAACGCCAACATTCTTTTACAGAGCGGGCTCTCCGATGTGGAGGCGCACTGGGGCTACGTCGTGTTTACGCTGGTCAATTTCCTGGTGACCATCGTGGGCCTGATGATCGTCGATCGAAAAGGCCGCAAGTTCCTGCTGGGTATTGGCAGCGCCGGGATTATTTTGTCGTTGTCGATTACGGGCATCCTGTTTCTAGGGACGGAGCGGCTTCGCATCGACCGCCGCGATGCCGTTCAAGGCATGGTTGGCCCAGACCAATCGCTGACGCTGCGGTTCGATCAAGCCGAAGCCGCGAAACTGATTGGCGCGTCAAATTCGATCGATGCGGGTAAAGCGACTCTGAGCGTTATTTACTCTTACGCGGGCTTCACCGGACAATCGAATATTGCCCGGTCTTATGACAAGGCCGCGCCGATAAAGATAAACCGGGCTGGTTCCATCCCCACAAACAAGGTGGAAGCATTCTTTCGCAATCCCTTCGGCAATGTGGATGCGGCCCGCACGGCTCCGCTCAAGATTGAGGAGGCTCTTATTAGCCCCGTCCCGAACAGGCAGCACGGCTGGATGGTTGCTTTGAGCCTGTATTGCTTCATGGCGTTCTTCGCGATCGGCCCCGGCGTCTGCGTCTGGCTGGCCCTTTCAGAGTTAATGCCGACTCGTATCCGGTCCAATGGAATGAGTATTGCTTTGGTGATAAATCAGCTGGTCTCGACGACATTTGCAGCGCTGTTTTTACCGGTTGTGGGGCAGTACGGCTATTCGACGGTGTTCTTTGCGTTTGCGGCGTTTACCGTTATCTACTTCGTTACGGCGGTATTCTTTCTGCCTGAGACTAAGGGCAAGACGCTCGAAGAGATCGAAGAGTATTTTGAAAATCCGAAGCTGGGGCGAGCGTAGGTCTGCGGCTAGGGAATGCCGGTTCGAATGACTCCGGTTTTCGCGTTACTTTCCGATGACCAGTTCTATGTTCGCGCCGCTACGGCCGTTGTGTTATCGGCCCGCGAAGAACAAAGCAATGCCTAGAACTACGCCAACGATCGCCTGTGCAGTCAAGACCAGTCGAACCATCCGGAACAACACATGCGGACAACAGTTTAGAACGCAAGGGATGCTTGACCTCTTTGACTCCTTTTCGGTTATTGTGGTTATAAGTCCGATTATCGTAGACTGCCCACCATCAACGGGTTTTGTGGACGGCATCCTTACCGCTATCCTTCGTGGAGACGGCCTCCGGAGGCCAAACAAAGCGCGATAGCGGTTCACTGATCGTCGTAAACGTCATTTGGCGTCAACCGGAAGAACTTGCGCGCTTTCTGCGGTGCGAACTCGCGCACGAGGTCGAAGCCGAAGCGCCAGAGCATCACGTAGTTTGCACGCCGAACGCCGTCGCTCAGAGGCTCGTACCGGGCCGGATACCATGACATCGAGATCATTCCAGCGCCGTAGATGCTTGCCAGTTCGGGGATTGCCGGAGCCAACTTCCCGCTATCGGTGTGATACACAAAACTCTGTTTCGCTGCAGAGCCGATGTGTCCCCAGAGGCCGCAAGCCGTGCACCGGTAATAGCGCGGATCCATATGGAGGGCCGTCGATAGTCCGAATCCGATTCCTGCGGCGATCGACGAGGATCCAACGGTATCGCCTAACCGTTTGCCGAAGCCGGAGGCGCCCTGCCATTCCGGCGGCGTGCCGTTGAATTGGTTGATGCCGGCGGCAACCACATCCGCGGCAAGGACTCCGTCCCCAAATCCGTGACGCCACCAGTAGATGGCTTTTCCTCTGGTATCTAGCTTCGGGACAGCGGCACGGTTCCTGGGAGTTCCCGGTGGAAGCCCCTGGCTGGAAGGAGGAGCGACGGCGCCTGGCTCGGCCGCATCCTGCGCATTAAGAGCGAAGCCGCCTGCCAGCAGACCGAAAACAATAAAAATCTTCCACATCGTCGATTAAGCCTTCCCGACCGCGAACATATGGTTAGAAGTGCCTACACAATCCATTTGCTTCATTCTATTTTGACTTTACCCGGAAATCATAGGAAGCAAGTTTCCGCTCGCCTTGGTGGGGCACGGACTTGAAAGCCGGGTTTTGGACTCGCAGCACAAGCCTAAATCCCGAACTGGCATGAAAACTACTTAGTTGGTGCTGGAGGTGGGGGTCGAACCCACATGACCAGTGAAGGTCGCGGGATTTTGAGTCCCGTGCGTCTGCCAGTTCCGCCACTCCAGCGCGTTGCAGAAACACCATGAGTATAACAATCCGCCGAAAAGTGACTGGCACGGCGGAGCATCTCAATAACTCTCGCCAATCCAACTCTTTTCGCGTGCTATACTCCCGCTTCGAGGTATAGACTATAGCCAATGATGAAACGCATTTTGCTCTTCGCAACACTCCCGGCCGCGTTGCTGGTTACGAGCAGCTGCACGGCTTTGCCCCACAATCCCAAAGAAACCTATGTTTTGGTGACAACCAACGTCAAGGTTCCGTATTGGCAGGCGGCTATAGCCGGCTTGCATCACGCGACAGGTGAAATGAAGGTGAGGTCCGAAGTGCTCGGTCCCGATACCTACGACACCAAAGCGGAGCATGACGAGTTCCAGCGTGCCGTCCAGGAAAAGCCGTCCGGTATTTTGATCTCGGCCGCCGATGCAAATCTGATGACCCCGGACATCAATGCGGCTCTTGCGCAAGGCATTCCCGTCATTACGATAGATTCCGACGCGCCGAGCAGCAAACGTCTTTTCTTCATCGGAACCGACAACTACAACGCGGGAACTCTGGGCGGCCAACTGGTGGTGAAACTGCTCAACGGCAAAGGGAATGTCGTGATCTTCACGATGCCGAACCAGAGCAACTTGAACGAGCGTCTTCATGGCTATCAGAGCGCCTTTGATGGCCACCCAGGCATCAAAATTACGCAGATGGTCGATATTAAGGGAGATCCCACCGTAGCGTTCGATACAGCTAAACAACTGCTCGATTCCAAACAGAAGGTGGACGCATTTGTTTGCCTTGAGGCTATCGCCTGTCCTGAAGTGGGAGAAGTGATCAACCGGGCGAACCTGGGCGGCAAAGTCACTATCGTGGCAATGGACGCGGACCAGCGGACACTCACGTGGATCCAAAAGGGCGTAATTTCAGCGACGATTGCGCAAAAGCCATACACGATGGCTTACTTCGGCGTCAAGATGCTAGACGACTTGCATCATCATCCGCCCGCATCGCTGACTGCCGACTTCGCGCAAAATTCGTTCTCGCCGCTTCCGACATTCGTCGATACTGGCACGTTCATTATCGACAAAGACAATGCAAATACGTTTGTGCAGCAGAATCAGGCACAGGCGGGGGCGGGCCAATAACTCACCTGCGGGCCGCTGCCCCTAACTGAAAAGACCCGGCTCAAGCCGGGTCTTTTCAGTTAGGGGGTAGGGTTCAGGCTATGCCCAGGAGGCCGTTGCAACCAGCTTCTTTTGAGTTTCCAAATCTCTCAGGAAAACGAAGTAGAACTGCCCCTCATAGAAAACCTTAAGGGTTTGCTCGTCAAATCCATCACCGCAGGCTTCAATTTCAGCCCCGCGCGGCAGTCTGGATACGGGACTCAGCCGTAACGTACTGCCTTCGAATGGTAGAAGTTGCATTGCCGATATGTCATCGCACAATGTGTAAACCCGGTTGAGAACAACGGGGTTGGGAAGAGATGGAGAACTGGACTTGAACACGCTCACCTCCCGCGGAAATTTGACATTAACATAAATTCAGCTGCTTTACCAAGCTTTTTCCGCGGAATAAAAACGCGTAACTCCTTACAATTACGTCGATTACGCGGAACCCATTAGCGCAAGCGCTTACCATCGATTTGTGACGTAGTAAAGAGTGATTGGAACGCCAGAGGTCAGCGTTCGCCGTCGGGCGTTTTAGTTTCTCCGGTATCCGCCGCCCAATCGTCGGCTGGCACGTCGCCGACGTTCGTGAGCCCCAATCTGCCATCGTCGGCTTCCATGATTTCAATACCGTCGAAGTCCTCCCGCTCCTGTTCGAGATCGAAGTTCCCGCCGGTGGGATGGCGAATCGAACTTGAACCCCCGAAAGCCGTATCGTCCACGGTCTGGTGGGCCGGTCCGCTACCTTTCTCGGTTGGGCGGGCTTCGTTGTCACCGGTGTCTTCCCGGTCGCCCCGGTTGATGCTGCTATCGTTCGGGCCCATAATCAGCAAGCCGTGGGGAATCTTTAAAGATGTAGAGTAGAGTTCGAGCACGTCTGGTGGACCGTGCCTGACGTCTTTTGTTACCTTCCGGCTGGGAGAGAACCTTAGTCCTGTAGGCTACTTTCGCATCCCGGTTTCTACTGATAACATTGGATTCTTATGTTGACGGGCGAAAAAACCGCCTTGGGTCATGCAGGATCGGCCGAACAACTGCGAGCCCGCATCGCAGATCTTGAGGCGTCGGTTCTGACGCTTGAGAATCGGCTTTCCGACTACAACCGGGTTTTCTTCCAGAATCCGGTGCCCTCCCTGGTCTATGACGCCTCCACGCTGCAAATTTTGGAAGCAAACGATGGCGCGCTACAGCTTTACGGTTACGATCGCGCCCAGATTTGTGCTTTGAACATAGTCTCTCTCTTTCGCGCGGAGACTCTGCACGGGGTTGAAGACCTCCGAACAGAACTGGGACGGCAGATGAATGCGATGGGGCCATTCGCTCACGTCGGCGCGGGGGGTAGAGAACTCAGTGTTGGCATGGTGGTTTTCGCTTTGGACGTTCATGGAGCGGATGCGCGAATTGCCATGCTCCAGGACGAAACGGCGCGCCGGATCGCGGAAGAAGCGCTTCGGGCGAGCGAGGAACGTTATCGCGATCTTTTTGAGAACGCTAACGACGTCATTTTCCTTCACGATTTGAAGGGCAAAGTGGTAGCCGTGAACCGGGCGGCCGAGTATTTGACCGGTTATTCCCGAGCCGAAATTATGGGAGCGGACTTTTCCATTCTGCTTGCCCCGGAGGCGCGCGACGCGATGCAAGACAGCATCCGTGCCCATCTTGGCGGAAGCCCAACTCAGCATTATGAGTTGCCTATCGTTTCGAAATTCGGGACACAGCGCTTTCTTGAGGTCAGTACCAGAATCATTTACCGGCGCGGACAACCTGTGGCGGTCCAGGGTATCGGCCGCGATGTGACCGAGAGGAAACATTCACAGCAGCGCCTGGTCGAATCCGCCCGGGAGTTGCAGCTAAAGAACGACGAATTGAGCACGGCCTTGCAACTTGCGCGGGAGGCGACTCAACTCAAAGAACAATTTCTGGCGAACACGTCGCACGAGCTGCGCACGCCCATGAACGGCATCATGGGCATGACGAATCTACTGAAAGACACGCCGCTCTCGTGCGATCAGCGCGAATACGTGGAAGCGGTCAGCCAGTGCGCGGACGACTTGCTCACTATCATCAACGATCTTTTGGACGTCTCCCAGATTGGAGCGGGACGTTTCTCGCTGACCGAGGAGCCGTTCGACGTCCAGGACAGCATACAAGCGGTCGTGAAGATGCTGCGCCTAAAAGCGAATTCCAAGGGTCTGGCGCTGACCTACGAGCTGGACCCATCTCTCCCGCCCAGGATTTTCGGCGATTCCGTCCGGTTCCGCCAGGTTCTGATAAATCTCATCGCCAACGCGATCAAATTCACCACTGCGGGGAGCGTACACGTCCGCGTCGTTTCGTGCGGCGATGCGCCGTATCTGATTTGCCAAGTAGTCGATTCCGGCATTGGCGTGGAAGAGTCCGTGAGAGAACGCATTTTTGAGGCGTTTTTTCAAGCGGACGGCACGCTGCGCAGACGTTTTGGCGGTACTGGCTTGGGGCTGACTATTTCCAAGCAACTGGTTGAAATCATGGGCGGAAGGATCGGGATGAACAACAACGATCCCGGCCCTGGTTCGACATTTTGGTTTGAACTGCCGCTGCGGATATCGGAAATGACCGAAGAAGATCGAATCTCCGTCCGGGCATGTTAGTTTCATTCCCGGCTTTATGATCCAAGCGTGGATGTCGATCTGAGTCCGGGCTTGGCCTTCACCCTGGTGATAACCGGAACACTCGGAGTTTATTGCGAATTTGTGTGGCCGGGAAAAGTGTGGCCGGGCGCGATCGGGTCGATGCTGTTGATTTTCGGCGCCTACTCGTTCGCGCGCTACCATCCGTCCACGCACGGATTGATACTGTTGGCGTTTGCGGCCGCGTTGTTCCTGATCGAGACGTTCCGGGAAACACATTTGATTTCAGGAATTGCAGGAATCGTGGCGCTTGCCGCTGGTTTCTGCACTTTGTTGGATAAGCCGCGAACGATACCGCCTGTTCTGGCTTGCCTCTTGTCGGTGATTTTTGGGTCCGTGACCGTTTATCTCGCGAACGGCGCCAAACGAGCTCGCCGAAATAAGCGAATTGACCTCACGCGTTAATAATTAAACAAAACGGGAACACTGCCGCTTCGGCCGACGTAGGATTAGGCAGGACTTTATGCGCCAAGTTTTATCGCTTCTCCCGTTTTTTCTCGCCGGATCGCTCTCCTGCTTCGGCGCCCTGGATCAGGCCCTTATTGCCTTGGTCCCGGCTGATTCCAAACTGATCGCCTCGATCGACGTTACCAGCGCCGGAAACTCGGAGTTTGGACAGTATTTCCTCAAACGCGTCGATTCGGAAGATAAAGGACTCCAGAATTTCGTTCAACAAACCGGATTTGACCCGCGCCGCGACCTTCAGGACCTGGTGTTTGCTTCGTCCGGTGCGGCGGGAACTAACTCAAATAGCCGGGGCGTCATCCTGGCCCGGGGCTCGTTCGACATCAGCCGCTTAAAAGCGATGGCCGAGGCGCATGGCTCGTCTGTTGAGCAGTATCAGGGAACGGATCTGCTGATCAATAAGCATGACAAGAACGCACTCGCATTCCCGGAGACTGGTGTCGCGGTCCTCGGAGATGTCGATTCAGTGCGTAATGTCATAGCTCACCGGTCGAATCCCGCCGCACTCGATCCCGCTGTTACCCGTCAGATCGAAAGAATTGGCGCGGCGAACGACGTGTGGTTCGTATCGCCCTCGGGTGCACAATTTCTCGCAAATGCCGGAGCGCAGTTTCAGAATGCCCAGACATTGCAATCGATTTTGCAATCGAGCGGCGGCATCCATTTCGGCGAAACTGTCAGACTATCGCTCGACGCGGTAACGCGATCCCCTGAGGACGCAAACTCTCTGGTCGCCGTTGTCCGTTTCGTAGCGGGCATGGCGCAGACACAAGATCATAACAGTCAGCAAATGGCAATCCTGGCGTCGTCCCTGAACGCGATGGACATTCAGGTCAGCGGCTCAAACGTACACATGTCGATGTCGGTCAGCGAGAAGAATCTTGAACAGATTGCGCAGCTAGAAGGCAAGCATAGCCGCTGAACTGCATATCCCGGTCTAAACCTGGCCCATCAAGCCGAAAACCGTCCAGCCGTAAAGCGCGATGACAAACCCGGCCACGGCGCAACCGGCCCCGCCCCAGAACAGCGGACGTCGTTTTGTAAGAATCGACAGCGAAGACAACACAATAGCGAGTTCCAGAAACACTTCGCCGAAATGGAAGAAGTCGGCTTCACGCCCCATCTTGTCGCGTTCTTTTTCCAGATCGAGAGCCAATTCGCGCTGCTTTTCGGTATTTTTCTGATATTTATCCGCGTCGGACGCGAATTGATGGATGGCGGCGGGATCGGCCTTCCCCTGCGCCAGCATTTGTGCCGCCACCTGCGCCATATAGCGGCGGATATCCTTCGCTTGAGAAAAGGCCCACCGATCGGAAGCCTGCTGCTGACTCAACAACTTTTCCGTGTTGTAGTGCTGTCCCAAGACGGAAACAATTGCCAACAGCGCCGCGATAATCGCCATGGTTCCTGCAACACGTTTGTCGAATGGGTCCTGCGCGTGGTGTATGTGTTCTTCAACTTCCTCGTTTGCCGACATGAGGACAAGCTAACACGATACGGCGTCGGCCTTCAGCAACTTCGAGATTTCGCGTACCAGTTTGCGATAGTTCAGGTCCGTGAGCGTTCGATACGGAAACCATTCGCCATCGCGCCAGGAAGACCGGTACCAGCGCAGGAACAGGGCGAGATGTTCGGCTGGCTTCCCTTCCCCTGCTGGCTCTTCGAGTGCGTCGCTCAAGGTCTCACGCAGCAGTGCATCGAGCGATCTGGCTTGGGGCTGCTCGGACGAAAGATCGATTGTTATCGGGGTGCGCCAGAGTCCTTCCTGCATCGGCCACAAGCAGATGCACCCGATTCCGGCGCTACGCGTTAGCGCAACGCCATTGAAGTGCGCGGCTTCACTCACGACTTCATCGCGCGCCGCAATCGCGTTCCGCAACCGCTCAATCCGTTTGTGAATGTAGGCCGCCTGTTCGAAATCCAGGACCTCGCTGGCCCTCTCGCGCGCCGACGAGAGCGTCGAGAGAGCACTGCGGCCGTTATCTGCAAGGAATTCTCCGACACGAGCAGCTTCAGTCGCGTACTCTTCCCGGCTGACTGCAAGTTGGCACGGCTTGAGGCATTGGCTCATCTCGCCGTAAATGCAGCCTGGATGCGCGGAAGACGGCTGAAGCGTTTCCGTACAGCGGCGAATCTGAAATAATCCTTCCACTTGCTCTTCATAGAACTGCGCCGATTCGCGGCTGGCAAACGGACCGAAAAACGTTCCCTGGCTGCGCGGGAGCCGGTTCGACAAGACCAGGCGCGGAAAGGGATCAGAGGCCGCTAGTCCGATAAACCATGGCATTCGAAGCCGGAGCCTTTGAACATAGTCTTCCGGAAAAATGCGCTTGGTGAGCGAGTACAGCAGCAGCGAAGTTTCCAGTTTCGAAGCCGTCGGCCAGCACTCGATTCTAGTGAGCCGGTCGCGAATTCGCTGCGTCATCCCCGGCGTTTTCTCCGGCGATTGGAAAAGCAGGCGGCGAAGACGTTTGGGTAAATTCGCGCACCAGCTAAGATGGGTCGGACTGCCTTCGATGACGAGCGCGTAGATTCCCGCGGATGGGGCAAGCGCTGCGAGTTGATGCTCGGCGTCGGCTTGGCCCAGGGCAAGAATAACTGGTAAAGGAACGGTCACGCGGTTAAGATGAGAGTTTCACTTCGTGGAGCCCACAGAGAGAAATTGAGCATTGGACCTAAATTGATCATAGAATTGTACAGAGTAAGCGGGATGTTAAAAGCGATCGGGCAAATTGAGATGGTTTACGGCGCAAGTGATCCGGAGCGCTTGACACGGCCGGGTCTCAGTCTAGAATAGGTGTTATTTCGCTATGCAGGGCTGTGAGCACGAGCGAACCGAGTTTCTCTATCGCCGCGATGGTATCGATTACCTACGCTGCCTGGATTGCGGGCAGGTTTTCGAGGCGGAGGATCTGGACACGGTTCCGGTTTACGACGAAGAAGAAGAGA
Source organism: Acidobacteriota bacterium (assembly GCA_030853405.1). GTDB lineage: Bacteria > Acidobacteriota > Terriglobia > Bryobacterales > Bryobacteraceae > Bog-105. The sequence goes on along the minus strand of JALYVD010000330.1, from coordinate 6,570 downwards.
AGCCTCGGAAACGCCGCTAACCAAAGCGGTCTCCCAACTTTTTGAGAACTCAACTTGAGAGATCGACCCAGCAGCGGTGAATTGCGGCCGTGAGATCCTGAAGCGGATGGGCCATGCCAACACTGACCCGTATTTCGCCCAGCCAGGGCAACACGCTCAAGACACCTCTACGAATCGTTTCTATCGGCGGCGGGACCGGGCTCTCGACTCTGCTGTGCGGTCTCAAGAAGCACGCCCTCGGAGGAACTGTTGAACCGCAACCGGGTGCTCCTGTCGTAGACATCGCGGCAATTGTCACGGTCAGCGACGACGGCGGCAGCTCGGGCCGGCTCAGGCGGGAGTTCGACATTCTGCCTCCTGGCGATATCCGCAACTGCATGACCGCTCTCTCCGAAGACGAGCACCTGCTTTCGCGCCTGTTCCAGTACCGGTTTGTGAGCGGGCGAGGCTTGAAGGGGCATAGCTTCGGAAATCTTTTTCTGACGGCGATGCATCAGATTACCGGAGACTTCGGCCATGCCGTCAGGCTATCTTCCGAAATCCTGGCGATTCGCGGACGAATCTTTCCCGCCACCTCAGAAAACGTAACGCTTGAAGCGGTTCTGGCTGACGGCTCCATTGTTCGCGGCGAGAGCAAAATCAGTAAGAGCAAGCAGCCGATCAAAAGAGTTCGTCTGCGGCCGGACGAATGCGATCCACTTCCGGAGACGCTCGAAGCGATAGAGAACGCCGACTTAATTACTCTTGGCCCAGGCTCTTTGTATACCAGCGTGATACCGAATTTGCTGGTTACCGGGATCTCCGACGCAATTGAACGTTCACCCGCGTTTAAGGTGTATGTCGCGAATTTGATGTGGCAGCCTGGCGAGACCATGCAGTTTTCCGCCTCGCAGCACATTGAGGCGATTCATGCGCACGCCGGGCGCCGGTTGGCCGACTGCGTGGTGCTGAACTCGAGCCCGATTCCTCTGAGCCTGCTGCGCAAATATGGAAAGGCCCGCGTGCAACCGGTCGGGAACGATGTCGAGAAGCTAAACGATCTCGGAGTCAAAGTCGTGACCTCCGATCTTCTGGGCGACACCGAAACCGGTAAGGTCCGGCACAGCCCGACCGCTTTGGCCAACGTGGTAATCGATCTAGCCAGCCGGTCGAGGGCGCATCAATTACGGAAACAGGCCTTAGCGCGGCAGCGGCAGAAAACAACATGACACCAAACATTACGGTAGTGATCCTGGCCGCCGGGCTAGGGACACGTATGAAGTCAAAGAGAGCCAAGGTGCTGCACGAAGCTGGCGGAGACACGCTGTTGAATCAGGTGATCCGCGCCGCTTTGCACGTAGCCACGCCCGAGCAGATTGTGGCTGTTGTGGGCCATCAGGCGGCGCAGGTCCGCGAGAGCGTGAAAGTTCCGGGCATTCGCTTTGCCGAGCAGACGGAGCAGAAGGGTACCGGCCATGCCGTTTTGTGCGCCCGTCAGAGCGTTGCCTCGGAGAACGGCGATTTGCTTATTCTGAATGGGGACGGGCCTCTGCTGAAAGCGTCAACTTTGCAGGCGTTGCTCGCGCTGCACCGCACCAAGCGTCTTGGCGGAGCTATCGTTACAACCGAGGCGGTGGACCCGACCGGTTATGGACGCGTCATTCGCAACGAGAACGGGCTGGTTGCCGCCATCGTAGAGCAGAAATCCGCAACGCCCGAACAGTTGAAAATGCACGAGATCAATCCGGGGCTCTATTGTTTCGACGCCGCGCTGTTCTGGCAATACATCGGAGAAGTGACGCCAAACAACGCGGCGAAAGAATATTACATTACCGATATGGTCGAGATCCTGACGCGGCACGGACACCCGGTGGCGCCCTTGCTTGTCCCCGATGAGAGCGAACTTCTCGGCATCAACACACGGGTGGAACTGGCCTTCGCGGATAAGATTCTGCGCGCCCGCAAGACGAGTGAGCTCATGCTGTCGGGTGTCACGATTGAGAGTCCCGAGACGGTTACGATTGATTCGCATGTCGAGATTGGACAGGATTCAATCGTGGAGGCGAACGTTCAGTTACGTGGGCGGACACGTATTGGAGCAAACTGTCGGATCGGCACTGGAACCGTCCTGAAGGATTGCGAAATCGACGACGCCGTGAATATCTTGCCATATGTGGTGGCGGAAGCGTCTGCGGTCCGCTCGGGTGCGATCGTAGGTCCGTTCGCGCGTCTGCGCCTGAATGCCGAGGCGGCTGAAGACTCGCATGTCGGCAACTTCGTCGAAATGAAAAAGACCAGGCTAGGACGCGGCTCGAAGGCACATCACCTGGCTTACCTGGGTGACGCCACTATCGGGTCGAAGGTCAATGTCGGAGCAGGCACTATCACCTGCAATTACGATGGTCACAAAAAGAGTGCGACCAATATTTCCGACAACGTTTTCGTGGGCAGCAACTCTACCCTGGTTGCACCATTGACAATTGCCGAAGGCGCGTTCGTGGCAGCGGGTTCGGTCATTACGAAGAATGTCGAACAGGACGCTTTAGCGATCGCCCGCGCACACCAAACGGAGAAAGCGGGATGGGCCAAGCGCCGCCGGGAGGTTGTTGTCAAACGGGAGTCTTAATTGGTGAGTCCAGCGCTATCCTGTTCCTAAGCAGATCACCAGAATTCTGTAACGCATCTACCGGTGGCCGTTCGCGGAAACAACGCAATTATAACCGCTCCCCGGCGGTCGCGGCTCGGTACAGCGCCGGAACGAGGTCCGTCCTAGAAGTCCACTTTGCGCAACTTTCCGACTCACGCTCAAATCCGTCCAGCTCATACGCATAGCGAGTCGAAAAACCGGGCAGCCGTCGGGCGAGTTCAAGCGTGATGCTTGTAGCGGTTTCCGACATCGCGGTCCCATAACCGGACACGGCTCATAGGACTTGATCGCGCAAGTGGCTGAATCCGCTCGCAAGGGTTAACGGCACTCGGCATGCATCTGCTCCGGTTAGAAAGGCGTGCCATGCTCAAAGACCTGCGTTATGCGGTGCGGATGCTGCTCAAGAATCCGGGGTTCGTGATCGTTGCGGTTTGTTCGCTCGCGATTGGAATAGGGGCCAACTCGGCAATCTACAGCTTGGCGGACGCTATACTGCTGCGGCCGATGGCGGTGCTGAAGCCCAGTAGAGTGCTAAGCGTGATTCCTGCAACGTCTGAAGCGTTTGGGGCCGGCAGTACGGTTTCCTATCCCGACTACATCGACCTGCGTGATCGGAATCGAACATTCGATGGTTTGGTGGCCTCGTCGTATGCGGAGTTCGGGTTCACTCCCGACCGGCAAACGCAACCACGGATGAAGTTCGGGATGTTTGTGTCGGGCAACTTCTTCAAAGTACTCGGCATAGAGCCCACGATTGGGCGCGGCTTCCGTCCGGAGGAAGATCAGGCTCCGGGCCGGGATGCGGTCGTAGTGCTCAGCCACGAACTGTGGGCGGGCGAATTTGGAGCAAGTCCGTCGGCCATCGGGAGGAAGATTTGGCTCAGTGGAACTGAGTTCACAATCATTGGGGTAGCTCCGGAGGCGTTTCGCGGTCTGGACCAAGTAAAACCGGCTTTGTACGCGCCCGTGGCGATGGCCGCGAAATTGTGGAGCCCGTACCACCTGACGAAAAGGGATTTGCGGTGGCTCGACGTAAGAGGCAAGCTCAAGCCCGGCATGAACGCCGCGCAGGCCAGTGCCGACGTGGCGGCAATTGCCACGGCGTTGCGGCGGATGTACCCGAAGACAGACGAGACTCTACGGTTAAAAGCGGAGACACAGTTACAGGTTCGTCTGGAGCAATCGCCTCCCGACGCGATGCTGATGATCATGCTTGGGCTGCTCGCCGGCTGCGTGCTACTGGTGGCTTGCGCCAACGTGGCGGGACTGTTGCTCAGCCGGTCCACGGTGCGAGCCCGAGAGATCGCGGTGCGATTGGCGATAGGGGCAAGCCGCTGGAGTGTTATCCGGCAGTTGCTAATCGAGAATTTGCTGCTTGCGGCTGGGGGTGCGGCAGCGGGGCTGGCCGTTGCCTCCGCAGCTATTGGGTTCTTCGATAGGCTATCCGTTCCGACGGACGTTCCATTGGATCTGACGGCTCGATTGGATCAGCGGGTTTTTGTGTTCACTTTGCTGGTTGCCGTCGTGAGCACGTTTATCTTTGGGCTGATTCCAGCGCTGCGAAGTACGCGGTTGGACCTGATCGGCGCTTTGAAAGAGAGGGACGGAACGGCGTCCCGAAGCAGCCGGTTGTGGGGCCGCAATTTAATCGTCGCCGGGCAGGTTGCATTGTCTCTTGTACTACTGATTGTCTCTGGAGTCTTGCTCGAAGGATTCCGGACGGAGGTCAACGAGGGCCCGGGTTTTCGCAACGATCATCTGCAATTGATGCACTTCAATCCGGGGCTGGTTCACTATACGGATGCGCAGAGAGACGCATTCTACAAACAGCTTCTTGAAGGCGCAGAACGGGCCCCGGGGGTACAGTCGGCAACACTCACGGCCACCATCCCGATGACGGGAAACGGAATCGAAAGCACAAGCGTCGTGCCGGAGGGACGGCAACTCAGGCGCGGCGAACGTGCGGCGGACGTGTTTAAAGACGTGGTCACGCCCGGATACTTCGACACGCTGGCGATTCCGGTCGTTCACGGGCGCGCGTTTCTCGATTCCGACAAGGTCAATGCGCCCGCGGTTGCGATTGTGAATGAAGACATGGCTCGTCATTACTGGCCGGGACAGAACGCTATCGGAAAGCGCATCCGGTTAGGGGAAGCGCCGGGGCGGCTGGCCGAAGTTGTCGGTGTCGCGAAGATGTCGAAATATATTTGGATCAGCGAGGGGCGAACAGACTTCCTCTATCTGCCGTTTTCGCAGAATCCACAATCGGGTATGTTTTTAGTGGCGCAGTCAAAGGGTCCGGACACAGCGGCGCTCGTTCCAGTTCTCAGGCAGATTGTGCAGAAACTGGATAGAAACATGCCTGTCTTCGACGTGCGTACGATGCAAAGCCTATATCAGAACCGCGCGGTGGCTACTCCCAACCTCATCACGAATACCGTCGCGGGCATGGGAGTGATGGGCCTTATTTTGGCAGTGATCGGATTGTATGGCGTGATCTCTTATTCGGTGAGTAGGCGAGGCCGCGAATTCGGGATTCGGATGGCGATAGGAGCGGACCCGCATCAGGTCGCCGGCATGGTCTTGCGGCAAGGCCTGGTATTGGGAATCGGCGGCATCGCGGTAGGACTCGTGGCGGCCATTTTTGTTGCAAAGGCGGTCACCTCTTCTCTGTTCTTTTCCTTCGAGCGGATCGGCGTCGTGCCTTTTGCCGCCGTGTCGGTTCTACTTTTGGTTACGACTGCACTGGGCGCCTATGTTCCGGCGCGGCGGGCGTCGCGAATCGATCCGATACGCGCTTTACGGGAAGAGTAGCGGGAGGTACAGAGCATGGAGACACTTTGGCAAGACCTGCGAATCGGCATGCGCCTGCTAGCTAAGGCACCGGGCTTCGCAGCCGTCGCGATCCTTACGCTCGCTCTCGGCATCGGCGCGTCAACTTCGATCTTTTCGGTTGCAGACGCAGTGCTGCTCCGCCCGCTCCCCTATCCAAATCCGCAGCAAATTGTGCGTGTCTGGGAACAGGCTTCCGACGGTCACCGGATGAATTTTGCGGACCCGAATTTCGACGATTTTCGTACACAGAACAACACGTTCGCGAGTCTGGCGGAATACGCCTATGGCCTGTCATCCGTTTCCGGCGGCAGCGAGCCTGTGCGTGTCAACATCGCCGAGGTGTCTAGCGGCTTCTTTAAAGCTCTCGGTGTTAAGCCTTTTCGAGGCCGCGCTTTTGCGTCCGAAGAACAGCGCGTCCACGGTGCGCCGGCGGTGATCGTCAGCCATAGCTATTGGCAGCGATATCTCGCTGCTGCAACGGACCTCTCTAAAATCCACTTGAGGATGGAGGGAGCGGTCTATCCCGTTCTTGGAGTGATGCCGGAAGGGTTTGATTTTCCGGCCGGCGTCGCCGCCTGGATTCCGCGCGAGCTCGATCCGGAACTTCCCAGCCGGACGGCGCATAATTGGCAGTGTCTCGGCCGCATCCGCGATTGGATTACCGTTGCCCAGGCGCGCGCGAATCTCAGCGTGATTGCTCGCCGCATCAAACATCGGTATGGAAAAGAGGTCGATCTCAACGATGCTGCGGTAGTGCCCCTCGCCGATGCGATGGTCGGAGATGTGCGGACCGCTCTCCTGACTCTTCTGGGAGCCGTTGGCCTCTTGCTGCTGGTGGCCTGCGCCAATGTCGCTGGATTGCTGTTGGCCCGCACTTCCGCCCGCCGCAAAGAGCTGGCTGTCCGTGCGGCGCTCGGCGCGGGGCGTGGCCGTCTGATTCAACAGTTTCTCGCCGAGTCTTTTACGCTTTCGTTGGCTGGAGGCGTATTGGGAATTTTGATTGCAAGTTGGGCGGTCAACCTACTTCCGGCAATTCTTCCGGCAAACCTGCCGCGGCAGCAAGGCATCGCGATCAACGCCACAGTTCTACTGTTCGCTTTGGCCGCAAC